>NZ_JBSFIK010000017.1:0-40756 GCF_053597535.1 Streptomyces sp. NPDC001348 | reverse complement strand
ACGGGACCCTGAGCGGGTGACACACCGGTGAGGGCGGGCACGGCGAGATAGGTGAAGGTCAGAGAATTGCTCGTGCCGCCGGCCGTGGTGACCGTCACCGCCGAGGCACCCGCCGAATGAGCCGGAGCCACCGCGGTGACCTGCGTCGCCGAGTCCACGGTGAACGACGACGCGGCCACCCCGTCGAAACGCACCGCCGTGGCCCCGGTCAGGTTCGTCCCCGTCAGGGTCACCGACGTACCGACGGGGCCCTGCGTCGGTGTCAGGCTCGTCAGTGTGGGAGCCGCCACGGTGAGGTAGGTGAAGGGGACCGACTGACTGCTGGTGCCCTGGCTGGTGGTCACGGTGACGTTCACCGGTCCGTTGCCGGGTGGGCTGACCGCCGTGATCTGGGTGCTGCTGACGACGGTGAACGAGGTCGCGGACGCGGCGCCGAACCGGACGGCCGTGGCGCCGGTGAAACCGCTCCCCGTCACGGTGACGGTGGTACCGCCGGAGGCCGGCCCCTGACTGGGACTGACCGAAGAGACCACAGGGGCAGCCATCGCTGTAACTCCTTCAGTACGGACACGTCCGTGTACGCGGGTCGGGCCCGTCCGGGCGGTGGGGGGCCGCCGCCCGGACGGGGGTTTCGTCGCCTCCGCCGTGCGAAGGCCGCCGGGTGGATCAGATGCCGGGCCCGGCGACGTAGGTGAACGCTCCGGTCGCCGTGTCGGATCCAGCCGGGTTGGTGACCGTGACGTCGGCCGCGCCCGCGGTGCCGGGCGGGGTGACCGCCGACAGGGTGGTGGTGTTGATCACCGAGAACGGTGCCGGGGTGCCGCCGAAGGTGACCGAATCGGTGGTGTCGAGGTGGGTTCCGGTGATCGTCACCGCGGTCCCGCCCGAGGTCGGGCCGGAGGTCGGGGTGACCGTCGCGACGGTCGGAACGTCGACGTAGGTGTAGGTCAGGCCGTTGTTCGTGCCGCCCGCGGTGGTCACGCTGACGCCGACCGGGCCGGCCGCCGCACCGGCTGGCACGGTGACGGTGAGCTGGTTGTCGTTGACCACGGTGGGGGTGGCGGTCACACCGCCGAACGACACGCTGGTGGCCGTGGACAGGCCGGTGCCGCTGAGGCTGATGGTGTTGCCTCCGGCCAGCGGCCCGGAGGTGGATCCCAGGGACGACTTGAACGGGGCGCCGACGTAGAAGAACGGCACCGGGTTACTGGTCCCGCCCGGGGTGGTGACGGTGACGCCGACCGTGCCGGTTCCCGAGGGGGACACGGCGGTGACCTGGGTCGGCGACACCTGCGTGACGTTGGTGGCCGACTTGGTGCCGAACTTCACCGAGCTGGTGTTGGCCAGGTTCGTACCCGTGATGGTCACGAGCGTCCCGCCACCGGTGGAACCCTGGTTGGGGGTGATAGGCATGACGCGCTCCTCGCTGCTTGATGGGGACATGCGAGGAACCGGCGAGGGACACCCGGCCACCGAAGGCGCGCCGTCCGGGATCGAGCCGCCGTCAACGGCACGCCTCGCCCTTGTCCCGATCCCGACGGGCACTGTCCGTGGTGCCGGACCCGGGGTGACCGAAGGGACGTCTCCCGCTCACACGGTGGGAGTCACAGCAGCCTGCGCCGCCTCCCCCGCGCACAGAGAAAACCGGCAAGCGCTGCCCGTCACATCGTTCCCCCGGTACGGGGATGGGCAGCCCGCCGGTTCACACTCTCAGTGACGCACAGCTCCATTCGAGCGACAAGAGGTCCTCAACCGCGTCACCCGAAAGGAGTAGTTGGCAGCCGTACGGCCGTAACCCCGCGAGGGTTACGGAAGTCCGACTTCCTGGCTTTGTTCCTGCAACGTCAGATGGAGCTCCGCCGCAACCCGAATACCGCGTTTCCCAGCGGCCTTGGCCGCGTACATGGCCTGGTCGGCATGGTGCAGGAGTTGCTCGGGCGTCATTCCCGCGGCGGCCACCGCGATGCCGATGGAGGCCGAGACCGCCGCACTCGTGCCGCCGACGCGGTAGGGCACGGTCAGGGCGGACAGAATGCGTTCGGCCACCTCCATGGCGGGCGGCGGGCACGTGCCCGCCTCCGCCTCGAGCAGAACGGCGAACTCGTCGCCGCCGAGACGCGCGACGGTGTCCGAGTCCCGCACCGACGTCCGCAACCGCCTGGCGGCATGGACGAGGAGGGCGTCGCCCGCCGCGTGTCCCAGGGAGTCGTTCACCGACTTGAAGCCGTCCAGATCAAGGAACAGCACCGCCGGCGGATGCGTGCTCACGCTTCGCTTCCGCAAGGCGTGCGCCACCCGGTCGGCGAACAGCCCGCGGTTGGCCAGACCGGTCAACGTGTCATGGTAGGCGAGACGTTCGAGCTGCTCCTGACGCCTGGTCCGCTCGGTGACGTCACGGCTGCTGAAGATCATGCCCTCGGGGTGGTGGCCGATCGTCGACTCGACGTGACGCCACTGCCCGTCCGCGGCCAGCACCCGGCAGGAGACGTAGCGGACCGGCCCGCGGATGCCGGAGCGGGCCTCGCGCAGCAGGTTCTCGATGGCCTGCCGCAGCGGGGGCAGGTCCTGCGGGTGGCAGTACAGGGGCAGCGGGGCCCCCACCAGGTCCTCGGGCCGGTAGCCGAAGACGGTGAACGCGGCGGGACTGGTGTAGCGGACACGGCAGTCCAGACCCGCGATCGTGATCACGTCGCGCGAACCGTCGACCAGCGTCCGGTAACGCTCCCCCTGGGCCGCGGCATCGGACGTGACCCGCAGGTGGTCGGCGTGCACGACGGCCTGCCGGACACCGAGCGCGACCAGCACGGAACCGGCCACCACCATCATGCCTACGTCCACGCGGCCACCGGCCAGGGTGTGGGCCGCGAGGGCCAGCGCGCAGACGGCCACCGGGACGAAGGAGGCCACCACCCCGACGACGGGCATCATGCGCTGGTCGACACTCATCACGTGGGCGCCCCCCGGCAGCCAGGGCACGGCGGCGACGAGGAACAGACCGGCCATCGCACAGCTGCCCACGAGCGGAACACCGCACCAAGTGGTCCCGGCGGAGGCCGGCAGGGCACGCACCGTGTCGCTCACGAAGAGGAGGACGAGTGCAACGGCGGACAGGGTGCCGGCCGTCCGCTCCCGCGGGTGCTGGCAGTACCGCAGGGCCACCAGCAGACCCAGTACGACGATGTCCGTCACCACGCGCGCGAGCCACGGCACGGACCGGGGCACACCCCCGCCTTCGGCGGAGCGGTGCTGCAGCAACACCCAGCCCAGTGTGATCAGCGAGCCCGCGATCATCCATCCGTCCAGAACACGCCGGATCCATGACGTGACCGTGCCGCTGTCCGCGGCCGCCACCAGCAGGCCGGCGACGCTCAGCCCCAGGCAGCCGACGATCCCGGCGGCCGCGAGAAGTTGCACCACGGCCTGGAGCAAGCCGGCGGAAGGCAGGCCGGACGAGGGGAACCGGTGCGCGAGCAGGTGGTGAAGACCGCCGCCCGCCACCGCTGCGACGAACAGCAGCAGGCGCAGCCGCACCCTTCCCGAGGTGGTGCGGGCCCGGGCGAAGAGCGAGACGGCGGCCAACGCGTAGGCGGCCGGCACCCCCACACCGGCCGGCAGGGACACGCCTGCCGCGGCCCCGGCCGCCAGGGCGGCGGCGAGCGCGGCGCCCGCCCCCGGAACGGACCCGCCTCGCGGCACCCACCGCCGCATCAACGCCACCCCCAGACAAGACCGTCGAGCGGCAGGCCGGAAATTGCCTGCGACAAAACTCGGAGGAAAAAAGGGTAGGCCGACATTCCGGTCAACTGGCCTGGACCAGGGAGTGGTTCACCTGAAATAACGACAACCGCCACACCCGGGCGAGTGGCGGGACCGTGAGGCCCGGCCTCGAAGCGGGCCGAGCCGCCGGCCGTGCCGGTGCGGGCGATGAAGGTGGCGTCCACGGCGAACGCGCTCGTGCCGTCGTTCGCGCCCGAGCGGCCGCGGAAGCCGTGGTGCCGCAGGTACTTGCCGGAGGCATCGCGGGGGAGCAGCCGTTCGCGTCGGCGAGACCCGCCATGACCGTGACGTGGCCGGGCCGTCACCTGTGGAAAAGCTGTCTGTCGCGCCCCGCGGACGTTACCGTTCGGTAGACGACGTGCTCCCGGAGGTGTCCCGCAATGACGCTCGACCGTGCCGCAGGCCTGGCGGAGTCCGCTCGCGCGCTGGCCGACGGGGAGGTGACCTCCCGCGCCCTCGTCGAGGCGGCCCTGGCACGGATCCAGGCCACCCAAGGATCGCTCAACGCCTTCCGGATCGTCCGGGCCGAGGCCGCCCTCGCCGAGGCGGATGCCGCGGACCGGGAACTGGCCACCGGAGTCCGGCGTCCGCTGCTCGGGGTACCCGTCGCGGTGAAGGACGACATGGACGTGGCCGGGGAACCCACCGCGTTCGGCTGCTGCGGCACGTTCCCGCCGGTGCCCGAGGACGGCGAGGCGGTACGGCGCCTGCGCGAAGCGGGGGCGGTGATCGTCGGCAAGACCAACACCTGCGAGTTCGGGCAGTGGCCGTTCACCGAGGGGCCGGCCTTCGGCGAGACCCGCAATCCGTGGAACGCGCGGCACACACCGGGCGGCTCCTCCGGAGGTTCGGCCGCCGCCGTCGCCGCCGGGCTGGTGCCGGCCGCGCTCGGCTCGGACGGCGCGGGGTCGGTACGCATCCCGGCCTCCTGGACCCACCTGATCGGCGTCAAACCGCAGCGCGGCCGCATCTCGACCTGGCCGCGCGGCGAGTCCTTCCAGGGCATCACGGTCAACGGCACGCTGGCCCGTACGGTCGCCGACGCGGCGCTGCTGCTGGACGCGGCGAGCGGCAACCACCCCCTCGACCCGCACCGGCCGCCCGCCGTCGCAGCCGCCCGGGCGGTGGGGCGCGACCCCGGCCGACTGCGCGTCGCCCTCGCCCTCAAGCCGCCCTTCACCGCCGTGCCCGCCCGCCTCGCACCGCAGGTGCGGGGCCGGGTCGTGGAACTCGCCGAAAGAATCGCCTCGTTGGGGCATACCGTCGAGGAGGCCGACCCGCCGTACGGGCAGATCGGGCTGACCTTCGTGCCGCGCGCCACGGCCGGCATCGCCGAACGGGTCCGCGAGGCGCCCGAACCCGCGCTGCTCGACCGGCGCACCCATGGCGCCGCCCGCCTGGGCCGGCTGCTCGGCGGGGCCCCGCTGCGGGCCGCCCGGCGCGCCGAGGCGGTGATGCACCGCAGATTCGGCGTGTTCTTCCGGTCGTACGACGTCGTCCTCGCGCCGACGACCGCCGCTCCCCCGCCCCTGATCGGCGCGTTCCACGACCTGGGCGGCCTGGCCACCGACCGCACCATGATCGCCGCCTGTCCCTACGCATGGCCGTGGAACGTCCTCGGCTGGCCCGGCGTCAACGTCCCCGCGGGCTTCGTCGACGGCGGCCTGCCGGTGGGCGCCCAGCTGCTCGGCCCGGCGGACAGCGAGCCGCTGCTGCTCTCCCTCGCCGCCCAGCTGGAGGCGGAACTGCGGTGGTACGAAGTGTGGCCGCCCGAGCCGAACACGGCCGCCGTCGAGGCGGCGTGAGGCAGCCGTCGAGGACCTACCCTGTGGCCATGGACGATGCTTCGATGGTCGGGCTGATGGGACGGGTCACCGGGACGATCGGGCCCGGGCTGGTCGGCGAGGTGATCGTCCGGGTGCGGGGCGGCGCGGAGCACTTCCTCGCGTACGCGGCCGACGGCAGCAGCCGGATCGAGCCGGGCACGGTGGTGATGGTGGTCGAGCACCTGCCGCCGAGAACGGTGTACGTGGCTCCGGCGTACGACAGTTGAGCATGCTGCGCCGCAGGTGAGGGCGGTACTCGTCAAGATTGCAACAAGGAACCGTCAGCGTCTTCTCCCGGGGCTTGCCGAGGAGCACACTCCCTTCGTTCGGTGCCGAGAGGGCACCATGCAAAGGGGGCGTATGCCGATGGTTGTCGGCGTCGTTGCGGGGGCGGCGGTCGTCGCCGTTCTCGTACTGATCGGTCTTTTCAAGATGATGTGGCGGGTTGCCGAGCCGAACGAGGCGCTCATCATCTCCGGTTCGAAACACCGCACCGAGGGCCTCGAGGAGGGCATGGGATTCCGCATCGTCACGGGGCGCGGCACGCTGGTGCTGCCCGGCGTGCAGGCGGTGCGCAAGCTCTCCCTCGACCTGAACGAGACCGAACTGCAGGTGGACTGCGTGACCCACCAGGGCATCCCGCTGAAGGTGCGGGGCGTGGTCATCTTCAAGGTGGGCGACGACTTCGTGTCGATCGCCAATGCCGCCCGCCGCTTCCTGGACCAGCAGAAGCTGATGTCGGAGCGGGTGCACAACGTCTTCGCCGGTCATCTGCGGTCCATCGTGGGCGGGTTGACGGTGGAGGACATGATCCGCGACCGGGAGAAGCTGACCGGGCAGACCCGGGCGGCCTGCGGTACGGAGATGGAGAAGCTCGGCCTGATCGTCGACTCGCTGCAGATCCACGAGATCGAGGACCCGACCGGGTACATCCAGAACCTGGCGATGCCGCACGCGGCGGCCGTCCAGCGGGACGCGCGCATCGCGCAGGCGGAGGCGAACCGTCTCGCCACCGAGGCGGAGCAGCAGTCCTTCGCCCGGATGGCGGAGGCCACCCGGGACAGTGAGATCCTCCAGGCCGGCTACCAGGCCGAGCGGGACAAGGCGGCGGCCAGGTCCAGGCAGGCCGGTCCGCTCGAGGACGCGGCCGCCCGGCAGGAGGTCGTCGTCCAGGAGACGCGGGTCGCCGAACTCGAGGCGCACCGGCGCGAGCAGCAGCTCCAGGCCGATGTCCGCAAGCCCGCCGACGCCAAGGCCTACGAGAAGCGCACGCTGGCCGAGGCGGAGCGCGACGCGCGTATCTCGGCGGCGCAGGCCAAGGCGAAGGAGACGGAGCTGGCGGCGGCGGCCGAGGCGACCCGGGTGAAGACGGCCGCGGGCGCCGAGGCCGAGGCGACGAAGTCCCGGGGTGCGGCCACGGCGGCGGCGACCCGGGCCACCGGTGAGGCCGAGGCGGCCGCCGCTCAGGCCAGAGGTCTGGCCGAGGCCGAGGCAGCCAAGGCCAAGGGTCTGGCGGAGGCGGAGGCGATCAAGGCCCGCGCCGCCGCCCTCGCCGAGAACCAGGAGGCGGTCGTCGCCCAGCAACTCGCCGAGAACTGGCCGGAGATCGTCCAGGCAGGCGCGTCGGCCTTCGGCAACGTCGACAACATGGTGCTGCTCAACGGTGCGGACGGCATGGCCGAGTTGTTCGCGAAGGCGCTCACCATGGGCGGCACGGGCCTCGGTCTGGCCCGCCAGTTGCTCACCTCGATGAACCAGGGCGGGCAGGGCCCGGTCGGCGCTCCGCCCCTGAACGGGGTGGCGGCGCCGCCTCCGGCGCAGAAGGTGCCGGTGGAGGACGACGCGAGGTAGCCCGGGGGGCCGGCGCAGGGCGGCGCACGCGGTCAGCGTGCGCCGCCCTCGTCGTTCAGGCGTCTGAGCAGTGCCAGCAGAGTGGCCCGGTCCGTCTCCGGCAGGGCCGCGAAGCACTCGGCGAGCACCTCGTCGGCGACCCGGTGGCCGGCCGCCAGGACTTGTTCGCCCGCCGGGGTGAGGTGGTGTTCCATGCGCCGGCCGCGGCCCGGTCGGCGTTCGACGAGGTTCTGGGCGGCCAGCCGGGCGACGAGCGCCCCGAAGGCCTGCTCGGTCTGGAAGGTGGCCACGGCCAGTTCACGCGCGGACGCACCGGGCGAGCGGTCGATCGCGCGCAGCGCGTCCCACTGGGCGAGGGTGGTGCCGACGGCGGCGAGGGCGCTGTCGAGGGCCCGGTGCTGCCGGTACTGGGTCTGTTTCACCGCCCGGCCGAGAACTTGCAGGTCATCTCGCATGAACCGAGCCTAACGCATGACTAAGCTAGCTTATATAAAGATCTTTAGTTAGACTCGCCGCATGCTGACCGAACAGATCACCCATGTGTACGCCGACCTGCCCCTCACGCTCTCCGAAGGCGGCACGGGCCGGCCGGTACTGGTCCTGCACGGCGGCGGGGGCCCGGCCACGGTCGCCGGGCTCGCCGGCCGGCTGTCCGGGACCGGGCACGTCCTCGCACCCGTGCACCCCGGCTGGGACGGCACCCCCCGCCCCGACTGGCTGACCGGCGTGGACGACCTGGCCCTCGCCTATCTGCACCTTCTGCACGACCGGGGGCTGGAGGACGTCCTGGTCGTCGGGTCCTCGCTCGGTGGCTGGATCGCCGCGGAGATGGCCGTGCGTGACACGGCGGGCCTGATCACCGGCCTGGTCCTCATCAACGCGGTGGGTGTGCACGTCCCTTCGGAGCCGGTGACGGACTTCTTCGCGCTCGACGCCCGCGCCGCCGCGGAGCACTCCTGGCACGACCCCGACCGCTTCCACGTCGACCCGGCCGACGTCCCCGCCGAGGAACTCGCCCGCCGCCAGGGCAACATGGCCACCATGCGGGTCCTCGCCTCGGACCCGTACATGCACGACCCCAAGCTGCTGCGCCGCCTCGGCCGGGTGCGGCAGCCCGCCCTCCTGGTGTGGGGCGAGAGCGATCGCATCGCCACCCCGGCCTACGGGGCGGCCTACGCCGCCGCCTTCGGACAGGGGCGGCTCGAACTCGTCCCCGAAGCCGGCCATCTCCCCCAGGTGGAACGCCCGGACGCCACGTTCGCCCTGGTCGACGCCCATCTGCGCCGGACCGGTGGACCCACCACCTCCGACGCCCCGTAAGGTGCCACGCGTGACAGCCTTCACCGAAGAGACCGAAGAGAACGTCCCCGGCCGTTACGGCCCCGGCGCCACCACCGAGGCCGACCCCCGCGAGGTGGGCCCGGTGCGCACCGAGTACTCCCCCGCGCACGACGGCGACCCGGACCCCGGGGAGATCGTGTGGACCTGGGTGCCCTTCGAGGAGAACGACGGGCGGGGCAAGGACCGCCCGGTGCTCGTGGTCGCCCGCGAGGCGGCGGGCACGTTCCTCGCCGTGCAGCTGTCCAGCAAGCGGCACGACGGCGACCGGGAGTGGGTGGCGATCGGCGGCGGGCCCTGGGACCGCTCGGGACGCGACTCCTGGGTCGACGTGGACCGCGTCCTGCGGCTCCACGAGGAGGGCATGCGCCGGGAGGCGTGCGCGCTGGACCGCGGCCGGTTCAACCTGGTCAGGAACCGGCTGCACGAACGCTACGGCTGGAGCTGACGCTCCGGGAAGGCCCGTGCGAGGGCCTCGCGCACCACGGCCCCCGGTGTGCGGTCCAGGATCCCGAACACGATGTGCCGGAAGCTTCCCGCGAACCTCCCGCCCGGGCCGAGCAGCCCCCGGAAGGCGCCCGCGACCTGTACGGGATCGTTCTGGAAGACCCCGCACCCCCAGGCGCCCAGCACCAGCCGCCGGTACCCGTGCGCCGCGGCGGTCTCCAGCACCCGCTCGGCGCGCGCCGACAGGGCGGACGGCAGCTCGGCCGCACGCTCCGGTGCCGTCCGCCGGACGACTCCGGCGTTCGGGGCCGGAGACGTCAGGAAGCCCACCGTGTACGGCTCGTCCAGCAGGCGGCCGCGGTCGTCGCGGAAGACGGGCACGGCCGGCGAGTGGATGACACGGTCGGTGCAGAACGGGTCGCGGTGGGCGCGATGGTGGTCGTAGTACTCCGGGACCCGCAGCAGGCACGTGTACGGGGCGGAGGCCCGGCACAGGGCCTCCTCCTGGGCCTGGGCGCCGTTCAGGTACCCGCCGCCGGGGATGGGGGTCCCCCCGGCTCGAGCGGAGCCGAGAGCCGGGGGAGGGCGGAGGCGAAGTTCAGTACGGCGACCGGTCCGGCGAGGCGACGAGCGGCCTCGAGACCGCTCTCGCCGGTGACCTCGAAGCCGGTGACCTCGAAGACCGCGTCGGCCTCGGGAGCCGCCGGCACCGGCACCGGCACCGCTTCGGGACCGTACATCCGTGTACCGGCCCGCGCGGCCTCGATCGCCGCGGCGAGCGGCACCTCGTGCCCGCCGGGCGCGCGCCAGGCCCCCGCCGCCACGATCTCCTCGGTCTCTCGCGCGACACCGCGCAGGCGCGCACTCATGGCGCCACCCCCGTCGGCGCCATGACCGCGGCCCGCGCGGCCTCCCCCGTCGTGCTCATGAACGCATCGTGAGCGATGCTGGTCCTGCGGTGCAACAGGATTTCCCGGAAGTGGAAAGCGAGGCTGCGAAAGATCACTGCCCCGATTTGCACCCTTGTGCGGATCGGCGAGAAGGTCTTGGGTGGGACGGACGAAGCCGTCCCGGCCCACCCCGGCCAGGCCGGCGGCATGGTGGAATCTCAGGAGGATCCCTACATGTCCGATACATCTGGTACCGGTTCGGCCGGCGATCGCGGCGACTGTACGGAGCACCGCACCGCCGTCACCGAACCCGAGGTGGAAGCCCTGGTCCGGGGCATCTGCTTCAAGACCGGACCGCCCCGCACGCTCGGGGTCGAAGTGGAATGGCTCGTGCACGAGCTCCGGACGCCGCAGCGCCCGGTGACACCCGAACGACTCGAAGCGGCCTACGCCGCACTGCGCGCGGTCCCCCTGGGATCGGCGCTCACCGTGGAACCCGGCGGCCAGCTGGAACTGAGCTCGCCGCCCGCCGCCTCCCTCATGGAGTGCATAGGCACCGTCTCCGCCGACCTGGACGCCGTCCGCGCGGTCCTGGCGGATGACGGCCTGAGCCTCGTCGGCGCCGGCCACGATCCCTGGCACGAGCCCCGCAGGTTCCTGCGCCAGCCCCGCTACGACGCCATGGAGACCTGCCTGGACCGCACGGGTGCGGCGGGCCGCCACATGATGTGCGCCTCGGCCTCCGTCCAGGTGTGCGTCGACGCCGGACACGAGGAGCCCGGCCCGCTCGGCCACGAGCGGCGCTGGTGGCTGGCGCACCAGCTGGGCGCGGTCCTGGTGGCCGCGTTCGCCAACTCTCCCCTGGCCGGCGGGCGGCCGACGGGCTGGCTGTCCACCCGGCAGCTGATGTGGATGAGGATCGGTGCGGGCCGGGCGGGCGCTCCCCCGCAGGACGGGGAGCCCCGCACCGCCTGGGCACGCCACGTGCTGGACGCACCGGTGATGTGCGTACGGCTCGACGGCGCCCCCTGGGAGGTGCCCGACGGGCTCACCTTCCGGGACTGGATCCGCAAGGGTGAGCCCAGGCCGCCGACCCGGGCGGACCTCGACTACCACCTCACCACCCTGTTCCCGCCGGTCAGACCGCGCGGGCACCTGGAGCTGCGCATGATCGACGCGCAGCCCGGCGACGACGGGTGGATCGTGCCGCTCGCGGTGACGGCCGCGCTCTTCGACGACCCCGAGGCCGCGGAGAGCGCGTACCGGTCCGTCAAGCCCCTGGCCGAACGGGCGCTCGCGCAGCCCGCCCCGCACAACCCGCTGTGGGCCGACGCGGCCCGGCACGGGCCGGGTGACCCCGAGCTGCGGGAGGCGGCGGTCGCCTGTTTCACGGCGGCCCTGGAGGCGCTCCCCCGGCTCGGCGCGACCACCAGGGTCACGGACGCCGTCGCGGGGTACCTCGACCGCTATGTCGTCCGGGGCCGCTGCCCCGCCGACGACCTGCTGGACCAGCTGCGCGGCACGGCCGCGCGCACCCACGGGAAGGACATCCGCCCATGACCGCCCCCGACCTCGACCTCGAGGCCGTCCGCGAACGCGCGCTGACCTCCCTGACAGCGGCGCGCGACCGGACCGCCCTGCTGACCGGCTGTGTCGACGAGCCCGACCTCACCACCCAGCACTCGCCGCTGATGTCCCCGCTGGTGTGGGACCTCGCCCACATCGGCAACCAGGAGGAGCTGTGGCTGCTGCGGGCGGTCGGCGGCCGGGAGCCGATGCGGCCCGAGATCGACGGCCTGTACGACGCCTTCGAGCACCCGCGTGCCGAACGTCCCTCCCTGCCGCTGCTGCCGCCCACCGAGGCCCGTGCCTATGTGGCGGAGGTGCGCGGGCGGGCCCTCGATCTGCTGGAGAGCACCGCGCTGAGCGGCACCCGGCTGACCGAGGCGGGCTTCGCCTTCGGCATGATCGCCCAGCACGAACAGCAGCACGACGAGACGATGCTGATCACCCATCAGCTCCGCAAGGGCCCGCAGGCCCTGACCGCACCCGACCCGGACCCCGCACCCCTGTTCGCGGGGCCCGCCGAAGTCCTCGTGCCCGGCGGCCCGTTCACCATGGGCACCTCCACCGAGCCATGGGCGCTGGACAACGAACGTCCCGCGCACCAGGTCGAGGTGGCACCCTTCCGTATCGACACCACACCGGTGACGAACGCCGCGTACCAGGCGTTCGTGGAGGACGGCGGCTACGACACCGAGCGCTGGTGGACACCGGAGGGCTGGGCGCACATACGCGAGCACGGCATCGGCGCACCGCTGTTCTGGCGCCGCGACGGCGGGCACTGGCTCAGGCGCCGGTTCGGGATCACCGAGGTGGTGCCGCCCGACGAGCCGGTGCTGCACGTGTGCTGGTACGAGGCCGACGCCTACGCCCGCTGGGCCGGGCGCCGGCTGCCCACCGAGGCCGAGTGGGAGAAGGCGGCCCGGTACGACCCCGCCACCGGGCGCTCCCGGCGCTACCCGTGGGGCGACGCCGACCCGGCCCCCGAGCACGCCAACCTGGGCCAGCGTCATCTGCGTCCCGCCCCGGCGGGCAGCTATCCGCAGGGCGAGTCGCCGTTCGGCGTACGGCAGTTGATCGGCGATGTATGGGAGTGGACGGCGAGCGACTTCCTGCCCTACCCGGGGTTCACCGCGTTCCCGTACAAGGAGTACTCGCAGGTGTTCTTCGGACCGGAGTACAAGGTGCTGCGCGGCGGCTCGTTCGCCGTGGACCCGGTGGCCTGCCGGGGCACGTTCCGCAACTGGGACTACCCGATCCGGCGGCAGATCTTCTCCGGCTTCCGCACCGCCCGCTCGGAGGACGTCTGATGTGCCGCCACCTGGCATACGTGGGTCCGTCCGAGTCCCTGAGCCGGCTGATCACGGAGCCCCCGCACGGCCTGTACCGCCAGTCGTGGGAACCGCGGCGGCAGCGCTTCGGCACGGTCAACGCCGACGGTTTCGGCGTCGGCTGGTACGCCCCGGACGACCCGGTGCCGGCCCGCTACCGGCGGGCCGGGCCGATCTGGGCGGACCAGTCCTTCGCCGACCTGGCCCGGGTGGTCCGTACGGGCGCGCTGCTCGCGGCGGTGCGCGACGCCACCCTGGCGGGCGCGGACGCGGAGGCCGCGGCGGCACCGTTCGCGGCGGGCCGCTGGCTGTTCAGCCACAACGGCGCGCTCAAGGGCTGGCCGCACTCCGTGGCGCCGCTCGCCGCCGCGCTGCCCCCGGTCGATCTGCTGTCCCTGGAGGCGCGCACCGACTCGGCGTTCGTCTGGGCGCTGGTCCTGCACCGGCTGCACTCCGGCGAGGATCCGGGCCGTGCCATGGGGGAAACGGTCCTCCAGGTCGCGGAGGCGTCCCCCGCCTCCCGGCTCAACCTGCTGCTCACCGACGGCGAGACCGTCACCGCCACCGCCTGGGGCGACACCCTCTGGTACCTCGCCGAGCCCGGCCGCGCCGTGGTGGCCTCCGAGCCCTACGACGACGACCCGCGCTGGCACGAGGTCCCCGACCGCACCCTGCTCGCGGCCGACCGGGCCGGCGTGCGGCTGACCCCGTTGAAGGACCTGGCCCCCGTAGCACCGCCGAAGGAGCCCTGCACGTGAGTCCCCTGCACGTCACCCGCACCCTCCCCGAGGACGCGACGGACGCCGCGCTGCGCGCCGACGTCCGGCACGGCCTCACCGCCGATCCCAAGACGCTGCCGCCGAAGTGGTTCTACGACGCCCGGGGCAGCGAGCTGTTCGAGCGGATCACCGAACTGCCCGAGTACTACCCGACCCGTGCCGAACGGGAGATCCTGACCGGCCGCTCCGGCGAGATCGCCGCCGCGACCGGTGCGCACACCCTGGTGGAGCTGGGCTCCGGTTCCTCGGAGAAGACCCGGTACCTGATCGACGCGCTCACCGATCTGCGCGTCTACGTCCCGGTCGACGTCAGCGAGAGTGCGCTGACCCAGGCCGGCCGGGCCCTCGTCGAGGAGCGGCCGGAGCTCGAAGTGCACGCCCTGATCGCCGACTTCACCGCCGCGCTCACTCTCCCGGACACGCCCGGTCCCCGGCTGGTGGCGTTCCTGGGCGGCACCCTGGGCAATCTGCTGCCCGCCGAACGGGCCGCGTTCCTCGCCGCCGTGCGCGCACTGCTCGAGCCGGGCGACGCGCTGCTGCTGGGCACCGACCTGGTCAAGGACGAGGAGGTGCTCGTCCGGGCGTACGACGACGCGGCCGGGGTGACGGCCGAGTTCAACAGGAACGTGCTGTCCGTCGTCAACCGCGAGCTGGGCGCCGACTTCGATCCCGGTGCCTTCGAGCACGTGGCGCTGTGGGACGCGGAGAACGAGTGGATCGAGATGCGGTTGCGCTCCCGCGCGGCGCAGACCGTGAAGATTCCCGCGCTGGACCTCGCGGTGGACTTCGCGCCGGGCGAGGAACTGCGCACCGAGGTGTCGGCGAAGTTCCGGCGGGACGGGATCACCGCCGAACTGGCTTCCGCCGGACTCGGGCTGACCCACTGGTGGACGGATTCGGCAGGGCGCTTCGCCCTGTCGCTGAGCACGGTCCGGTGAGGAGAGGGGGCCCGTTCACGGGCCCCCTCGACGCCTCGCGTTCCGACTTCGCATACGGCACGGTGGAGTGACGCGTGACACACCCGTCACGGTGGAGAGGAGCCTCCCATGTCAGATCACGTCTACCGGGTCACCGAGATCGTCGGCAGCTCCCCCGAGGGCGTCGACCAGGCCATCCGCAACGGCATCGCACGCGCCCACCGAACCCTGCGCAACCTGGACTGGTTCGAGGTGACACAGGTCAGGGGCGCGCTCGCGGACGGTGAGATCCAACACTGGCAGGTCGGCCTGAAGGTCGGCTTCCGCCTCGACGACGAGGACTGACCCGCCCGGTCCCCTCAGGTCCGGCCCTCCCGCTCCTGGGCGTCCGCCAGCGCGGCCGACCGCTCGGCCCAGCGGGCCCGGACCACGCGGAACCCGGCCCGTTCGGCGTCCGCGCACACCAAGTCGTCGTCGTCCACGAGGACCCGCACCTCCCGGTCACGGGCCAGGCGGCGCAGGATCTCCAGCTTGGTGTGCCGGGCGGGCCTGCGGTCGGCGTCGCGCCGCATGAAGACCCGCCCCTCGGGCAGTCCGTGCGCGGCGAGCCAGTCCAGCGTGTCGCGGCGGCAGCGCTCGGGCCGCCCGGTGAGATAGACGATCTCGCATTCCTCGGCATGCGCCCGGGCCAGCGCCACGCCCTCGGACAGCGGCGGGTCCGCGGGCGCGGCGGCGAAGAAGGCGTCCCAGTCCCGCGGTGCCGCCTGGAGGAACCTCTGCCGGTGCGCGGTGTCGGCGAGGGTGTTGTCCAGGTCGAACACGGCGAGCGGGCGTGTGCCGCGGTCTGTCACAGGCCCACCTTAGGGGGCTCCGGCGGGGCCGGGTCGGACGGCGGCTGCTGTCGGCCGGCGACCTGCCGGACAGCCCCGGCCCTTGGCAGTCCCCGTGCCGCCACGGCAACGCGTCGATCGCGGGCCGGGCGTCGGCACCCCCGGAGGTCTGCGCCCGTGAAAAGGGCGCCCGCGAGCCGGTGTTCGCCCGAGTGGCCCAATCCCGGTGGCTCACCGGAGGCCGAGCGGTGTGAGCGATGTGACGCTGGTGGAAGGGATGACCGGCGTGACAGGAGACAGGATGGTGGACAGTACCGCTCGGAGCGGATGCGCTGCGCTCGCATCACGTGACGAGGCGCTCCAGCGGCTGCGCACGGTCGCCGACGCCGTGCTCTACGAGGGCTACCTCCTGTATCCCTATCGCCGGTCGTCCCCCAAGAACCGGGTGCGCTGGCAGTTCGGCGTCCTCACCCCGCGGGAGTGGGCCGAGCGGGACGGCGCGAGCGCGCCGGGTGTCTCCGGCTCGGTGGACTCCTGGTACCAGCAGACCGAGTGCCTGCTGCGGGCGTCCGGCGACGCCCGGCTGCGGGTGACGGTGCGTTACCTGCAGCTCCAGCGCAAACAGGTGGAGCGGTCCACCGGCGACGGCGGCCACCGGCCGGTGGAGGAGCTCCGGATCGGGGCGGACCTCCATCTGACCTTCGACGAGGCGGTGCCCCGCGAGGCGGAGATCGACGTGCCGCTGGCCCGGCTGCTGCGGGGCGCCCACCGTACGACGGTGGGGTCGCCCGGCGGTGCGGGGACGGAACAGCTCGACGGCGGAGCGGCCCGGGTGGTCCGCCGCCGCGACCCGGTCCACGCGGTGACGACGGTCCGGGCCGAACGGCTCGGGGACGACGGCGACGACGGCACCGCGCTCTACCGGCTGCGGGTGCGCACCGAGAACACGGGATCCCTGCCCGATGCCACGGTGCCGCGCGCCCAGGCACTGCGGCACGCGCTGATGGCCACCCACACGCTGATCGGCGGCGACGGCGTGGAGTTCCGGTCCCTGATCGATCCGCCCGAGGCCGACGAACGGTACGCACGCGAGTGCCGGAACGTGCACACGTTCCCCGTCCTGGGCGGCGAGGCGGGTCGCGGCGACGCGGTCCTCTCCGCGCCGATCATCCTGCCCGACCATCCCCAGGTGGCCCCGGAGAGTCCGGGCGACCTGCACGACGCCGCCGAGATCGACGAGATCCTCAGTCTGCGCACCCTGCTGCTGACGGACGAGGAGAAGCGCGAGGCCCGGGCCACCGACCAGCGGGCCGCGGACATCCTCGACCGGGTCGAATCCATGCCTCCGGAGATGTTCGCCCGCCTGCACGGCGCGATCCGTTCCCTCCGGCCGGTGACCGGCGTCCCGGCAGCCACCTCCGGGCCGCCGTCCGCGGCCGCCGCCCTGCGCGGGCCGGCTCCCTGGTGGCAGGAGGGCGGTGACGAGGGCCTGTCGCCGACGACCGACAGCGTCCTGGTGGACGGTGTGCCCGTGGCGGCCGGCAGTGCCGTGCGGCTGCGGCCGGCCGGGCGGGGGGCCGACGCGCAGGACATGTTCCTGGCCGGCCGGACGGCCCACGTGGCGGCCGTCTTCCACGACGTGGACGGCAGCATGCACCTGGCCGTCACGCTCGACGACGACCCGGCGGCGGAACTCAACGCCTGGTACGGCCGGTACCTCTACTTCCGCCCCCACGAGCTGGAGCCACTGGCCGGCGCCGCGCAGGAGGGAGCGCCGCATGGACGCACTTGAGCTGCTCGCCCACGACCACCGCAGGGTCGAGCAGTTGTTCCGCGACTACCACTGCGCCGCCTCCGACCGGCAGCGGCGGGGCGTCGTCGAACTGCTCGTGCGGGAGCTGTCCAGGCACGCCGCCCTGGAGGAGATGTACGTCTACCCCCTGGCGAAGAAGGTCCTCGCCGACGGCGGACGCGAGATCGACGAGCACCTCGGCGAGCACATGGCGGTCAAGGAGAGGCTGCTCGCCCTGGACCGGCTCGGCGAAGGGGACGAGCAGACGGACGAACTCGTCGCCGGGCTGCGCCACGAGGTCGAGGAGCACGTACGCGAGGAGGAGGACGTGCTCATGCCCGGGCTGCGCGCGGCCGTCTCCCAGCGGGAGCTCGACGACCTCGGGGAGCTGCTGGCGAAGGCCGGACAGAGCGTACCCACCCGCCCCCACCCCTACGCGCCGGACCAACCTCCCGCGCTCACCTTCGCCGGGCCCGTGGCCGCGGCGTACGACCGACTCAGGGACCGATTGCAGCGGAGGCCGAGGACATGACCACCCAAAGCGGCACCACCGAAGTCAGCCAGGACACCAGCCGGTCCGAAGCGCGCGAGGGCTTCGACGAGATCACCATCCTGTGGATCTCCGAGGGCATGAGCTGCGACGGCGACACCGTCTCGATGACGGCCGCCGGGCAGCCCTCCATCGAGGACGTGGTACTCGGTCTGATCCCCGGCCTGCCGAAGGTGAACCTGGTCAACAAGGTGCTGTCCCCGAGCCTGGGCGGCGAGGACTTCCTCGCCCCCTACCGGGCGGCGGCGAACGGCGAGCTGGGCACTCCGTTCATCCTGGTCATCGAGGGTTCGATCCCCAACCAGAACATCATCAAGGGCGACGGCTACTGGACGTCGTTCGGCAACGACCTGGAGACTGGCGAGCCGCTGACCCTGAACTGGTGGATCGACCAACTGGCCCAGAAGGCCTGGGCCGTGGTGGCAGTGGGCACCTGCGCCACCTACGGCGGCATCCACGCGATGGCGGGCAACCCCACCGGCTCCATGGGCCTCGCCGACTACCTCGGCTGGGACTTCAAGTCGCAGGGCGGCCTTCCGGTGGTCAACGTGCCGGGCTGCCCCATCCAGCCGGAGAACTTCATGGAGACCCTGGTCTGGGTGCTCTACCACGCGGCCGGCTCCGCTCCCCCGCCCCCGTTGGACCACATGCTGCGTCCGCAGTGGCTGTTCGGGAAGACCGTGCACGAGGGCTGCGACCGGGGCTCGTACTACGAGCAGGCCAGCTTCGCCCGTGACTACAACTCCCCCAAGTGCCTGGTGAAGACCGGCTGCTGGGGCCCGGTCGTCAACTGCAACGTGCCCAAGCGCGGCTGGATGGCCGGCATCGGCGGCTGTCCCAACGTCGGCGGCATCTGCATCGGCTGCACGATGCCCGGTTTCCCCGACGCGTTCATGCCGTTCATGGACGAGCCGCCCGGCGGAACCCTGTCGTCGCTGGTCATCAAGCCCTACGGCGCGGTCGTACGCCGGCTGCGCGGTCTGACGAACGACATCGTGAACCAAGAGCCCAAGTGGCGTCACAACAAGCGCAAGCTGACCAGTGGTTACGACCCGCACTGGCGCGCCTGACGCGGCACCCCGGGGGGCGGGGGGACCCACCACTCACCGGAAACCGAACAGCAAGGGGCAGCAAGCCAGATGACGACAACCGAGGCCCGGTCCACGGGGCGCAAGCCCGCCCAGCTCGTGGACATGTCCTGGGATCCGATCACCCGGATCATCGGCAACCTGGGCATCTACACGAAGATCGACTTCGCCAACCGGGAAGTCGTCGAATGCCACAGCACCTCGTCGCTGTTCCGCGGCTACTCGGTGTTCATGAAGGGCAAGGATCCGCGCGACGCCGGCTTCATCACCTCGCGCATCTGCGGGATCTGCGGCGACAACCACACCACCTGCTCGAACTACGCCCAGCAGATGGCGTACGGCGTCAAGCCGCCGCGACTGGCCGAGTACATCACCAACCTCGGTGAAGCGGCCGAGTACATGTTCGACCACACCATCTTCCAGGACAACCTGGTGTTCGTGGACTTCTGCGAGGCCATGGTCAAGTCCACCAACCCCGGCCTGCTGGCCCGCGCCGAGCGCACCGACGCTCCCCGGGGCGAGATCCACGGCTACCGCACCATCGCCGACATCATGAAGGCCTTCAACCCCTTCGAGGGCGAGGTCTACAAGGAGGCGCTGAAGGTCAGCCGGGTGACCCGGGAGATGTTCTGCCTGATGGAGGGGCGGCACGTCCACCCGTCGACGCTGTACCCCGGTGGCGTCGGCACGATGCCGCAGCCGACCACCTTCACCGACTACCTCAGCCGGCTGATGCACGTCATCGACTTCGTGAAGAAGGCCGTCGCCATGAACGACGACATCTTCGACTTCTTCTACGAGGCGCTGCCCGGCTACGAGGAGGTCGGCAAGCGCCGCATCCTGCTGGGCTGCTGGGGTGCCTGGCAGGACCCGGACGTCGTCGACTACCGCTACGAGACGATGAACGAGTGGGGCAAGGCGATGTACGTCACCCCCGGCGTCATCGTCGACGGCGAGCTGGTCACGAACAACCTGATCGACATCAACCTCGGCATCCGGATCATGCTGGGCAGCTCCTACTACGAGGACTGGGTCAACGAGCAGCCGTTCGTCACCCGTGACCCGCTGGGCAACCCGGTCGACATGCGCCACCCGTGGAACCAGACCACCGTCCCGGTGCCGCAGAAGCGCGACTTCGCCGACAAGTACAGCTGGGTGATGAGCCCGCGCTGGTTCGACAAGCGGACCGGCGACCACCTCGCCCTGGACACCGGCGGCGGTCCGCTCGCCCGGCTGTGGTCGACCGCGCTGAGCGGTCTGGTGGACACCCCGTACATCAAGGCCACCGGCCACAGCGTGCGGATCTCGCTGCCCAAGGGCGAGAGCCTGCCGGAGACGACGCTGGAGTGGCACATCCCCAAGTGGAGCAACACCATCGAACGGGACCGTGCCCGGCCGTACTTCATCGCCTACGCCGCCGCCATGGCCCTGCAGTTCGTGGAGGAGTCCATGGGGCTGATCCGGGCCGGCGACACCAAGGTGTTCGAGAACTTCGAGGTGCCGGACGAGGCGATCGGCTGCGGCTTCCACGAGGCGGTGCGCGGTGTGCTCTCCCACCACCTGGTGATCAAGGACAAGAAGATCGCCAACTACCATCCGTACCCGCCGACCCCGTGGAACGCCAGTCCCCGGGACATCTACGGCACGCCCGGTCCCTACGAGGACGCCGTGCAGGGCCAGCCGATCTTCGAGGAGAACGGCCCGGACGACTTCAAGGGTGTCGACATCATGCGCACCGTGCGCAGCTTCGACCCGTGCCTGCCGTGCGGTGTGCACATGTACGTGGGCAAGGGGAAGACGCTGACCACACTGCACTCGCCGACGTACGGAGCCGCCGCCCATGGCTGACGGCACCCGGCTCGACGAAGCGTCCCTCACCGCGCGGCTGGATCGCCTGGACGGTCTGCTGGAGCGTCTGGAGGGCACCCCGGGCCCGACCGCCCGGGAGGCCGTCGAGGCGGTACGGGCGCTCACCGAGGTCTACGGCGAGGCACTGGCCAGGATCCTGGACCGCGCGGACACCGCCCTGGCCGGGGCTCTGGCCGAGGACGAACTCCTGGGCCATCTGATGGTGCTGCACGACGTCCATCCGGAGCCGGTGGAGACCCGGGTGACCCGGGCCGTGGAGCGGATCGCCGGGGAACTGCGCGAGCGGGGCGGCGATCTGGAGCTGGCCGGCATCGAGGATGCGGTGGTCCGGGTCCGCCTGGCGGTCAAGGGCTGCGGCTCGTCGTCCGCCGGGATCCTGGAGGCGGTCCGGGCGGCGGTGCTCGGGGTGGCGCCCGAGCTCCGGGCGGTGGAGCAGGTGCAGGACGCCCCGGCCCCCGCGTTCGTACCGCTGGACACGCTCACCCACCGTGTCCGGCAGCCGCAGGGGGCACCGTGACCGGCGGCGCGCTGGCCCGGGTGATCCGCTCGGCCGCCGAGCGGCGGACGGCCGCCGAGGAGCTGTGCGACCTGTGCGCGGCTCCGGTGCCGGACGACCACCGCCATCTCCACGACGGCGCGCGGGAGGAGGTGCTGTGCGCCTGCCGGCCCTGCGCGCTGCTGTTCACCGAGGGCGACGAGAGCGACGGGCGCTACCGGCTGATCCCGCTGCGCCGTCTCCGCCTGCCCCCGGTGGACACCGCGCCGCTGGGCGTGCCGGTCGGACTGGCCTTCTTCGTCCCCCGGGCGGACGGCACGGTCCTCGCGCACTACCCGAGCCCGGCGGGCGCCACCCGCTGGGAGGTGGACCCGGAGGCCTGGCGGAAGGTCGTCGCCGGCTGTCCGGAGCTGGCGACCCTGGCGCCCGAGGTGGAGGCGCTGCTGGTGAACACCGCCCGGGGCCTCGCCCACCACTGGATCGTGCCGGTCGACGACTGCTTCCGCGCCGTCGGGGTGGTACGCCAGGAATGGCGGGGTATGTCCGGTGGAGAGACGATTTGGCCGGCACTGGAGCAGTTCTTCGCAGAGCTGGCCGCCACGCAGCCGGGGACACCGGCCGCACGACCGTGAGGAGGACACCCCATGGGGAGCATCCGGGTCGGAAGACCACAGGCGAAGCCCGACACGCCCACCCACGTCTTGGGTCTTCACCAGGGCAACAGGGGCCCGTACCAGCACCAGACCGGGCACCACGAGGACGGCACCGCCGACGCGCGCCGGTCCACCGGCATCCACTGGAAGAAGCACGACACGATCATGAAGATCATGCCGAACATTTCGCCGGGCTGAGCGGCAGGGAGCAGAAATGGCAACGATGACGGCCAAACGCGTACTGACGGCTGAGGCGGTGCTCCTCGGGAGCGCGGTGCTGGGCCTGCTGGTCTGGGAGCTGCCCGGCCTGAGGCGCGAGATGAAGATCTGGCGCATGGCCGGTTCCTCCTCCGGGATCCGGCACCGCCGCTGATCCTCCGGGGGGTGTCGTCCGGATCAGGTCGGATCAGGCCGCGGCGTCCGGTGCTGGGGGTCCCCCACGCCCTTAAGGCAGTGGGGGGGTATCGCAAGGCGGAGGATCTCCCGCGTACTGGGTGTACTCGGGTGATCCGACAACGCGGCGAGGCGCCGTGCCGGGCGTCGCGGACCCGGCCTGGTCCAGACGACACCCCCCGGGTCACCCGGCCGCGAGCGCGGCGCCGGCGTCGGCCAGCAGTTGCCCCACCACCGTGTGGAGCAGCGGCACTGCCCGTTCAACGGCGTCGCGCACCGGCGCGCTCAGACCGACGGCGACGTCCGGATCGTCCACGTCCGGCACCGCCTGGGGCTCGCAGGCCAGCACGACGACGCGGGGCAGTGGGCCATCCCCGAGGTGCGCGGCCAGCTCCAGCACCTTCACCGGGTCCATGCCGTGCGCCTCGGGGGCGTGCCGTGCGGCGTCCGCCCCGTCCGGAAGCTCGGGCTCGATCAGCGACAGCGTGCCCGGCGACAGCCCGCGTGGGGCGGCGTCGACGAACACGGCGGCGTCGTAGCCGTCCGTCAGCCGGTAGGCGAGGTCCATCCCCCGGATGCCGAAGTCCCGCACATGGACTTCCGCGGGCAGGGGCCGTCCGGCCAGTGCCTTGATCACCTCCGGGCCGAAGGCGTCGTCGCCGAGGAAGATGTTGCCGATCCCGGCGACCAGCAGACGCGGCGCTGTCATCGGGCCTCCGCCAGCGGCCGGGGCGAACCGCCCGGTACCTTCCGGACGAACGCGGAGCGCAGCGCGTGGTACGGCGCCCCGGGATCGAAGAAGACGCGGTGCATGCGGGCGAGCTCCTCCTGCCGGTACGCGTCGAGCGGCCGCCGTTCCTCGTCACGGGACCGTGCTTCCGCCTTGGCCGCGATCCGCTCCCGCACACCGGGCGATCCGGCGAGGTGGGCGGCGAGGCCGGCCACCTCCTCCGGGAACCTGCCCGGGGATGCGGCCACCAGCCGGTCGGCCAGGCCCAGCCGGACGGCCGTGGCGGCGCTCACCGGCAGCGCCTCGCGGGTCAGCCGCTCGGCCGTGGCGTCACCGACGCGCCGGGGCAGGCTGTACGTCCAGTACTCGGAGCCGTAGAGGCCCATCCGGCGGTAGTGCGGGTTGAGGACGGCGCCGGAGCGGCACCAGACCTCGTCGGCCGCCAACGCCAGCATCACACCGCCCGCCGCCGCGTTGCCGCCGAGCGCCGCGACCACCAGCCGGTCCGTGGTCCGCAGCACCGCCTCGACCAGGTCGTTCATGGCGTTGATATTGGCCCAGGACTCCTCCGCCGGGTCGGCGGCGGCCTCGATGACGCCCAGGTGGATCCCGTTGGAGAAGAAGTCGCGCACGCCGCCCAGGACGAGGACGGACGTGGGCCGGGTCAGGGCGTGCCGGTAGGCGGTGAGCAGGCGCCGGCACTGTGAGGTGCTCATCGCGCCGCCCGGGAACGAGAAGGCCAGGAGGCCGACGTCGCCCTGCCGGCGGTAGCGGATGTCGCTCCAGGTGCGCCGCCCGGGCGGCGGCTCCAGGGGGGCGGGCACCTCCGGTACGTCGGGCAGCCGGTCGCCGAGGACGTCGGCCGCCGGACGCCGGAAGGGCGCGGGGTCGCCGGAGCCGCGGCGCGGGCGGAGTTCCGGGATCCACACCGCGCCGTCCCGGGTGGCCCGGCACACGGCGCCGTCGCGGGTGGCGAGCAGCTCGCCGGGGCGACCGCGCAGCTCGTCCTCGGGGTGGCCGCCGTGCAGGAAGACCTCCTGGCCGAGGAGCTCGTCGAGGACACCCGGCTGGGAGTCGGCGCCGCGCAGCTTGCGCAGCACGGTGGCGGTGTCGTCGTACCGCCAGTCGACGCGCCGCCGCTCCTGCCGGAAGAAGTCCCGCCAGGTGACGGGGATCCCGGGGTCGCTCTGCGGGCGGGGCTTGCAGGAGCCGCCGGCGTAGCGTTCCACCGCCGTCAGTACGGCGGTCAGCGCGGCGTCGGAGACCTCGCCCCGGTACAGGTCGCTCTTGCCGACGGGCGCCACGGTGAACGGCACCGACGCCCAGATGTCACCGGCGTCCATGCCGGCCTCGGCCTGGAGCACGGTCACCGCCCACCGCTCGGCGCCCTCGGCCACCGCCCAGTCCAGCGACGACGGGCCCCGGTCGCCGGGCGGGCCGGGATGCACGATCAGGCAGGTGTGCTCGCGCCACACGTCCTCGGGCAGGGCCGTCCTGAGCATCGGCGCGACGATCAGCTCGGGCGCGGTGTCCCGGACGGCGGCGCGGACCGCTTCGTCGCCGTGCGAGGCGAGCACCACCTCCGCGCGGTGTCCCCGGTCGGTGAGCTCGGCGTGGACGCGCTGGCACAGGCTGTTGAAGGCGCTGGCGACGAGGAGGATGTCCATACGGCCTCAGCATCGTCCGCGGACCGGGGACCGGGAAGGACCGGGGCGGCACGGTGGGGCAAGTTCCTCCGGACGGATGCGGGCCGGGTTCCGCCGTACGGGAGAACGACCGCCGCCGGCCTCCTCCGGCTCGCCGCAGGGCGTGTCGTCCGGCGTCGGCGCCCTGCTCTCCCGACTGGCCAGGTGTGCTCAGAAACGGACGACGATGCGTCCTTCGTTGGACGGATCGACCTCGAATCCGACGTAAAGCTTCTTCAGATGGGGTTGCCTCAGGGTCGCCAGCACCCTCGCCTTGAGCTTGCCGGAGCCCTTACCGGGGATGATCTCGACCCGGTCGGCCTTCGTCGCCGCCGCCTTGAACAGAATCGCGCGGACGGCACGGTCGATGTCGCGTTCGTTCCTGAAGAGCGGGTGGAGATCAAGGGTAAGGGTCATCGTCGTCCTCCTCGGGGCACACCACGATGATGCGGCGTTCGTGCACATGAGCAGCACACCGCCGCAGGCAGTGCAACGTATCGCAGGTGTGGGGACCGATTCGGCGCATCGCGTGTCATCCGGCCTCTGGCGACGGGTGGTTCGCCCGATGGTGCAGCCGTCCTTGTATGCACAGGCACAGTTCGCGGTGAGATCCGTCAGGGCACCCCCGCCGCCGTGCAGTGTATGACCGACGGAAGGTTTGGGAAATGGTGTCGAAGAAGCACGGCATGCGGACGATCCGCTGGATCACCGCAGCCGTTGTGGCGACGTCGGTCGCCGGGAGTCTCGCGGGTTGTAGCGGCTCGGACTCCGGCGCGGCCAGGAAGCCGGCGCACAAGGCGTCGTAGGGCCATGGTGCGGGCGCGTCGGCGTCGCGGTCCGCGGGCTCTACCGCGTCACCGTCGTCGGGCACCGGTCAGGCCTCGGCGCAGGAGGCCGTCGCGACGTTCATGACTGCGGTCATCAAGGGGCAGCCGCAGAAAGCGTGCCAGGTGATGGCGCAGCCGGCCGACGGATCCAAACCCGCGCAGGTGGGCAGCGCCGAGCGGTGCGACAGCAGCGATCCCACCGGGCGGGAGATGCAGAAGAGCCTGACGAGCATGGGTGAGTCGTTCAGACCCAAGAACCTGACGGGCGACCCGCAGGTGGAGGTCGCCGAGGTCCCGCCCACCGGCGACAAGGTGCTGGTGCCCGCGGACAGGATCACCGTCGACGGTCAGCACCTCGACGATGTGGTCCTGTCCAACTCCACCGGCGTGTCGAAGGGACAGGTGGACGTGAAGGTGGAGTCCAGCAAGATCGGGGACGCGTGGTGGGTGACCGACCTCGAGTTCCACATCGGCTGAACCGGTCCCGGCCGCGGCTGCTGCCGGGACCGTAGAGTAGCTCGAATGCACAGCCCCCATGATCCGTATGTCCGTGTCCGCGGCGCCCGAGAGCACAACCTCAAGGGGGTGGACGTCGACGTTCCGCGCGATGTGGTGGCCGTGTTCACGGGCGTGTCGGGGTCGGGGAAGTCCTCGCTGGCCTTCGGCACGATCTACGCCGAGGCCCAGCGGCGTTACTTCGAGTCGGTGGCCCCCTACGCCCGCAGGCTGATCCACCAGGTCGGGGCGCCGAAGGTGGGGGAGGTCACCGGGCTGCCGCCCGCGGTCTCGCTCCAGCAGCGTCGCGCGGCGCCGACGTCCCGCTCCTCCGTCGGCACGGTGACGAACCTGTCCAACTCGCTGCGCATGCTGTTCTCCCGCGCCGGCAGCTACCCGCCGGGCGCCGGGCGGCTCGACTCCGACGCCTTCTCCCCCAACACGGCGGCCGGTGCCTGCCCGGAGTGCCACGGGCTGGGCCGGGTGCACCGGACCAGCGAGGAGCTGCTGGTCCCCGATCCCGGGCTGTCGGTCCGGGAGGGCGCGATCGCCGCCTGGCCGGGTGCCTGGCAGGGCAAGAACCTGCGGGACATCCTCGACGCGCTCGGGTACGACGTGGACCGGCCCTGGCGTGAACTGCCGGCCGGCCAGCGGGAGTGGATCCTGTTCACGGACGAGCAGCCGGTGGTGACCGTTCACCCGGTGCGGGACGCGGACCGCATCCAGCGGCCCTACCAGGGCACGTACATGAGTGCCCGCCGGTATGTGCTGAAGACCTTCGCCGACTCGAAGAGCCCGGCCCTGCGGGCGAGGGCGGAACGCTTCCTGACCAACGAGCCGTGCCCGGCCTGCGGCGGCAGCAGGCTGCGGCCCGAGGCCCTGGCGGTGACCTTCGCGGGCCGTACGATCGCGGAGCTCGCCGCACTGCCGCTGACGGAGCTGGCCGGCCTGCTCACCGGCACCTCCGAAGCCGCTCGGGTCCTCACCGAGGACCTCAGGTCCCGGATCGCTCCGGTCGTCGAGCTCGGCCTCGGCTATCTCAGCCTCGACCGGTCCACACCGACCCTGTCGGCGGGCGAGCTGCAGCGGCTGCGGCTCGCCACCCAGCTGCGCTCCGGGCTTTTCGGGGTGGTGTACGTCCTGGACGAGCCGTCCGCGGGACTGCACCCGGCGGACACCGAGGCCCTGCTGACGGTGCTGGCCCGGCTGAAGGCCGCGGGCAACTCGGTGTTCGTGGTGGAGCACCACCTCGACGTGATGCGCGCCGCCGACTGGCTGGTGGACGTCGGCCCGCGCGCGGGAGAGCACGGCGGTCGGGTGCTGCACAGCGGCCCGGTGGCGGGGCTGGAGTCGGTCGCGGAGTCGGCGACCGCCCGTTTCCTGTTCCGTCAGGCCCCCGTACCCGAGCGCCGGGCACGCACCGCGCGCGGGTGGCTGAAGGTCGGCCCGGTGACCCGGCACAACCTGCGCGGGGTGACCGCCGAGTTCCCGCTCGGCGCGCTCACCGCCGTCACCGGCGTGTCCGGCTCCGGGAAGTCCACCCTGATCGGCGCGATCACCGAGGAACTCCCCGGTGTCGGGCGGCTGGTCTCCGTCGACCAGAAGCCGATCGGCCGCACCCCGCGCTCCAACCTGGCCACCTACACCGGTCTGTTCGACGTGGTGCGGAAGGTGTTCGCCACCACCGACGAGGCCGGGGAGCGGGGCTACGGTGTCGGCCGGTTCTCCTTCAACGTGCCGGGAGGGCGCTGCGAGACCTGCCAGGGCGAGGGGTTCGTGAGCGTCGAACTGCTGTTCCTGCCGAGCACGTACGCGCCGTGCCCGGACTGCGGCGGGGCGCGCTACAACCCGGAGACGCTGGAGGTCATGTACCGGGGACGGAACATCGCCCAGGTGCTCGACCTGACGGTGGAGGGCGCGGCGGAGTTCTTCGCGGACGTCCCGGCGGCGGGCCGCAGCCTCGGCACCCTGCTCGATGTGGGCCTCGGCTATCTGCGTCTGGGGCAGCCCGCGACGGAGCTGTCCGGCGGGGAGGCCCAGCGCATCAAGCTCGCCGGGGAACTGCAGCGCGGCCGCCGCGGCCACACCCTGTACCTGCTGGACGAGCCGACCACCGGGCTGCATCCGGCCGACGTCGAGGTGCTGATGCGCCAGTTGCACGGGCTGGTCGACGCCGGGCACACGGTGGTGGTCGTCGAGCACGACACGAGCGTGGTCGCGGGCGCCGACCGGGTGATCGACCTGGGGCCGGGCGGCGGCGACGCCGGCGGGCGGATCGTGGCGGCGGGAACCCCGGCGGCGGTGGCAAAGGCGGCGGGCAGCGCGACGGCACCGTATCTGGCGCGGGAACTGACGCGCGCCCGCTGATCCTCAGGCGGCTTCGGCGACCCCGCGTACAAGGGCCGCGTGGGTCCAGGCGGGCTCGGTGGCCGGCTGCTGGGCGGCACGGGCCAGGGAGCGGCGGTCGGGGTGGCTGCCCGGTTCGATCGCCGGGCACACCTGCACCTCGGCGACCAGGCCGCGCGCCGACACCACCCGCCACACCGAGGCGAGCAGCGTGTCCTCGCCGACGAAGGCCGGGGTGGTGGTGGCCGGTCCGCCGGCGAGGCGGTAGCCGACACGGACCGGCTGGACCGGTGCGCCCGCGTCGATGGCCGCCTGGAACACGGCCCGGTGGAAGCGGCCCTGGGCGCGCCCGCACCAGGTGCTGCCCTCGGGGAAGGCCACGACGGCCGCCCCGGCCCGAAGCGCCTGGGCGATGCGGGCGACCGTGTCCGGCAGGGCGCGCAGCCGGTCCCGCTCGATGAACAGGACGCCGGACCGGGCCACCAGCGGGCCCGCCACCGGCCAGCGCCGTATCTCCGTCTTGGCGAGCATGCGGGCCGGGCGCACCGCGGCCAGCAGCGGGATGTCCAGCCAGGAGATGTGGTTGGCGACGAGCAGCAGCCCGCCCGTGGGCGCGGCCGCACCGGTGATCCGCAGCCGCACCCCGGCGGCCCGGACGACCGCCCGGCTCCACCGTCTGACCCACTCGGCGGGGATCCTCCCGCCGAGCGGGACCAGCGCGATCCCGGCCAGCAGCAGGGCGGTGACCCCCGCCAGCCGCAGCACGGCACGCGGTACGGCCGCGGCGGACCCCGCCCGCTCCACGCACGCCCCCGGGGTGCAGGGGGCGCCGGGCAGCCAGACGCTCATCAGGCGGGGACGAGGGAGAGGAAGTGCCGCAGGTAGCGCGGGTTGACCCGGCGCATCGACAGCAGCACGTACAGGTCGGCGACCCCGAAGTCCGGGTCGTGCGCGGGCTCCCCGCACACCCAGGCACCGAGGCGGAGGTAGCCGCGCAGCAGGGCCGGAAGTTCCGGATGGGAGTCGGGGGCCGGCGCGCTCGGTGCCCACGGCAGCAACGGCCGTACCCGGAACTCCGGCGGGGCCAGGTGCTTGGCGCGCACCCTGTCCCAGGTGGCGGCGGCGAGTCCGCCGCCGTCGGCCAGCGGGACCGAGCAGCAGCCTGCCAGCCATTCGTGGCCCCGGTCGACCATGTAGCGGGCGATGCCGGCCCAGATCAGCCCGATCACCGCCCCGTCGCGGTGGTCGGGGTGCACACAGGACCGGCCGACCTCGACCAGGCCGGGCCGGAGCGCGTCCAGCGGGGCGAGGTCGAACTCTCCTTCGGAGTACAGCCGGCCGGCTACGGCCGCCCGCTCCGGCGGCAGCAGCCGGTAGGTGCCGACGACCTGCCCGGTCAGGGTCTCGTGCACGAGCAGGTGGTCGCAGTAGGCGTCGAAGGCGTCGATGTCGTGGCCGGGTTGCGGGCCGGTCAGCAGGGCGCCCATCTCCCCGGCGAAGACGTCGTGCCGCAGCCGCTGCGCGGCACGCACGTCGGCCTCGTCGCGGGCCAGGGTCACGGTGTAACGGGCGGGGGCGGCGGGCTGCGGAGCGCGATCGAGCGTGATGGCGCCGGTCATGGCTGTCTCCTGGTGACGTGCCGGGTCGGCGGGGGCGGCGGGCGGACCGCTCGGACGCGGTCCGCTCCTCAAGTTCTTCCGACACCGGTGGCGCCCGCGTGACCGCGGCCCGGAGAGCGGATGTGCGGCTGTTGAACGCCGCACACCGTGAACCGGTGCTACCGCTACGCCGCCTTCCGGGTGGCCCGCAGCCACTCCTTGTTCATGCTGGTGATGGACATCAGGGGGATGCCCTTGGGGCACGCGGTGGCGCACTCTCCCGCCAGCGTGCAGCCGCCGAAGCCCTCGTCGTCCATCTGCGCCACCATGTCCAGTACCCGGGTCTCCCGTTCGGGCGCGCCTTGCGGCAGGACGTTCAGGTGGTTGATCTTGGCGGAGGTGAACAGCATGGCCGCGCCGTTCGGACAGGCCGCCACGCACGCCCCGCAGCCGATGCACTCCGCGTGCTCGAACGCGAAGTCGGCGTCCGGCTTCGGTACCGGTGTGGCGTGCGCCTCCGGGGCGGAGCCGGTCGGCGCGGTGATGTAGCCGCCGGCCTGGATGATCCGGTCGAACGCGGACCGGTCGACGACCAGGTCCTTGACGACCGGGAACGCGGCGGCCCGCCACGGCTCGATGTCGATCGTGTCGCCGTCCTGGAAGGACCGCATGTGCAGTTGGCAGGTGGTGGTGCGTTCCGGGCCGTGCGCCTCGCCGTTGATGACGAGGGAGCAGGCGCCGCAGATGCCCTCGCGGCAGTCGTGGTCGAAGGCGACCGGGTCCTCGCCCTCGAGGATGAGTTCCTCGTTGAGGGTGTCGAGCATCTCCAGGAAGGACATGTCGGAGGAGATGCCGTCCACCTCGTAGGTGGACATGGCGCCTTCGGCGTCGGCGTTCCGCTGCCGCCAGACGCGCAGGGTGAGCTTCATGCGTAGCTCCGCTGGGTGGGGTGGACGTACTCGAAGACGAGGTCTTCCTTGTGCAGGACGGGGGCGGAGTCCGTGAACTCCCAGGCGGCCGCGTAGGAGAACTCGTCGTCCTTGCGGGCGGCCTCGCCGTCGGGGGTCTGGGACTCCTCGCGGAAGTGGCCGCCGCAGGACTCGGTGCGGTGCAGCGCGTCGAGGCACATCAGCTCGGCGAGCTCGAGGTAGTCGACGATCCGGTTGGCCTTCTCGAGGGACTGGTTGAGTTCCTCGCCGGTGCCCGGCACCTTGATGCGCCGCCAGAACTCCTCGCGGATCTGCGGGATCCGCTCCAGGGCCTTGCGCAGTCCCGCGTCGGTGCGGGCCATGCCGCAGAACTCCCACATGAGTTCGCCGAGTTCGCGGTGGAAGGAGTCGGGGGTGCGGTCGCCGCCCACGGCGAGAAGCAGGTTGAGGCGGTCCTCGGTCTGAGCCAGCACCTCCTCGACGACCGGGTGTCCTGCGGTGACCTCCTCCTGGTGGGGGTTGCGGGCCAGGTAGTCGTTGATCGTCGCCGGGAGCACGAAGTAGCCGTCGGCGAGGCCCTGCATGAGCGCGGACGCGCCGAGCCGGTTGGCGCCGTGGTCGGAGAAGTTGGCCTCGCCGATCGCGAACAGGCCGGGGATCGTGGTCTGCAGGTCGTAGTCGACCCACAGGCCGCCCATCGTGTAGTGCACGGCGGGGTAGATCCGCATCGGCACCTCGTACGGATCCTCGTCGGTGATCCGCTGGTACATGTCGAAGAGGTTGCCGTACCTGGCCTCGACCGCCTTTCGGCCCATACGCTCGACGGCGTCGGCGAAGTCGAGGTAGACGCCCTGTCCGCCGGGGCCCACTCCCCTGCCCTCGTCGCAGACGTTCTTCGCGGCGCGGGAGGCGATGTCGCGCGGGACCAGGTTGCCGAAGGACGGGTAGAGGCGCTCGAGGTAGTAGTCGCGTTCGCCCTCGGGGATCTCTCCCGGCGGCCGGTTGTCGCCCTTGGTCCTGGGCACCCAGATCCTGCCGTCGTTGCGCAGCGACTCGCTCATCAGGGTGAGCTTGGACTGGTGGTCTCCGGTGCGCGGGATGCAGGTGGGGTGGATCTGGGTGAAGCAGGGGTTGGCGAAGTACGCGCCGCGCCGGTGGGCCCGCCAGATCGCGGTGGCGTTGGAGTTCATGGCGTTCGTCGAAAGGTGGAAGACGTTGCCGTAGCCGCCGGTCGCCAGGACGACGGCGTCCGCGAAGTACGTGGAGATCCTCCCGGTGATCAGGTCGCGGGCCACGATGCCCCGGGCCCGCCCGCCGACGACGATCAGGTCCAGCATCTCGGTGCGCGGGTGCATCTCGACGTTGCCCGCGGCGATCTGCCTGGACAGCGCCTGGTAGGCGCCGAGCAGCAGTTGCTGGCCGGTCTGGCCGCGGGCGTAGAAGGTGCGCGAGACCTGGACGCCGCCGAAGGACCGGGTGTCGAGCAGGCCGCCGTACTCGCGGGCGAAGGGCACGCCCTGCGCCACGCACTGGTCGATGATCTCCACGGAGATCTGCGCGAGGCGGTGGACGTTGGACTCGCGCGCCCGGAAGTCGCCGCCCTTGACGGTGTCGTAGAACAGGCGGTGGACCGAGTCTCCGTCGTTGCGGTAGTTCTTCGCCGCGTTGATGCCTCCTTGCGCGGCGATCGAGTGGGCGCGGCGCGGTGAGTCCTGGTAGCAGAACTGGACGACGCGGTAGCCCTGTTCGGCGAGCGTGGCACCGGCGGAGCCGCCCGCGAGGCCGGTGCCCACCACGATGACTGTGTGCCCCCGGCGGTTGGCGGGGTTGACCAGCCTTGCCTCGAAACGGCGCTTGTCCCAGCGCTCGCCGATCGGTCCGGACGGGGCCTTGGTGTCGGCGACGGGTTCGCCGGTGACGTAGTCGGTGTAGGTCATGTCAGCTCACCACTCCGGTCATGACGCCCACGGGTACGGCGACGAAGCCGGCCGTGAGCAGCAGCGCGAGGACGTTCGCAACGGTCTTCAGGGCGCGGTCGCGGGCGCGGCTGCCGACTCCGAGGGTCTGGGCGGCGCTCCAGAAGCCGTGCCGGATGTGCAGGCCGAGCGCGAGCATCGCGACGATGTAGACGACGTTGCCGTACCAGGTGGAGAAGGTGTCCACCACGTTCTGGTACGGGTGGCCGGCCTGGAACCCGCCGGAGTGCACGGTGCCGGTGGTCAGGTCCAGGATGTGCCAGACGATGAACAGCCCGAGGATGATCCCGCCCCAGCGCATGGTGCGCGTCGCGTAGCTCGCCCGGGGCCTCGTGTGCACGTACCTGCTGGGGCGCGCCCTGATGTCGCGGCGACTGAGCTGGTAGGCGGAGACGGCGTGTGCGACGACCGCGGTGATCAGCACGACGCGGACCAGCCACAGCGTCCACTCGTAGTGCATGAAGGGCTCGCCGACGGTGCGCAGCCAGTGCGCGTAGTGGTTGAACTCCTCGGGCCCGAAGAAGATCTTCAGGTTGCCGATCACATGGGCCACCAGGTACAGCAGCATGATCATGCCGCTGACGGCCATCACCGTCTTCTTGCCGACGGTCGAGTCCCACACGGTACGCGCCATGGACGGCCGTCGGTCCGTCCGCGTTGCCAGAGCCATGGCACAAGACGCTAGGGCCGAACGGTCCCATCGGTCCAAGACATGGTCCGGCTCGTTTCGATAGACAGAGCCTATGCTGGTCGGGTGCAGTTCCATCAGCTCCAGTACTTCGTCGCGGTCGCCGAGACCCGGCACTTCACCCGTGCCGCAGATCTGGTCCACGTGGCGCAGCCCTCGCTCTCGCAGCAGATCAAGGCGCTGGAGCGGGAGCTCGGGGCGGATCTGTTCCAGCGGGCGCGGGGCAACATCACACTGACGGACGCGGGCGAGGCACTGCTGCCGCTGGCCCGGCGGATCCTGGCCGACGCGGACACCGCCCGGCACGAGGTGCAGGAGCTGGTGCAGCTGCGCGGCGGACGGGTCCGGCTCGGCGCCACGCCGAGCCTGTGCACCGGTCTGCTGCCGGACGTGCTGCGCGCCTTCCACGACCGCTATCCCGGTATCCGGCTGCTGGTCGAGGAGGGAGGCTCCCACGACCTGGTACGGGAACTCGCGCGCGGCGCCCTGGACCTCGCCCTGGTGGTCCTCCCGCTGCCGACGCCGTCGCCCGCCCTGACGACGGTGGAGCTGCTGCGCGAGGACCTGGTGGTCGTGTCGTCACCGCAGGCACCGGCGCCTGGCCGGGACGGCCGCCATGTGCGCATCGCGGACCTGGCGGACGAGCGGCTGGTGATGTTCCGGCACGGCTACGACCTGCGTGAGCTGACCGTGGCCGCGTGCCGCTCCGCGGGGTTCGAGCCCGGTTTCGCCGTGGAGGGGGGCGAGATGGACGCCGTCCTGGGATTCGTGCGGGCGGGGCTGGGGGTTGCCGTGGTACCGCGCATGGTCGCGACGAAGTCCGGGCGGGAGCTGCGGGTCACTCCGTTGGCCCGCCCGGGCCTGCACCGGACGATCGCGCTGGCGCACCGTAGCGATGTGGCTCCGCCTCGGGCGGCTCGGGAGTTGCAGCGGATGCTGCTTCAGCGGTGAGGGGGTTTTGCCCGGTTGCGTCTGCCATGGCGGCGCCGTACGGGAGTGCGGGTGCGTGGTCGCTTCTCGCGCAGTTCCCCGCGCCCCTATCGGGGCGCGCTCTCCCGCCCGGCACCGGACAGTGCCCCCTGTCACGTCAACCTGTCGCGTCCACCAGCGCCAGCTCGTGCAGCCGTTCCGGTGGGCCCGGGCGGGCGTAGTACCAGCCCTGGGCGGTGTCGCAGCCGAGGATGCGGAGCTGTTCGGCCTGGGCACCGGTCTCCACACCCTCCACCGTGACGGCGAGGTCGAGGCTGTGGGCGAGGGACACGATCCCCTCGACGATCTTCAGGTCGACCGGGTCGGCGGGGAAGCGCTGCATGCCCTGGGTGAAGGAACGGTCCAGTTTGAGGATGCTCACCGGCAGACGGCGCAGGTTGGCGAGGTTGGAGTAGCCCGTGCCGAAGTCGTCCAGGGCGATGTCGACGCCCATCTCGTGCAGTCGGCGCAGCGGTTTGAGCAGGTCGTCGTCGGCGCCGATCAGGGCGGACTCGGTGACCTCCAGGCAGAGCGCGTCGGGGGCGATGCCGACCTGCTCCAGGATGTCCACCGTGTCCTGCACCAGGCCGGGGTGGGTCAGCTGGCAGGGCGAGAGGTTGACGTTGATCCGCAGCGGTCCCGCGGTCGTCCGGTCACCGTGGCGTTCTCGCCAGTCGCGGGCCTGCCGGACGGACTCCTCCAGGACCCAGCGGCCGAGCGGAACGATCAGCCCGGTGTGCTCGGCGAGCGGAATGAACCGGTCCGGGCCGAGCACGCCGTGCTGCGGGTGCAGCCAGCGCACCAGCGCCTCCGCGCCGCGCACGCTGCCGTCGCCGAGGTGCACCAGCGGCTGGTACTCGATGAAGAACTCGCCCCGGTCCAGGGCCGTCGGCAGGGCGGTGGTGAGTCCGTGCCGGGTGATGGCGCGGGCGTCGGCCTCGGGGTCGGCGAGTTCGGAGCGGTTGCCGCCGGCCGACTTGGCCCGGTACATGGTGATGTCGGCGCTGCGCAGGACCTCCGCCGGGGTCCGCTCCCCCGCCGGGCCCTCGACGATGCCGATGCTGCCGCGCACCAGCAGGTCGCGGCCGTCGATGCTGACCGGGCTGACCAGCGCGTGCATGATCCGCTCGGCGAGCTCGTCGACGCCCCGCTCGGTGTCCGGCCCGGTGGTCAGCGCCACGAACTCGTCACCGCCGAGCCGGGCGACCATCTCGCCGGGCGCGGTCGCACAGGACTGCAGCCGGTCGGCGACCTCCACCAACAGCCGGTCACCGGCGGCATGGCCGAGGCTGTCGTTGACGGTCTTGAACCCGTCCAGGTCTAGGTAGCACAGCCCGAACCGCTGTCCCTCGCCCGCGTTCAGCGCCTTCTCCAGGCGTTCGAAGAACAGCGTCCGGTTGGGCAGGCCGGTCAGCGCGTCGTGCGTGGCCTCGTACCGCAGGCGGAGGTTGAGCAGCCGCCGCTCGGTGGTGTCCTCCATGAGGGCGAGCTGGTACTGGGGGTTGCCGTCGGGGTCGCGCAGCAGGGAGACCGTCAGGTTGGTCCACAGGACGGTGCCGTCGGGGCGGTAGAACGGCTTCTCCACGTGGTAGTGCTCGCGCTCGCCGAGCACGAGTTCCTCGTAGAGCCTCCAGACGTGGGGGGCGTCCTCCGGGTGGGTCCACTCCAGGACCTTGCGGCCCCGCACCGCCTGTTCGGAGCCGCCGAACATGCGCAGCAGCGCGGTGTTGACCTGCAGGATGTTGCCCTCCAGGTCGGCGATGCCGATCCCTATGGCGGCGCCCTCGAAGACCGCGCGGAAGCGGGCCTCGCTGGCGTGCAGCGCCTGCGCCACCACGCCCTGTGCCCTGAGCGCCGCCTGGGCTATGGCCTCCTGCTCGGCCAGGGTCCGCTCCTTGAGCGCCTGCGCGAACCCGGCGGCCATCGCGTGCTGCAGCCGCGAGGAGCGCATCCTGAGCTCGTCCTGCGGACCGTCCGCACCGCAGTACAGCACCAGATAGGCGTCCACGCAGTCCAGGGTGCGGCTGAGCGTCTCGGGGTCGGTGCAGTGCACGCGGATCAGCGCGGCACCGACCGCCCGGGCCTCCTCCGCGTCGAAACTGCGGGCCCGCAGCAGTTCGCTCAGCCGGCGTGCCAGCGGCAGCAGCCGTTCCTCGAACTCCGGCCGGGTCAGCGACGTCGAGGTCACCGGGAAGAGCGCCCGGCTCCAGATCGTCGCGAACCGGCGGAGTCTGCCCTCCGGCCCGTCCGGCTCCGCGCTCACGCCGTCCGCCCCACTCCGGCGAACCCGGAGAAGGCGTACGGATCCTCCTCCTCCTGGGGTGTCTGAGGCCGCCAGAGCGGCATCGGCACCAGTCCGGGTTCCACCATCTCGTACCCCCCGAAGAACCGCGCGATCTCCTCGCGCGAGCGCATGACCAGCGGATTGCGGATGCCCTTGTACACGTCCACCGCACCCTCGGCCCGCTCCGCGGGAACCGGGATTCCCTCGTACGAGGCATGGGTGAGGATGAGCAGGCTGCCGGGCGCGAGCGCCGCGCTCAGCCGGGTCACCGCATCGTAGGGGTCGTCCGAGTCTTCCACGAAGTGCAGTATGGCAACGAGGAGAAGGGCCACTGGCCGGTTCAGGTCGATCAGGGACTCGACCTGGGGGCTGGCCAGGATCTCCTGGGGCTTGCGGAGGTCGGCGGCGACGACGTCCGCGTGGTCGTCGTCGGCCAGCACCGCCTCGGTGTGCGCCACCGCCACCGGATCGTGGTCGACGTACACCACCCGTGCGCCCGGGGCGGCCTCCCGCGCCACCTCGTGGACGTTGCCGAAGGTGGGTATCCCGGAGCCGATGTCGAGGAACTGGGTGATGCCCTCGGCGGCGGCGAAGCGCACGGCCCGGCGCATGAACGCCCGGTTCGCCTGCATGATCTTGGGGAGTCCCGGCATGAACTCCAGGGCCCTGCGGGCCGCTTCCCGGTCGACCTCGAAGTTGTACGAACCGCCCAGGTAGTAGTCGTAGATGCGCGCGACGCTCGGCACCGAGATGTCTATGCTCCGTGGAGCCCAGGCGGGACGTTCCATGTGTCTCTCCAAGGATGTGACGATCCGGTGTTCGAGCTGAGGCTACTGATCGCCCGCCAATGGGGCGAGCAGAAACGGAAATTGACCATCCGTTCCCGGTCACGGCCTGCGGAGAGTGTCGGTGCCGTGCCGCGCCGTGACGGCCCGTGCGCACAGGTCCGCCCCCTCCGTGCGGTGCGGAGGGGGCGGACGGATGGCCGTGCGTCAGTCGGACAACCCTGGGGAGGTGACCTCTACTTGGACGCGCCGACCAGCTTTCCGGTGGGCGACACGGCGTACCAGGTGCCGCCCACGCCCTGACCGTTGGTGTCCCCGGCCTTCTTGTCGCCGGAGAAGGTGTAGATCGGCCAGCAGTCGACCGTCATCTGCTTCTGGCCGTTGTCGGTACGGGCGAAGCCCATCAGGCCCTTCTTCTCGACACCCTTGGTGTCGTTGATGTTCACCTCGGCGACGGCCGGCCACTTCTCGAGGCAGGCTCCGGTGCAGTTCGAGACGGGCTTGGGCCACGCCTTGTCCTTGATGAACCGGTAGACCGTCATGCCGTTCTTGTCGACGATGATGTCGCCGAGCTTGGCGTCCTTGCGGACCGACAGTCCGGGCAGGCTCGAGAGGGTGGCCTTCTTGCCGTCGGGGGCCAGCGCGAACCACTTGCCGCCCACGCCCTGGCCGTTGACGTCACCGGCGTTGACGTCCTTGGCGTAGCGGTAGGCCGGCCAGCCGCCGATGGTGAGCTGCTTGGTGCCGTCGGGACGGGTGACCTCGCCCAGCAGCGCCTTGTCGATGCCGGCTCCGGCCTGGGCGTCGTCCGCGGGGACCGGCGGCCAGGTGGTGGCGCAGTCGCCCTCGCAGTTGGACTTCGGCGGGTTGGCGGTGTCCTTGTCGAAACGGTAGAGGGTCAGGCCCGCGCCGTCGGTCAGCACCTTGCCGAGGTCGGGGTTGCTCGCCACCGTCAGCTTGCCCGCGGGTTCCGGCGTGCTCGGGGAGGCGCTGCTCTGCTGGCCGTCGGCGCCGTAGCCGTTGCCCGCGCCGGTACCCGTGCCCGTACCCGTACCGGTGCCGGTTCCGCCGGTCGTCGCACCGACGCCGCCCGTCGTCGCGGGTGCCGTGGCGCCGACGTTCTGGGCCGCCGACGACGGGGTGGTGGAATTGCCCTGACCGCACGCCGTCGTCAGCGCCAGCATCGACACGGCTGTCGCCGCCAGTGAGGCGCTCCGCCAGGAGGTCTTCATTGCTAACTCCCCATAATCGCCTGGATATTGCAGCGCCTGCTGCGCCGCCGCACGACACTGGGTACGGACGGGGGTGGCGGAAGTGTTCAACGGGCGCACAAATTTCTTTCGGAATCCTGCGGCGTCCCCGGCCCGTCTCCTGTCCGTAACTCCCGCATGGGGTCCCGTACACGTGTGCGCGTCGCCCGCACCGGCCACCTGAAGCAGTCAAACCACCCGGCGCCGTTTCTCCTCCCTTCGGGGCAATCCGTCCCCTCTCCGGCGTACGGGGCCCCGCGGCGCCTCATGATCTCCGTCGTGCATGGACCCGAACCGACCCGACTCACGCGTGCTACGAGGGCGTTGGCCCTGGTGGTGGTGACTTGGGGTCTCGTGGGCTGTCCGGTCGGCACGGCGGCGGCCGACGCCTGTGCGTATGCCTCGACGGGCCCGGACGGCGTGCAGGCCGTGGCGGTGGCCGGAGACTCCTGGCCGACGCCCCCGGCCTGCCCGGAGCCCCCTCCCCCACCCTGTCCCACGCCCACTCCCACACCGACACCCACGCCGACACCGACGCCGACACCGACGCCCACACCGACCAAGCCGCCCCCGCCGAGGACCACCCCGAGACCCAAGCCGAAGCCGCCGCCTCCCGCCCCGGCACCACCCCCGCCGAAGCCCGCGCCCAGTCCTGCGCACTTGCTCCCACCACCCCCACCCCCACCGCCGCCTCCACCCCCGGCACCGCCGAAGCCGGCCCCGCGCCCCAAACCCACGCCGCGCCCGTCGGCGGCCCCGGTGGGCTATCCGCGGTACCGGCCGCAGCCGCCCCACCACCCGTCGCACGGCGGCACGCCCCCCGTCGTCTACGTCCTGCTCATCACCGCGCCCGCGGTGGTCGCCGTCGCCGCGCTGCGCCCGCGCTGACGCGCCGAGACCCTGGAGGAATCCGTTGTCGGAATGGCTTGTTCTCGCCCTCGCGATGCTGGCCGCGTGCGCCGTGGTGATCGTCATCACCCTCGTACGGCACCGCAGGGCACCGGATGACGAGGACCCCAACGAGACGCCGGACGTCATCGAGTACATGACGATGTGGATCGGCGTCGTGTACGCCATCGTCCTGGGCCTGGCCATCGCCGGGGTGTGGGAGGCACGCAGCACCGCCCAGGACCATGTGCAGGCGGAGGCCCAGGCGCTGCACGAAATCTCCGAGCGGGTCAGGGTGTACCCGCCGGATGTCCGTGACCGCGTTCGGGCGGATGTCAACGCCTATGTCGGACACGTCGTCACCACCGAGTGGAAGACCATGGCCGACCACGGCCGGGTCACCGAGCGCGGCACCGAACTGCTGCAGCGCGTCCGCGAGGACGTCACGGACTACCAGCCGAAGACGGACTTCCAGGCACAGGCCTACCAGCCGCTCCTCGATCAGGTGGCCGCAGCCGACCAGGCGCGCAACGCCCGGGCCGACTCGACCGGGGCGACCATGCCGGGCGTGGTCTGGTTCGGGCTGCTGACCGGTGCCGTGGTCACCATCTGCATGGTCTTCGCGCTGCAGATCAGGCGTACGGCGCGGGAACTGGTCCTCGCCGGACTGTTCTCCGCGCTGATCGCCTTCCTGCTCTTCCTGATCTGGGACTTCGACGCGCCCTACAGCCGGGGCATCGCGGCGTCGGCGGAGCCGTTCCTGCACCTCTTCCCGGGCGTCGGCCGGTGACCGGTCGGGCCGGCGCCCCGCCCCTCGAGGGGCGGTACGCCCATCTCGACCACGACGGTGTCCGGGCGGGCGGCGAGGAGGACGTCCAGGGCCGCACGCATCCAGTCGTGCCGGTGCTCGTCACGG
>NZ_JBSFIK010000016.1:0-166229 GCF_053597535.1 Streptomyces sp. NPDC001348 | reverse complement strand
ACCAGTGCGCACCGGCGAACCCGCGCATGCCGATGCTCGACGACATGCAGGAGATCATGCGCACGGCCTACTCCTGGGGCACGCAGGGCCGACCGGACGCAGGCAGGGACCGAACCGCCAAGGCGTGAGAACTCCGGTCCCGTTCCGGTGACCTCATCACATCCGTCCGTGGCACCTGACCGGGTGCCACGGACAGGTGCTTACCAGGCCCTGACATCGTCATCGGCACCTTCCCCCGCCGCGTCACGCCGAACGGTCCCACCGGCACCGCGTGGACTGGACCGTGCCTCTCCCCGGGCGGACGGAAGACCGACACCTACGGAACTCACGTCTGTGCGGAAGACACCACCGCCGGGCAGGGCGGCCGGAACGGGCAGGCACCGTCGGCCACATGCTCGTCGGACTACGCGGAGGCCCCGGCGGGAGCGACCGCGGGGCACCCGCGCTCGGTGAGCCAGGCGCCGCTACGAGCCCGTCCGTTCCACGGCGGGCCCGGGCTTGCAGCGGCCGGCCCCATGCCCCCGCTCGGACGGAGCGGGGGCACGGGGCCGATGTGGATTGCGCCCGTCAGGCCGGAGTGCGGCCGGTCAGGTGGACGACCGGGACAGGGCGCCGCCCGCCTTGGCACGGACGGCCTCGACCGCTTCCCACTCCTCGGTGGTGAGGTTGGCGAGGGCGGCCGGAAAGACGCCGTCCTGTTCCTTGAGGATGTGATCACGCAGCAGGGCCATGGCATCCAGCAGCCGGTCCGGCCAGGCCGGATCCGAAGGCGTGGCGCCGTCGGCGGCCTCGGCCAGCACCGCCTCGATGCGGCGGTGCTCGGCCTCCAGTGCGGCGATCTGTTCGGGGAAGTCCCCGGCCATCGCGGGGAACAGCCCGTGCTCCTCCACCTGGGTGTGCGGGCCGAGCACAGCCGCGATCTCGCCGGCGACCCGCGCCATACGGGCCACGTCACCTTGCCGGTGTGCCAGCCGGAGGTGACTGATCAGACGGACGACCTCGTCGTGTTCCCGGGTCAACTCGTCGATCGACACCAGCGACTGGCAGCCGCAGTACTCACACACCGGCCTTCTCCCTGTCCTTGTCGGTCTTGTCGGCCTTGCCGGCCTTGTCGGCCGGCTCAGCCATCTCGGCCTTCGTTCCTCTTCGCCCCGGCCGCGCCTACGCGGTGGTCCCGGCCGTGGTGTGGTGCCCGTGCCGACCCGCGCGCGACTTGCGGTCCCCGCCTTCGGCGGCGGCACGGACACCCGTAAGGGTGTAGGCCAGCGCCGCTGCGGCCACTATCGCCAGCAGGATCAGGCCGGCCGCGTACGTCCCGTACTCGCCGTAGAGCGAGCCCATCACCAGCGGCGGCAGGAAGCCGCCCAGGCCGCCCGCGGCGCCGACCACACCGGTGACCGAGCCGACCCGGTCGGCCGGGGTCCGCAGGGCCACCAGAGCGAAGGTCGCCCCGCTTCCGGCGCCGAGCGCGGCGGCCATGGCCAGGAAGGCGGCGGTGCCCACCGGTGCCAGGGCCGGGGTGAACGACTGTGCCACAGCACCCGCCACCACCACACTCAGCGCACCGGTCAGCACCCGCACCGGTCCAATCCGGTCCGACAGCCAGCCGCCGACCGGCCGCATCGCGACGGCCAGCAGGACGAAGCCGGCCATCCGGTTGGCCGCGTCGGCCTGAGTGAGGCCGTAGCCGGTCTTGAGGTAGGTGGGCAGGTAGACGGAGAAGGCGACGTACCCCCCGAACGCCACCGCGTACAGCGCGGACGCCTGCCAGGTGATGCCGAGCCGGGCGGTGGCCGCGAGACGGCGGGCCAGCGGCTCGGTCGGCACGGTGCGTCCCGGCGCGTCACGCAGCAGCAGCGCAGCGAGGGCCGCGTAGACGGCGAGCACCGCGGCGGTGATCAGGAACGGGGTGGACGTGCTGTGCGCGTCGACCAGCTTCACGGTGGTCAGGGCACTGAGGGCGGTGCCGCCCATGCCCGCGCCGAAGACACCGATCGCCAGTCCGCGCCGCTCGGGCGGGAACCAGGCATTGACCAGCGGCACTCCGACCGCGAAGGCGGTACCGCCGACGCCGAGGAAGAACCCGCCGACCAGCAGCGCGGTGAGCGAGGAGTGCCCGGCCAGGCCGAGGTAGAGCACCGGCACGATGGTGGCCGCCGACACGATCGGGAACATCACCCGGCCGCCGAACCGGTCGGTCAGAGCGCCGACCGGGATGCGCCCCAGCGAGCCGACCACGACGGGTACCGCCACCAGCAGCGACTGTTGGAAGGAGGACAGCGCCAGGTTGTCCTTGAAGCGCGGGCCGAGCGGACTGAGCAGCGCCCAGGCCCAGAAGTTGACGGCGAACCCGACGGTCGCCAGGGCCAGCATCAGCCAGGCCCGACCGGGCACCGGTGCGCCCGAGCCCGTCCTGTCACTCTCCATCGTCGACGACTGGACCATGGTGTCCGTCCCTTCCCTCTTGCGGTTGTCCTGTGACATGGGCAGCCCACGCGGATCTCGCACGCGAAGATCGACGCCCTCAACCACTCTCGGCTTCCGGAAACTTGCGGGGCATGGGCCATGAGTCCCTGCCACCGGGCGGACGGTCCCGCGGTCGGGTCGTGCCGTCCCCTCGGGGCCCGCGCAGAGGGTGGTGCCGTGGGAGAGGGCCGCTCATGACAGGCCTACGCTGTGCCCCGTCCGTACTATCTGGGAGAAGCATGACGAGCAGGTTCACCGAGTTGACCGTTGACTGCCATGATCCGGAGAGGCTCGCGGCCTTCTGGTGCGAGGTCCTGGACTTCAAGGTGATCGACCGGAGCGGGGACAAGGTCGAGATCGGCTCTTGGGTGCCAACCGTCGAGGAAGTCCGGGCCCGTCAGATGCCGCCCACCCTGATGTTCATCCGCGTGCCTGAGGGCAAGACCGTCAAGAACCGGCTTCACCTCGACGTCAGCCCGATCGACCGCAGCACCGAGGACGAGGTGACCAGATTGCTCGGTCTCGGCGCCGTCAGGGTGGACGTGGGCCAGGGCCCGGACCGGAACTGGGTGGTCATGGCTGACCCCGAGGGCAACGAGTTCGACGTCTTGCGCAGCTTGGCACCGCAGGACTAGGGGGCGTCTCGTGTGGTCCTGCCCCGGCCGATCAGCCGGGGCACTCGCAACCGCTTCCGTTTCGCAGCCCCTCCTTGTGTAGGTTTCGTGCATGAGTGATGAAGCTCTTCTGCGGGCACTGTTCTCGGATGTCTGCCGCACGCTTGCTCGGGCCGGGTTCGATATCGCGTCGGCGAGTGCGACGGAGGGGACGGGGCTGCGGGTTCGCCGGGAGCTGGACGCGGTGATAGTGGGCTGGGCGCCGGCGGACGAGTTGGACCCCGCCGGTAGGGCCGACACGGAGTACGAGGGCATGCGTGCCGCCTTACGGCACGCTCTGCTGGAGACCCTCACGCGGGCCGGGTTCGCGGTGCAGGCGGACCGGTCCAGCGGGGAAGTGCGGGTGAGGCAGGCCTGACCGGTTCGGGCACTTGAGCCGCTCAGGAGGCGTTCAGGCCCAGCTCACGGAACTGGTCCCGGACCCGCCCGACCAGTTCGGGCCCCGGGATCGGCGTGTTCCGCAGGCGGAAGGGCACGCCGAGTGCCTCGTACTTCGCGGCGCCGAGCTTGTGGAAGGGCAGGACGTCGACGCGGTCGACGTTGCCGAGGTCGGCGAGGAAGCGGGCGAGGCCGGACACGGCACCCGGTGAGTCGGTCCAGCCGGGCACCAGTACGTACCGGATCCACACCCGGTTGCCGAGCCGGTCCAGACGCCTGGCGAAGTCCAGCGTGGGGGCGAGTTCACCGCCGGTCAGTTCCCGATAGGTACCGGCGTCGAAGGACTTGATGTCCTGCAAAACCAGGTCGGTGTCGGCGAGGAGTTCGTCACCGGCGCGGGCGCCCAGGCAGCCGGACGTGTCCAGGGCGGTGTGCAGTCCGGCCTCCTTGCAACGGCGGAGCACGGCGGCCGTGAACGCGGGCTGGAGGAGCGCCTCACCGCCGGTGAGGGTCACCCCTCCCCCGGCCGTGGTGATGAAGGACCGGTACTTGTCGATCTCCGCCATCACCTCGTCGACGGTGGCCTCCCGTCCGTCGCGCATGTGCCAGGTGTCGGGGTTGGCGCAGTACAGACAGCGCAGCGGGCAGCCGCTCACGAAGATCCGGCCCGTGGCCGGGGCAGGGCCCACCGTCGCGTCGGTCGCGGTGTTCACAGCGATCCGTGGAAGGTGCGGCTGATCACGTCGAGCTGCTGCTCACGCGTGAGCCGGACGAAGTTCACGGCGTAACCCGAGACCCGGATCGTCAACTCCGGTTACTTCTCCGGGTGTTCCATCGCGTCCTCCAGGGTGGCCCGGTTCAGCACATTGACGTTCATGTAGAAGCCACCGGAGGCCATGTAGGCGTCGAGGATGCCGACCAGGTGGGCCGCGCGGTCCCCGGGGACGTGCCCCAGCCCCTCCGGAGTGATCGTCGTGGTCAGCACGGTCAGGTTGGGTTCGGGGGCCGGGCCGAGGTTGTACAGGGACTGCAGGAAGCGGAAGGAGGTCCGGGTGACCAGCGGGCGGCCGTCCGTGCCGATGCCGCCGATGGACTCCGTCACCCAGGTCGGGTCTCCGGAGAACAGGGCGTCGTACTCGGGGGTGCGCAGGAAGCGCACGATCCGCAGCTTGATGACGAAGTCGTCGACCAGCTCCTGGGCGCGTGTCTCGTCGATGACGCCTTCTTCCAGGTCCCGTTGGAGATAGACGTCCAGGAAGGTCGAGGTGCGGCCCAGCGACATCACGGCGCCGTTCTGTTCCTTCACGGCGGCGAGGTAGCCGAGGTAGAGCCACTGCACGGCTTCGTGGGCGGTGGCTGCGGGGCGCGGGACGTCGCAGCCGTAGGTGACCGCCATCCGGGTGAGCTCGCCCAAGGCCCTGGTCTGTTCGGCGAGTTCCTCACGGTCGCGGATGACGTGCTCGGTCGAGGGGCGGGCGTCCAGCAGGGCGCGTTCGGCGCGCTTGGCGTCGATCAGGCGGTCGGTGCCGTACAGCGCGACGCGCCGGTAGTCGCCGATGATCCGGCCGCGGCCGTACGCGTCCGGCAGCCCGGTGATGATGCCCGCCCTGCGGGCGGCCCGCATCGCGGGGGTGTAGGCGTCGAAGACGCCGTCGTTGTGGGTCTTGCGATAGGTACCGAAGACCTTGGTGACGAACGGGTCGGGCGCGTAGCCGTACGCCTTGAGTCCGTTCTCGACCATCCGCAGCCCGCCGTTGGGCATGATCGCGCGCTTCAGCGGGGCGTCGGTCTGCAGACCGACGATCAGCTCGCGGTCGCGGTCGATGTAGCCGGGCGCGTGCGAGGTGATCTCGGTGCCGCAGCAGGACCGTCTGCCGCGGCTCGAGGGCTCAGTCCGCGTTGGGCCGGGCGAGGCCGTGGTCGTAGGCGAAGATCACGGCCTGGATGCGGTCACGGGCGCCGATCTTGGCCAGGACTCGGCCCACATGGGTCTTGACGGTGGACTCGGACAGGTGGAACCGGGAGGCGATCTCGCCGTTGGTCCAGCCCTTGCCGACGGCGACGAGGATCTCGCGTTCCCGGTCGGTGAGGGAGCTCAGCCTCGGGTCCTCCGCGGTTTCCGCGCAGTGGGCGGGGACGTAGCGCGCGAACTCGTCGAGGATGCGCCGGGTGAGCGCGGGCGCGATGACCGCGTCTCCGAGGGCGACGGCCCGGATGCCCGCGAGAAGGTCCTCGGGGCGCGCGTCCTTGAGGAGGAAGCCACTGGCACCGGCCCGGAGGGCGGCGTGGACGTACTCGTCGAGGTCGAAGGTGGTGAGCACCAGGACACGCGAACGCTCCCCGGCGGCGACGATACGGCGGGTGGCCTCGATGCCGTCCATGCCGGGCATGCGGATGTCCATCAGGACGACGTCCGGACGCAGTTCGGCGGCCTTGCGGACGGCGTCGGCGCCGTGGGCGGCCTCACCGAGGACGGTGGTCTCGGGGACGGAGTCCAGGAGGAGGCGGAAACCGTAGCGTTGCAGGGGCTGGTCGTCCACGATGAGCACGGTGGTCATCACACACCGCCTTGGGGCGTGAGGTCGAGGACGGCCTCGACACTCCATCCTGCACCGTTCACCGGCCCGGCGCTGACGGTCCCGCCGTAGAGCGCCGCCCGTTCCCGCATACCCACCAGCCCATGCCCCTCCTCGTGCGGCCCAGGCGGTACGGCCGGGCCGGTGTCCTGGACCCGGATGGTCAGCCGGGTGTCCGACTCGATGATCGTCAGTTGCACCCGGGTGTCGGTGTCCGCGTGCTTCAGGGTGTTGGTGAGAGCCTCCTGGACGATGCGGTACGCGGTCAGCTGCACCCCGCTGTCCAGAGCGTCCACCTCGCCGGAGGTCCGGTAGACGACCTCCAGTCCGGCGGCCCGTACGTTGGCGCACAGGGCGTCGATGTCCGCGATGCCGGGCTGTGGGCTGAGTTCGGGGCCGGCGGAAGGGCCGTCCGCCGTATCGCGCAGCACACCGAGCACGCGCCGCAGCTCGCTGAGGGCCTGCCGGCCGGTGTCACCGATGAGCTGGAGGGCCTCCTTGCCGCGTTCCGGTGCACTGTCGGTCGCGTAGGCGCCCGCGTCGGCGAGCGTGATGATGACGGAGAGGTTGTGGCCGACGATGTCATGCATCTCGCGGGCGACGCGGGTGCGTTCGGTGACGGCGGCCAGCCTGCTTCGCTGGTCGCGCTCGACCTCCAGCCGGGCGGCCCGGTCTCGCAGTCCGGCGAGCTGGGCCCGGCGGATGCGGACCACCAGACCGAGCGCGAGGGCCGCGGTCGTCGTGCTCAGCAGGAAGAACAGCGCGTCCCAGACGGACACGGCCGCGGATACGCGTACGGCGACCAGCACCATGGCACCCGCCATGGCGGCGCATGCCCACGGCAGCTGCCTCAGCCGGCCGTGCAGGGCCAGGCTGTACAGAGCGACGAAGAGGGCGACGTCCGCACGGAGCGCCACACCCAGGGACCACTGCAGGACGAACACCGCAGCGACGGCGCCGAAGGCCGCCAGGGGCCTGCGCCGCCGCCACAGCAGAGGCAGTACCAGACCGGCCTGCAGCGCCAGCATGCCCGCGACGGGAAGCTGGGTGAAGACGAGCCGGAAGCGGCGTGGGCCGTCGCCGTCGCCGGCACCGCCGTGCAGCAGGTCGGGCAGGCAGAACATCAGGAAGACCAGGGCCACGACCGCGGTGTCCAGCACCCAGGGATGGCTCCGGTCGGCCTGCCGCAACCGCTGGCCGCCCCGGGAGAGCCGGGCGACCAGCGGACCCATCCCGCTGATGTCATCGATGGTCACGGACGTCACCTGTCCATGGTGCGGGTGTCAGACGTCGCTGCGCGCGAGCCGGTACGCCGCGCCGCCCAGTGCCAGTGCCGTCCAGCAGAGGAAGACCAGCAGTCCGGTGCCCGGCGAAAGGGTTGTCGAGTCGTGGGTGAGGGCGAACACCGACTCGCCCGCGTTGGACGGCAGATAGGGGCTGATGTCGTCCTGCCAGGAGCTGGGCAGCAGCGAGATCAGGCCCGGGATCAGCATCAGTGTGGCGACCAGCACCGAGATCCCGCCGGCCACCGATCGGAGCAGCGCACCCAGCGCGGCGCCGATCACACCGACCAGGCCGAGGTAGAGCCCGGCGCCGAGCAGGCTCCGTACCACCCCCGCGTGCGAGAGGTGCATGGACGCGGGTGTGCCGGAGACGATTCCGCTGCCGATCAGGAAGGCGACGAACGCACCAACCGTCCCGACCACCAGCGCGACCAGTCCGAACACGGCGGCCTTGGACCACAGCACGGGCAGTCTGCGGGGCACCGCGGCGAGCGTGGAACGGATCATGCCGGTCGAGTACTCGCCCGCAGTGACCAGCACACCGAGCACGCCCAGGGCCAGCTGGGCGAAGTTCGTACCGAAGAGGGACAGGCTCACGGCCGTGGACGAGGCGAAGTCCCGATCGATGTGGCCCGAGTGGATCCCCGACCGGTAGCGGCTCGCGGCGATCACGCCGAAGGCCACCAGGAACAGCAGACCGAGGCCCAGGGTGATCCACGTCGAGCGCAGGGACCACAGCTTGGCCCACTCCGAGGCGAGCACGCGCCGTCCGGTCACCCGGTAGGCGGGGCGGGAGGGCGCGGTCCTGGGTTCCTCCGCGGTTGCCGTGAGGGTGCTCATGCCGGCCTCCCGAGGGTCTCGAGCCCGGTCGTGGAGCCGTGGTACTCCACGGCGTCCCTGGTCAGGTCCATGAACGCCTCCTCCAGTGACACGGTCCGTGTGCTCAGCTCGAACAGTGCGATCCCGTGCTCGGCCGCCTTAAGCCCGATCTCCCGGGCGCTCAGACCGGTCACCTGCAGCTCCTCGGAGCCGATGCGGCCGGTGACCTCGACTCCGGGTCCGGCCAGTACGTCCCGCAGCCGCGCCGGATCCTGGGTCGCCACGTTCACGATGTCGCCGCCCGCCTCGCGGATCAGGTCTCCCACCGTGGTGTCGGCGAGCAGCCGCCCGCGGCCCACGATGATCAGGTGGTCGGCGACCAGGGCCATCTCGCTCATCAGGTGCGATGAGACGAACACGGTCCGCCCCTCGTCGGCGAGCGTCTTCAGCAGGTTCCGGATCCAGAGCACACCCTCCGGGTCCAGCCCGTTGACCGGCTCGTCGAGCATCACCGTCTGCGGATCGCCGAGCAGCGCCGCCGCGATACCGAGCCGCTGGCCCATGCCGAGGGAGAAGGCGCCGGCCCGCTTCCTCGCCACGCTGCCCAGTCCGGCGAGGTCGATCACCTCGTCGACCCTGCGACGCGGAATGCCGTGGGTCAGCGCCAGGGCCCTGAGGTGGTTGTAGGCCGAGCGGCCCGGATGGATCGACTTCGCCTCCAGCAGGGCGCCGACCTCCTGGAGCGGTGCCCGGTGCTGGGCGTAGTGGCGGCCGTTCACGGTGACGGAGCCGCTCGTCGGGGCGTCAAGGCCGACGATCATGCGCATCGTCGTGGACTTGCCCGCGCCGTTGGGCCCCAGGAATCCGGTGACCGTACCCGGCTTCACGACGAACTCCAGCCTGTCCACGGCCGTCTTCTCGCCGTACCTCTTGGTCAACTGCCGTGCGTCGATCATGAGCGCTCTTCCTGTCGGCCTGCGGCGTCCGTCGCTTCCGGCGCCTCACCGACAACGCTAGGATCCGATCCGCCCGACGACGTGGTACCGGGAGACCGATCCACCATCGGCACGTAGTACCGCGGTACTACAGAGCTGCCGCGCGCATCGCGGCACCGAGGCAGCGCAGCGTCCCCCGGGACACCACGATCCGCCCGGGCGCATCGGGACGCGTGAACTCCCGCGTGGCTTGGTCGTCCCGCGCCGAAGTTCTCGGCACGTCAGCCGAGTGAGGCGAGGAGCGTGTCGAGTGCCTTGGTCTCGGTGGCCTTGTCGGGGTTCGGGACGCGCAGTGCCTTCAGGACCTGGTCGATTTCGCTGTCGAGGAAGTGCCACGCCTTCTCGCTCCTGGGCTCGAGGGTGGGCTGGTCGGCGTCCCAAGCGGTCTCCAGGTCGGCCACTCGGGTGGTTGCGGCTCGCTGCTTTCCAGAATTCAGCTGCGCCAGGGTGTCCGCTGTGATCGTGCGGAACTTCGCGATCTCAGTCGCAGGGAACGGTGACGTCGCCTCCTCCGGGGTGAGGTGAGTGGTCACAGGTGCGGGAGCGTCGTCCTCACCGGCCGCGGAAGCATGGGGCTGGTTGTGCGCCCAGACGAGAAGTGCCGCAGTCGCGACCGCCACGACGGCGAAGTAACCGAGCATGATCCGCTCACGCGCCGGATTCGGCGTTCGCGGGGTGTCGGTCGCTTCCTGGGTCTCGATCACATCGCTCCGGCTGAGCGTGAGGTACAGGACCGTAGCAAGGATGGCGCCCAGGAAGACCACGCTGGTCAGCGCGGTTCCGAGGCCCAGACCACCGTCACCGCCGGGCGAGCCGAGCCAGTCGCCCAGGTTGGCGCCGAGCGGGCGGGTCAGGATGTAGGCCAGCCAGAAGGAGAGCACCGCGTTGGCACCGAGGCGCCAACCCAGAACGATCGCGACGATCAACCCGAGCGGCAGGAGCACGGAGACGCCCGGGGTCCAGCCCGTCAGGTCCAGGGTCCAGTCTCCGGTGGCGGTGCCGAGGGCGAAGGTGACCAGAACCGCGAGCCAGTAGAACAGTTCACGGGGGCGTGTGGTGATGCTGTGGACCGACAGGGTCCGTTCGCGCGTGTACCAGATGCCGAAGACAACGGCGAGGACACCGGCGAACACGCTACTGCTCAGTGCGAGGGGAACGCCCTGGCTGTCGGTGAGGATGTCGGTGTAGAGCGTGCCGGTCACACTCACCACCACCACGGTGAGCCAGTAGACGAACGGGACGTAGCGCTTGGTACCGAGTTGCCATCCCAGGACGGCAGCCAGAACGACGGTGAAGATCAATGCGGTGTTGATCAGGCCGACACCGAGGTTCATGTCGATCCAGTCAGCGAAGCTTTCGCCGACCGTGGTGCACAAGATCTTGATGATCCAAAACCAGATCGTGACCTCGGGTACCTTGTTCAGCATCTGCCTGGCAGGCGTCCGAGGACTCTCGGAGGAGCGAGGGCGGGAAGCCGCCCCGGCCGACCGCTCGCCGGATCGCCGCTCGTCGGTGCCTGTCCCTGGAGCCACCTGACTCTCAGACGTTTCATAGGTCATGTTGTCCGACTGTGGCATCGGGTGCCTGAACGCATCCTGACTGCCACTGTCACTCGCCCGAGGGTTTGCTCACCGGGTTTCCCGCCAGGGCCAGTCCGGCGGATCAGGTCGCAGGAAACGGACGGTGCCTCATCGGCCTGGTGAGTGAGGCTCGGTACATCCAGCCGCAAGGCGGGGGAGGGCGTCGACGCGAGGGGGTCCCCCGCTCGAGCTGGGTCAGGCCGGCATCTGGGCTTTTGGTCCTCGCCGGACTGCATCTCCGCGCAGCGACCATCCGCATCAGCAGGACCCTGCTTGTTCCAGCACCCGCCCGGGGAAGCCGCGCAGGTAACCCGCGACGATGTCCAGGTGGCTCTCCAGCAGGAAGTGACCGCCGTTGATCAGGTGCACCTCCGCGTCCTTGGCGTCGCGGGCGAAGGCCCGCGCGCCCGCCGGGCCGAAGATCTCGTCGTTGCGGCCCCACACGGCGAGCACCGGGACCCCGCTGGTGCACAGGAATTCGTGCAGCAGCGGGTAGGGCGGGCGGTTGTTCTGGTAGTCGCGGAACAACGCCAGCTGGATCTCGTCGTTGCCCTCGCGAGAGACGAGGGCGAAGTCGTGCTCCCAGGTGTCGGGGCTGACCAGGCTCGAGTCGGGCACGCCGTGCAGGTACTGCCAGCGGATGGCGTCGACGCCCAGCGCGGCGCGGACGCCGGGTTCGGTGTCGGGGCCGGGGTTCGCCCCGTAGGCCCACACGTCGGTCCAGAACGACTCGACGAAACCGTCCTCGTAGCCGTTGCCGTTCTGGGTGACGAGGGCGGAGACCCGTTCGGGGTGCCGGAGCGCGAGGCGCCATCCGATGGGGGCGCCGTAGTCCTGGACGTACAGGGCGTAGCGGTCCAGGCCCAGTTGGTCGAGCAGTTGGGAGGTGAGTTCGGTGAGGGCGTCGAAGGTGTAGGTGAACTCCCCTGCGAGGGGGGCGTCGGAGTGGCCGAAGCCGAGGTGGTCCGGGGCGATGACGTGGTAGTCGTCGGCCAGCAGCGGGATGAGTTCGCGGAACATGAACGAGCTGGTCGGGTAGCCGTGCAGCAGGACGATCACCGGGGCCTCGGCGGGGCCGGCCTCGCGGTAGAAGATCTCGTGGCCGTCGACAGCGGCGGTCCGGTGGTGCACCGAGTTCATATCTGACCTCTTTGAAACGCGTACTCTGGTTGGTTCCTGGCCCTGCGAGCACGGATGTGGGTCAACCCGTCAAAAAGCCGTGACCTCGCGGGGGCCTGGCTCTGGGTCACATCACGGCGTCGGTCTGCAGTGGGCCCGCGGTGACCCGGAGCGTCCGGATGCGCACCGGCTCTTCCTGGTCGAGGTAGAAGATGTGCACGAAGGGGGCGCGCACCACCCGCTCCGGTTCGCTCTTCTTGGCCATGACCGCCTCACCGCGCAGCAGACGGACGCCGTCGCCCGCGGTCCAGAACTCCAGGACCTCATGGCTGATGACCAGCGGTGCGTCGATCTTGACGAAGAACTCCTTGATGGCCTCGACGCCGTGGAGGTGCGCGGCGCCGAAGTACATGTCGGTGTTGTCGGTCAGTGGCGCGAAGCCCTGGCCGAACTCCAGGGTGTCGATGGCGTCCATGAACTTCAGGACCCAGCCGGGGACGGCTGTCGCTTGTGCGGTGTGAGCCATGGTGTGGACTTCCTGATCGGACTACGGCGCACGACCTTTGCCCGCCACGTCTTCCCCACCCCCGCCGATCCGAACGCCGCCATCCGGCGGGCACGTCAAAAGGCCATCCCTGCGACGAGGGAAGAGAACAAGACGGCCACCGCGTGGGCCACAGCAGCTCGCGGGCTGCGCTGATCTGCCGGCACATGACCAGTGATCGTGACCGGGCCATCGCCGACCGGCTCGGCGCCATGATCCGCAAGGGTGGGGGACGGTCGTCCAGCCCTGGGGATGTGGACTCTATGGGGACTTGGAGGTCGCGCGGATGGCACGGTGGTGCCGAAGCAGCGAGGCGGGAACAGTGTCGTGACGCTCATGGAGTCACGACCCTCTGTGATCACGGATGCGGGTGCCCTTCATCAGTGCACCTACTCAATTGACGGCAGCGTCGCCTGCCACACGCCCGGACTCATGCCTGTCGCCTTCCGGAAGAACACTGAGAAGTTGGACGCGTCGGAGAAGCCGAGCATGTTGGCGCAGCGGGCCGCGGTGAGGCGGTCGTGCGCGAGGAGCCGTTTGGCTTCCAGGACGATCCGGTCGACGATGTACCCCTTTGCCGTGCGGCCACTGACCTGCTGCACCGCTCGTGAAAGGGTGCGGGGCGCGTATCCCAGCGCACGGGCGTAGTAGCCGGCGTCGTGATGTTCCCGGAAATGTGCTTCGACGCTGGACCGGAACAGCCGGAACACCGGATGCGAAATTGGTGGTTGGGCGTGCGGTGGCCGGAGCCGGGCGATCAGCGCGGAGAGCAGGATGTCGGGCAGCTCCCTCGAGATGTCCCCAGGTGGGGCGGACGCCTCAAGGAGGAGGTGGTTGCGTGCGGCGTCCACGAAAGGCCAGTCGGCGTCAGGAATGCTCCACTGCGGGACCAGGTCCGGGGATGCGACGAGTTCGCGGGTGGCGTCGGTGACCGGAGCAGTCGGCACGAACAGCACGAGGTGTCCCGTCACGTCTGCGATGTCATCCCATCGGTGCACCGCGCCGGGAGGGATCCACACCGCGGACCGCTCCTTGAGCGGGTGCTGGAGGAAGTCCACCGTGACGGAGCCGTGCCCGGCGTCGACGACGGCGAGGACGTGGAAGTCGGCACGCTGCGTGCCGCCGTCGTTCAGATCGCGAAGGCGGCCGAACGTCATCGTCTCGACCGTGGCGGCACGGCGCTCTGCGGGCCGGTAGGCCATCTGCCGGATCACGGTCACGTGTCCAGTTTCCACTATCAGGAGACCAGTCACGCCGATGCCCCACCTGGGTGCGGAAGTTTCAATGAATGCCTGGGGAAATCGCCCAGAAAAGTGACCAGGAGGGCCACGATGACTGCGACGCAGCCGACGCCACTGCCCGTTTACGACCATCGGACGGGGACCGGACCTACCCTGTTGTTCCTGCACTACTGGGGTGGTTCCGCCCGGACGTGGGACCTCGTCGTCGACCGGCTCCCGGGGCGTGACGTGCTCACGATCGACTTCCGAGGGTGGAGCCGGTCGAGCGGTCTGCCCGGCCCCTACACGCTCGGTCAGCTCGCCGACGACACGCTCGCCGTACTCGCCGACGCGGGCGTCACCGACTACGTCCTCGTCGGGCATTCGATGGGGGGCAAGGTCGCGCAACTCGTCGCGGCGACCCGGCCCGCCGGCCTGCGTGGCATCGTCCTCGTCGGCTCCGGCCCGGCGAAGCCCGCCGCACAGATCACTCCCGAGTACCAGGAAGCCCTCTCCCACGCCTACGACTCCGACGAGTCCACAGCCAGGGCACGGGACCACATCCTCACCGCGACCGAGCTGCACGCCTCGATCAAGGCACAGGTCGCGACCGATTCGCGAGCCGGCGTCGAGGTCGGCCGCACCGAGTGGCCGCTACGCGGTATCGCGGAGGACATCACCGAGCACACCCGCAGGGTCAGCGTTCCCGCCCTCGTCGTCGCCGGAGAGAACGACCAGGTCGAGCCCGTCGACGTGCTCCGCGACAACCTTGTGCCCTACCTCTCCCAGGCCGAGTTCACGGTGATACCGACCACCGGTCACCTGATCCCGCTGGAAGCTCCGGCCGACCTCGTCGACGCCATCACGGCCTTCGCACCAGCAGCCTGACCCTATGCGGACTTGACGACAGATCCCCAGTGCTCGGCCTGCTCGTCGCTCCGCTCCCGGCGCTCGGCGAGCATCTCCAGCTGACGCGGGGCGACCTTCTCGACGATGTCGGTGAAGAGCCGGTGCGGTTCGCTGCCGGCGCGGGCGAGGCCCAGCGGCTGGGTCGCCATCAGCTCGCGGCAGTAGTCCTCGACGACCCGCTCGTCCTCCAGGACGGTCCATCGCTCGTACAAAACCAGCAGCCCCACCCAGCTGGACACGCCGGCGGGGAAGTAGCCGAGCCGGAGCCGGACGCCGGGGACGTGCGGGCCGGTCCCGGGGAACAGCCGCAGCCCGATCACGTCCGGTGAGGCGGGGCCCCCGTCGACCACGTCGACCTGGCCGTTCCACATGCAGCACAGCAGCCGTTGCAGAACGGTGCGCCGGTCGTCCTCGTTGCTGACCGTCCAGCCGTCCCGGCAGCCCAGCCGCTGCCGCCACCGCAGCACATCCTGGACCTGCTCGGACTCCTTGGCCCGGGCCCACTGGCGCAGCACCTTGCGGGCCTCGGGCACCTGGGTGAGGCTCAGCTCCCGGCCGGCAGCAGTCCGGCCAGCTTGTGTGCGAACAGGGCGAGCACCTCCTTGCCGACCTGCTCGCTGGCTTCCTGATCGCCCGCCGCGGCGGCCAGCAGGGTGCCCACGGGCGGCAGCAGCGACCGCTCCCCACGACGGGCCGTGCCGGCGGCCGGCCGTCCCGCGGGGCCGCGCCCATGAACCGGTCCGGCCGGGCCGGGCGACCGGATACAGTGCGCGGGACGGCAGCCCGGTCCGGGAGGGGAACATGACCGACACCAGCAGCACCCGGCCCGCAGAGGATGAGGCGCGAGCGCCACGGCGGGGGCGACTGCGCCGCCTGATGCGCTACATCCCCCTCATCGCCCCCGTCCTGCTGTGGACGGTGCCCTGCTGGGTGCTCCTCTACAGCGGCCAGCACTGGCCGCTGCCCGTCACGCTGGTCGGCACCGCTCTGTCCGTCCTCGGCCTCGTCGGGATGCCGCTCGCGATGGTGCGCGGGCACGGCCGGCGCCAGCGGGACCGGGCGGCGATCGTCGGCGACACCCTGCTGGGCACCAGCTGGGTCCTGTTCACCTGGTCCGTTCTGGGCGGGATCCTCTTGCGGCTCGCCCTGACCGTGGCCGGTGTCGGCGAGAGCCAGGACCGGGCCCGAGTCGTCACTTGGACCGTCCTCGGCATAACCGCCGTACTGCTCGCCTGGGGATACGCCGAGGCCCGCCGCGTGCCACGCGTGCGCCGACTCGACGTGCAACTCCCGCGGCTCGGCGCGGGGTTGGACGGTCTGCGGGTCGTGCTCATCACCGACACCCACTACGGCCCGCTCGATCGCGCCCGCTGGTCGGCCCGGGTGTGCGAGACGGTGAACACCCTGGAAGCCGACCTGGTCTGCCACACCGGCGACATCGCGGACGGCACGGCCGAACGCCGCCGCGCCCAGGCCGTACCGCTCGGTACCGTGCGGGCCACCCGGGCCCGGTTGTACGTCACCGGGAACCACGAGTACTACAGCGAGGCGCAGGGCTGGGTCGACCTGATGGACGAGCTGGGCTGGGAGCCGCTGCGCAACCGCCATCTGCTGCTCGAACGCGGGGGCGACACCCTGGTGGTCGCCGGTGTGGACGACGTCACCGCCGAGTCCTCCGGTCTGGCGGGCCACCGCGCCCATCTCGCCGGAGCCCTGAACGGGGCCGACCCCGACCTGCCCGTACTGCTCCTGGCGCACCAGCCCAAGTTCGTCGACCGGGCGGCAGCCGCCGGCATCGACCTCCAGCTCTCCGGCCACACCCACGGCGGCCAGATCTGGCCCTTCCACCACCTGGTCCGCATCGACCAGCCCGCCGTCGCCGGTCTGAGCCACCACGGCGCCCGCACCCTCCTCTACACCAGTCGGGGTACCGGCTTCTGGGGACCGCCGTTCCGCGTCTTCGCCCCCAGCGAGATCACCCTGCTCGTGCTCCGCTCCCCGAACCTGCCGACCTCGCCGTAGCACGGGCGGGCCGACGCCTCCGCTCGGAGCTGTCCATGAGCCGAGGGCGCGGCGGCGCCGGACGGCCGGGCTCGCCCCGTCGTGGGCTCACAGCAGCCGCAGGTCGCGGGCGCGGTGGACCGCGTCGCTGCGCCGGTTCACCGCCAGCTTCCGGTAGGCGCTCTTGAGGTGGGTCTTCACCGTGTTCACCGACACGTGCAGGTCGGCGGCGATCTCCTCGGTGGACATCATGCGGGCCGCCCGCTCCAGCACGTCGCGCTCGCGTCCGCTCAGCTCCTCCACGACGAGCGGCGGTGGCTGGGGAACGGAGCGGGGCGGTGACCCGGTGTTCGGCGGCGGGCCGGGTACGAGCCAGCCCGCGGTCAGCTGCCGGAGCGCCGGCTCGGCCAGGAGAGGGCGGATCCAGGCCCCGGCGTCACGGAACGGGCGGCGCAGCCGGTCGCGGCGGGCGTCGCGGAGTGCCTGCGCGAGGAGCCGGCGGGCGGTGGAGGCGTCTCCAGCCCGCAGTGCGGCCTGGGCCCGCACCAGTGCCGCCCGGACGGCCACCGCCGGCCCGGTCCGTCCCTCACCGTGCACGTGGGCCAGGAGGTCCAGCGCGCCGCCGGTATCGCCCGCGGCGAGGCGTATCCGTGCGGCCTCCACGGCGCACGCCGGATGATCGTCGGGCATCCCGTGGAGCAGCTCGGCGGCGCTCTCGGGCCGCCCTTCGGCCAGGTGGGCGGCACTGACGAGCAGCGTCCCGTGGCTCCCTGCCCAGGGAGAGGCCACCTCCGCCGACACGTCCGGGCCGGCCGCCTCGAGCGCCGCCCGTGTCCTGCCCCGGGCGAGCAGCAGGCGTGCGGTCACGATGGCCCGTCCAGCCACCGTCACCGGGTCCTGCACCGCGGAGGGCAGCGCGGCCAGCTCGTCGAGGAGTGCCTGGGCGCGGTCCAGTTCGTCGCGGTCGACGGCCACGGCTGCCAGGACCAGCCGTTCGATGCCGGAACCGGCCGGCCGGGGAAGGCTGTACCGCTCCGTCTCGGTGACCGCGGCCAGGGCCTTGCGCTCCGCCCGGCCCGGCCAGCCGTTCAGATGGTCGAGCAGGGCCAGATGCCCCAGCGACTCCTCGCGGGGCAGCACGGTCGCGGCTCCGCCCGCCGAGCCGGCCACCTCCGCCAGGGCGGCACGCGCGTCCTCGAAGTGACCGGCCCACAGGCGGGTGGCGCCCAGATGGGTCAGCAGCAGGGCAGGGAGCTCGGGGTGCTTCTCCAGGAGGTGGGCGGGGACCTCCTGCAGCAGGTCCCCGGCGGCCGCGGCGGCCTTCTCCGCCCGTTCGGGAGATCCGGTGAGCCGGGCCGCCAGGGTCTCCAACAGGGCGCAGGTCAGCCGGCCCGCGGCCCGGTCGGGCGCATCGCCGGACAGCCGTTCCTCGGCTCGGTGCAGATGGGCCAGACCATGGTCGAGATCGCTGCTGGACAGCTCGCGGGCGGCCCGTACCAGGTCCGTCGCGGGAGTCTCGGCCTCGGTGCCCATCCGGGAGAAGAGGTCGGCCAGCGCGTCGGAGCGCAGGCCGGTCAGTAGCTGCCCGATCGCCAGATCGTCGACGAGCGCACCGGCGGTGAAGTCCCAGTCGCCCGCGGCGGCGCCGTGCGCGAGGGTCTCGGGCAGGGATCCGGAGCCTCGCAGCCACTGGGCGGCCCGACGGTGCAGTTCGGGTTCCAGTCCGGGCAGGCGTACCCGCAGATGGGCCCTGAGTATCTCCCCGAACAGCGGGTGCAGCCGGTACCAGCCGTGCCCGAGGTGCTCGACGAAGGCGTTCTCCCGGTGCAGGCCGGCCAGGATGGGCTCGGCGTCGGACCGCCCGGTCATCGCGTTGGCGAGGTCGGGGCAGAAGCGCTCCAGCACACTCATCCGGAGCAGCAGGTCCTGCGTCTGCTGCGGCTGCCGCTTGAGCACCTCGGCCAGCAGGAAGTCGGCGACCGTGCTCCGGTCCGCCTCGAACTCCTTCAGATACGTCTCCGGGTCGGCGCTCTCCTGTGCGGCGAGGGCGCACAGCCGCAGGCCGGCGGCCCAGCCCCGGGTGCGTTCCACCAGAGCACGCGCGGAGTCGACGGGCAGTCGCAGACCGTGCAGCTCCAGCAGGGTGACGGCCTCCTCCGGGGTGAAGGCCAGCTCCGCGTCGCGGATCTCCGTCAGTTCGCCGGCCGCCCGGTACCGGTGCAGCGGAAGCATCGGCTCGGTCCGGGTGACGAGGATCAGGCGCATGGCCCGCCCGGCGTGGCGCAGCACGAATTCCAGCTGCTCCGCGATCTCCGGGGCGGGCACCCGGTCGTACTCGTCGAGGACGACGGTGACGACCCGGTCGTGCCCGCTCAGCCCGGCGGCGAGCGCGGCCAGCAGTCCGCGGTCGACGCGGGTGGCCTCGGCCGGGCCGGCGACGTCGTCCGGGACAGGGGCGCCGCAGTTCCGCAGGGCGTGCAGCAGATAGGCCCAGAAGATCCCCGGGCGCTGGTCCCCCGTCTCGACGGTGAGCCAGGCGACCGGCTCGGCCAGCCCCGCCGCCCAGTCGGCGACCAGCAGGGTCTTGCCCGCCCCCGCGGAGCCGTTGACCATGGTCAGCGGGGTGCGCAGGGCCTGCTGGAGGTGCTGGGTCAGCCGTTCCCGCCGCAGGAACGTGGCGGGCCTCGTCGGCAGCGCGAACCGGGTGTGCAGGATCGGGTCGCCCAGGGGATCCACGCGCGCGGCGACGGGCCCCCCGGTGTCTTCGTCGGCAACGGCCACTGCGCTCACCGCCGCTGTTCGTCGGGGCTGGGAACAGTGCTCCTTCGATCAGCTTCTCAGTCTTCCCGGAGATCCGCGCGGCGGCTCGGGCGGGCGGCCGGGACACACGGCCGCCGCGCCCGGAGGGACCCGTCTAGCCTGCGAGCACCGCGTCGATCCGGGCCAGCTCCTCCGCGTCGAAGTCCAGGTTTCCGATGGCGGCGACGCTGTCGGCGAGCTGCTGGGGGCTGCTCGCGCCGACCAGGGCGGAGGTCACCCGGCCGCCGCGCAGCACCCAGGCCAGGGCGAGCTGCGCCAGGCTCTGGCCGCGCGACTTGGCGATCTCGTCGAGGGCGCGCAGCTTGCCGACCAGTTCCGGGGTCACCGCGTCGGAGTCGAGGAAGGGGCTGGCGCCGGCTGCCCGGGAGTCCTCGGGGATGCCGTCGAGGTAGCGGGCGGTCAGCAGTCCCTGCTCCAGCGGCGAGAAGACGATGGAGCCGATCTGGAGCTCGTCGAGGACGTCGAGGAGGCCTTCCTCGGGGCGGCGGTCGAGCATGGAGTAGCGCGGCTGGTGGATGAGGAGCGGGGTGCCCAGCTCGCCGAGGATCCGGGCGGCCTCGCGGGTCTGCTCCGGAGAGTAGTTGGAGACGCCTGCGTAGAGCGCCTTGCCCTGCTGGACCGCCGAGTGCAGGGCGCCCATCGTCTCCTCGAGCGGAGTCTCGGGGTCCGGGCGGTGCGAGTAGAAGATGTCGACGTACTCCAGGCCCATCCGCTTCAGACTCTGGTCCAGCGAGGACAGCAGGTACTTGCGCGAGCCCCATTCGCCGTACGGGCCGGGCCACATCAGGTAGCCCGCCTTGGTCGAGATGACCAGCTCGTCCCGGTGGGCTGCGAAGTCGGCGCGGAGGGCGTCGCCGAGCGCGGACTCGGCGGCGCCGGGCGGCGGGCCGTAGTTGTTGGCCAGGTCGAAGTGGGTGACACCGAGGTCGAAGGCACGGCGCAGGATGGCTCGCTGGGTCTCGACGGGCCGGTCGGGACCGAAGTTGTGCCACAGGCCGAGCGACAGCGCCGGGAGCTTCAGGCCGCTGCGTCCGGTGCGCCGGTAGGGCATGTCGGCGTAGCGGTCGGGGTGTGCGGTGTACAACGCGACTCCAGAGGGTTGGCACACGGTCTACCGGTGACCACTCTTCCCCGGGCCGCGTACAGCGGTCCAACAGAAGAATCCGATGCGATTCAGCGGATAGGCTTCTGAATCATGGAACTGCGCCACCTCCAGCACTTCGTCGCCGTCGCCGAGGACCAGCACTTCACCCGGGCGGCGGAGCGGCTCATGGTGTCCCAGTCGGGCCTGTCCGCGTCGATCCGGGCGCTGGAGCGGGAGCTCCGGGCCCCGTTGTTCGTGCGGACCACCCGACGGGTCACCCTGACCGAGGCGGGGCGCGCGCTGCTCGCCGAGGCGGAGCGGATCCTGGCGCAGGTACGGGCGGCGCACGAGGCGGTCGCGGCGGTGCAGGGCGTGCTGCGCGGGACGCTGGCTCTGGGCACCGAGCAGTGCATCGCCGGAGTGCATGTGGCCGGGCTGCTGGCCGCTTTCCGGCGGCGTCATCCGGATGTGGAGATCCGGCTGCGGCAGGCGGGCTCGGGCGCCCTGGCGGAGGAGGTCGCGGCGGGGCGGCTGGACCTGGCGTTCGCCTACCGGACCCAGGAGGACTCCGACCAGTTGCGGTCGGTGTCGCTGGCCAGCGAACCGATGACGGTGCTGTGCCATCCCAGCCACCGCCTCGCCGCGGCGGGTGCGGCGCTGACCCCGGGCGACATCGGCGGCGAGGTCTTCGTCGACTTCCATCCCGACTGGGGGCCGCGACGCACCACGGACGTGGCCTTCGCCGCCGCGGGCGTGCGGCGCACGGTCGCCCTGGAGGTCAACGACGTGCACAGCCTCCTGGACCTGGTGGACGAGAACCTCGGGGTCGCGGTCGTGCCCCGGCACTTCCGGCACAAGCGGCCGGCGCTCACGGCGCTGCCGCTGAAGGGCACGGGCGAGGCGGAGTACGAGACCGTCGCCCTCCTGCCGCCGCACACGGGCACCAGCCCGGCCGCCCGCGCGCTGGTCGGCCTGCTGGAAACCGGCGGTCCGGCGGCACCCCGGGACGGGTCGCACCCCCGCTGACCCCGCTCCCTCCGCGAGGGCAGAACCGCGGCCGTCAATTTGCGGTACGGCAGCTGCTGGATACCGGACGCATGACGAAGCGTTGTGCGCCATGGTGGACCTATGCATGCAAGGGACATCCTCATAGACGGCTACGGCCGCATCCAAGAAGAAGTCCATGCCGTCCTCGACGGCCTCGGGCCGGACGATCTGCACGCCCGCCCGGCCCCCGACAGCAACTCCGTCGCCTGGCTGGTGTGGCATCTCACCCGGGTCCAGGACGACCACGTCGCCGACGCCTTCGAGCTGGACCAGGTGTGGCTGTCACAGGGCTGGGAGAAGCGCTTCGGCCTCGATCTGCCGCGTCAGGACACGGGGTACGGGCACAGTCCCGCCAAGGTCGCCAAGGTGCGGGTCGAGTCGGCCGACCTGCTGACCGGGTACTACGACGCCGTGCACGAGCAGACCCTCGGAGTGCTGCGCGACCTGCCCGCCAAGGACCTCGAACGCATCGTCGACGACCGCTGGGACCCCCCGGTCAGCATGGGCGTGCGTCTGGTGAGCGTCCTGTCCGACGATCTGCAGCACGTCGGACAGGCCGCCTACCTGCGGGGGCTGCTTCAGAGCGCGGCAGCGTAGCCGGGCAGGACCACGTCCTCGATGAGGGCCCTGCGCTCGTCGAACGGGATGAAAGCGCTCTTGAGGGCGTTCACCGTGACCGTGCGCAGGTCCTCCACCGTCCAGCCCGCCTCCTCGATCAGCAGGGACATCTCCCGGGTCATCGTCGTACCGGAGACCAGCCGGTTGTCGGTGTTGAGGGTGACCCGGAAGCCCATGTCCTTCAGGGCGGTGATCGGGTGCTCGGCCATCGAGGTGGCGGCGCCGGTCTGCAGGTTGGAGGTGGGGCACATCTCCAGGGCGATGCGGCGGTCGCGCACCCAGCCGGCCAGCCGGCCGAGCTTGCCGTCGACGATGTCCTCGGTGATGCGCACGCCGTGGCCGAGGCGCTGGGCCCCGCACACCTGCACGGCCTGGTGGATGCTGGGCAGGCCGTGCGCCTCGCCGGCGTGGATGGTGAACGGCACGCTCTCCCGGCGCAGGTGCTCGAAGGCGGCCAGGTGGTCGGCGGGCGGGAAGCCGTCCTCGGCGCCGGCGATGTCGAAGCCGACCACACCGGCGTCGCGGTAGGCCACGGCCAGGTCGGCGGCCTCGCGGACGCGGTCGAACATCCGCATGCCGCACAGCAGGGTGCCGACCCGGACCGGGGTGCCGGCGGCTGCCGCCTTGGCCATGCCGGCCGCGAGCCCCTCCTGCACGGTCTCCACGACCTCGCTCGGCGCCAGCCCGCCCTTCGTGTTCAGCTCGGGGGCGTAGCGCACCTCGGCGTAGACGACGCCGTCGGCGGCGAGGTCCAGGACGTACTCCTCGGCGACGCGCAGCAGACCCTCGCGGTTCTGCATGACGGCGAGGGTGTGCTCGAAGGTGGCGATGTAGCGGACCAGGTCGCCGGAGTTGGCGGCCTCGAAGTACCAGGCGGCCAGTTCCTCGGGGTCGGTGGTGGGCAGGGTGTGGCCGACCGCGGCCGCGAGTTCCACGACGGTGGCGGGACGCAGGCCGCCGTCTAGGTGGTCGTGCAGGACGGCCTTGGGCAGGCGGCGGATCACTTCGGCGTCTACGCGCGTAGCAGTCATGGCGGGTCTTTTCCTCGAGCGGCGGTTCTGTGCGGAGGTGGGGGCGGGCGGAACGGGCGGCGGGCGGGCGCTCAGTCGGCGGGTTGGAGCAGGTCCCAGCGGTTGCCGTACAGGTCCTGGAAGACGGCGACCGTGCCGTACGGCTCGTGGCGCGGCTCTTCCAGGAAGGTCACGCCGGCGGCGGCCATCCGGGCGTGGTCGCGGGCGAAGTCGTCGGTGTGCAGGAAGAACCCGACCCGCCCGCCGGTCTGGTCGCCGACCCGGGCCCGCTGGGCCTCCCCCTTGGCCCGGGCGAGCAGCAGACCGGTACCCGCCCCTTCCGGGCCGGGCTCCACGACGACCCAGCGGGAGCCGTCGGGGCGCGGGGCGTCCTCGGCGAGCCGGAACCCGAGGGCCTCGGTGTAGAAGCGGATCGCCTCGTCGTAGTCGTCCACGACGAGGGTGACCAGGGCGACGCGTCTCATCGGGGCCTTTCAGCGAGGGACCGGAGGGGGTGGTCGACGGGAGGTTATACGTAAAACTTCGTGGGCGCCAGTCTCGCCCGGGGTGCCAGGTTCCCTCGGTGGTGATCCGGCGGCCGGACCCCTAGCCGCGCTCCTCACCCTGGGCGACCTCCACCCGGTGGTGGAAGTCGATCATCCCGGTGGCGGAGGCGGCGAAGGACAGGGTGGTGCAAGCGACGAGCACGAGCGCGATCCAAGGGGTGGCGCGGCGCGGCGCGGCCAAGAGGGCCTGTACGCGCTGGGGGACGGGCCCGGTGGTCACACCTGGGGCGAGGTCCGGGCGGGCACCGCGGGCGGCCTGGCCCACGAGGGCGGCCCGAGCGATGGCGCGGGCGGTCAGGCGCCGGTCGCCGACGGCGCCGGCCGCGGCCTCGTCGGCCGCGCGCTCGGCCGCGAGCCGGATGGTCTCCCGGACCGGGCGCAGCGCGGGGTGGAGTTGCGCGGCGAGTTCCGCGGCGGCGAGGAAGTAGTGGTGGCCGCCCTGGTTGTGGGCCCGTTCGTGGGCGAAGAGGACCTCCCTCTCGGCGGCGTCCAGGCTGCGCAGCATCCCGGTGGTGACGACGATCCGGTGCGGTCGCCCGGGCAGCGCGTACGCGTCGGGGTGCGGCGAGTCCACCACGCACAGGTCGCCCACGGCGGGTCCGCGTCCGACCGCCGAGCGGGCCGCGCGCAAGGCGCGGGCCTGACGCAGCACCGAGCGGACGAGGGCCCAGGCGCACACGGCCAGCGCGCCGACGGAGGTGGCGGCCGCCGGGACCACGAAGACGTCGGAGGCGGTGCGCAGCGGGTGGACGAGTTCACCGAGCGCGGCGAAGACGGACAGCTTCAGCAGCCCGGTGAGCACGAAGGCGCCGAGCGCGACGAGCGAGCAACCGGCGCACACGACCGCCGAGACGGTGATCGCCCAGAGCGCGGCCACGGGCACGAGCCGGTCGACGGCCCGGCGGGCCAGTGCCGGCAGGGCGAGCGGCAGCACCAGCGGCAGGAGCAGCAGGACGGTCATCGCTCGGCGGGGGGTTCGAGCAGGTCCCGCAGGATCCGCTCGTCGTCGGGGCTGAGCTGGGCGACGAAGCGGGCGAGCACGGTCTCGCGGTCACTGTCGCGGTCGAGTTCGGTGTGCATCCTGCGGGCGGTGAGGCCCTGGGCGTCCTGCACCGGGAAGTAGGCGTACCCGCGCCCCTGCCGCCGCCGGTCGACGACACCCTTGTCGTGCAGGCGGGACAGGATCGTGGTGACCGTGGTGCGCGCCAGGCCGGCGCCGAGGCTGTGCTGGACCTGACCGGGCGTCTGGGGCGCACCGGCGGCCCAGAGCGCGGCCATGACGCTCGCTTCCAGCTCGCCGGCCGGGCGGCGCTCGTCCTTCGCGTCGCTCATGGGAACGTTCCTCACCCCGTCCTCGTCCACCCCCGGTGGACCGTCTGCGTGTCGCGGTCGGTCGGACGCCGTCCTACGGCTGTACCCGCACCCCCATTATGGGAGGGACCGGCCGGTGTGCGGCGCGTTGCGAGCAGAAGCGGAAGGCGGCCGTGTCGATGTGGTCGACGCCCGGTTCGGCCGCCCCGCGCAGCACGGCGACGGAGCACTCCCGGTCGCTCGGCGTGCCGTGGTGGAAGGGCCCGCTGCCGGTCAGCCGCATGGCGCCGAAGCCTATGCGGTGGACGGCGCGGTCCTGGGCGCGGTCCTGCTCCGGCAGCGACGCGAGCACGGCGTCGGTCCCCGCACCCGGGCGGGCGGGTGTCACGGACCCTGTCGTCGGCGCCGTTCGAGGTGGGCCCGCTCGGCCGGGCTCCGCGCGAGTGCCACGGCCGTCTCGTACTCCCGTGCGGCCTCGGTGGGCCGGCCCAGGCGGCGCAGCAGCTCGGCCCGGACGGCGTGGCGGACGTGGTAGCCCGGCAGGTCGAGCGCGTCGACCAGGGCGAGGGCCTTCTCCGGGCCCTCGGTCTCGGCCACGGCGACGGCCCGGTTGAGGGCGACGACGGGGCTCGGGGCGACGGCCATCAGCTGGTCGTAGAGGCACCGGACCTGCCCCCAGTCGGTGGCGGACGCCGTGCTCGCGTCGCTGTGGACGGCGTTGATCGCGGCCTGGATCTGGTAGGGCCCGGGCCGGTTCCGGCGCAGGCAGCGGCGGACCAGGTCCTGGCCCTCGGCGATCAGGTCGCGGTCCCAGCGGGCGCGGTCCTGCTCCGGCAGCGGAACCAGGGCGCCGTCCTGGTCCTGCCGGGCGGGGCGTCGCGCCTCGATCAGCAGCATGAGCGCGAGCAGACCGGTGACCTCGGGTTCGTCCGGCATCAGCGCGGACAGCAGCCGGCCCAGCCGTACGGCTTCGGCGCACAGTGCGGGCGCGCCCGTGTACCCCTCGTTGAAGATCAGGTAGACGACGGCCAGGACGCCGCCGAGCCGGTCGGGCAGGTCGGCGTCCCGTGGCACCCGGTACGGGATGCCCGCGTCGCGGATCTTCGCCTTCGCCCGGACGAGCCTCTGGGCCAGGGTCGGCTCCGGCACCAGGAAGGCGTGGGCGATCTGCGCGGTGCTGAGGCCGCCGAGCAGGCGCAGGGTGAGCGCGACCCGGGCCTGCGGGGCGAGGGCGGGGTGGCAGCAGGTGAAGATCAGACGGAGCCGGTCGTCGCGCACGGGGCCCTCCTCGGCCGGTGCGTCGGGCGCGTACAGCCGGGCGGCCTCGGTGTGCCGGGCGTCCCTGGTGGACTCGCGGCGCAGCCGGTCGACCGCACGGTTACGAGCCGTGGTGATGATCCAGCCGGCCGGGCTCGGCGGCACCCCCGTGTCCGGCCACTTCCGCACGGCGGTGGCGAAGGCGTCCTGGACCGCTTCCTCGGCGAGGTCGATGTCGCCGAGGAAGCGGACGAGGACGGAGACCGCGCGCCCGTACTCGGCGCGGAAGACGGCCTCGACGTCGGGGGCGTCCGGCATCAGTGCCGGTCCGCGAAGGGGCGCACCTCGATGGGGAGCGTGGTGGCGAGGGCCGCCTTGCGGCCCCACTCCAGGGCCGCGTCCAGGTCGGGCGCCTGGATCAGGCACAGGCCGCCCAGGTACTCCTTGCCCTCGGCGTACGGCCCGTCGGTGATGAGGACGTCGCCGTCCTTGGGCCGCAGCACGGTGGCCGTCTCCGGGCCGTGCAGTCCGCCGGCGAAGACCCAGGCCCCGGCCTCGCGCAGTTCGTCGTTGAAGGCCTCGACGTCACGCATGATCGCGGCGAGCGCGTCGGGCTCGGGCGGCTGGGCACCGGTCGGCTGGACCACGCTGAGCAGGTAGTGCTTCATGATGTCCTCCTTGGCGTCACCGGGGAGTGCTCCCCACGGGGACTCCCCGGTGGGGGGCGTCCACCTCCTACACGAACGGCGCACCCCCGGATCGACACCCCGGCCGACGGGACCGGGAGAATTCTCCGCATGACCATCGCAGCACACCCTCTCGTCGTCCGCGCCCGCCGGCTCGCGGACGAGCTGCTCGCCCCGAACGCGGAGCGCGTCGACCAGGGGGAGGTGCCGGTGAGTCACATCGACGCGGTCAAGCGGTCGGGTCTGCTCGGGGTGAGCGCGCCGTCGGCCTACGGCGGCTCGGCGGCGCCCGCCCCGGTGGCGCGGGAGACGGCCGAGATCCTGGCCGGGGCGTGCTGTTCCACGTGGTTCGTGCAGACACAGCACCACACGCCGGTGCAGGTCCTGGCCAAGGGAGAAGCGCCCGTGCGGGAGCGTCTGCTGGGACCGCTGGCGCGCGGTGAACTGATGTCGGGCGTGGCGTACGCGCATCTGCGGTCTCATCCTCGTGCCTGGGTCCGGGTGACCCGGGACCGGGGCGGCCGGCGCTTCGACGGCACCGTCCCCTGGTACACCGGCTGGGGTCTGAACGACGTGCTGCTGCTGGCCGGGTTCACCGATTCCGACGAGGTGGTCTTCGCCTTCGCCGAGGCCCGTGAGCAGCCCGGCCTGCGTGCGTCACCGCCCATGCGTCTGGCGGCCCTCACCGCGGCCCGGACCGTGTCACTGGAGCTGGACGGACTGTGGCTGCCCGAGGACGCGGTGGCCCTCCGGATGCCGTACGAGCACTGGGCGGCGACCGACCGCGACCGAACGGTGAACGCCTCCCCGGCGGTGTTCGGCGTCACGGAGGCGGCCCTGGCCCTCCTGGACGAGGAGACGTCCGGCCCGCTCCGTGCCCGTCTGGAGGAGGTCCGCCGCCGGGCCTACGCCCTGGCCGACGACCCGGCGGCAGCCGGGCACCCGGCGGAACGACTGGCGCTGAGGACACAGTCGTACGACGTCATGAGGACGGCCACCACCGCGGCGGTGGTGGCCGGCGGCGGCCGGGCGCTGACCCTGGACAGCAAGGCCCAACGCCTGGCCCGGGAAGGTCTGTTCCTCCTGGTGCAGGGGCAGACGGCCCAGTCGCGCGGGGCTCACCTCGACGCCCTGACGGGTCGTGGACCGGGGCCTGCGGCCGGCAGCTGAACTGCAGGCACGGCCTCGCTGAGGGGGTCCCGGTGGAGGACCTGCTCGGCGTGGAGCCGGCAGGCCGATGGCCGCCGAGGGCTGGGGGCGACGCCGCGCCCGACTCAGTGTGGTCGGGGATCCGCCGGAGCAGTGCGGGGCGGTCGTCCACCGGCCGCCGGCCCAGGACACCACACGGGGTGCCGCCGATGCGCCGACGCCGCCGCGCGAAGTGCGTGCCGCAGGCAGCGCGTGATGTGTACGGGCCTGCGTGCGCCGGGCGCGCGAACTCACGGGCCGTCGGCAGGACGCCGGGGACGGGTCAGGGCCTTCCGTCGTCGTCCCCTCGCTCGACCACCACGAGGAACGCGTCCGACTGCAGGTCCATCACCACGGTGGCGGGTTCGCCCTCGGCGCGGCGCGCCGCCGCGAACTCCTCCGCCGGCCACGATCCGCGCGGAGCCCCCGCAGGGAACCGCTCCAACACCTTCGAGCCCATAGCGGCAGGTCACCTCCAGTATCGACAGGGGTACGGGATATTCACCGTGCGTACTTCTCCGCCTGCCCCGGATCGACGTGGACATGTCCCTCATGGGGCGGATGTCCGTAGCGCGCATCCGGCCGTCCCGTCAGTATGGAAGTGGTGTCGGGGGCCGGAACGTGCCGAGGGAAGGACGGACGGCCGATGAGCGACGACGACGCCGGAGCGGGACCGCTCTGCCTGGTGACGGGCGCCACCGGGTACATCGGGGGTCGGCTCGTGCCCGAGCTGCTGGCCGCCGGTTACCGGGTGCGCTGCCTGGCCCGCTCCCCCGGCAGGCTGCGCGACCATCCGTGGAGCGGTGAGGTGGAGGTGGTGCGGGGGGACGTCACCGACGCCGACTCGATGGCGGCGGCTATGCGGGACGTCGACGTGGCCTACTACCTGGTGCACGCGCTGGGCACGGGCAGTGGCTTCGAGGCGACGGACAGCCGGGCGGCACGCATCTTCGGGGCGGCCGCCCGGGCGGCCGGTGTGCGCCGCATCGTCTACCTCGGCGGCCTCACCCCGGCAGGCGTGCCGGAGCACGAACTCTCTCCGCACCTGCGGTCACGGGCGGAGGTGGGCCGCATCCTGCTGGACTCGGGCGTGCCGACGACCGTCCTGCGTGCAGCGATGATCATCGGCTCCGGGTCCGCCTCCTTCGAGATGCTCCGCCACCTCACCGAGCGGCTGCCCGTGATGGTCACGCCGCGGTGGGTGCACACCCGTATCCAGCCCATCGCGGTACGGGACGTGCTGCGTCTCCTCGTCGGGAGCGCGCGGATGCCCCACCAGGTGAACCGGGCCTTCGACATCGGAGGACCGGACGTCCTCACGTACCGGGAGATGATGACCCGGTACGCGCAGGTGGCGGGGCTCCCGCGCCGGATCGTTCTTTCCGTGCCGGTGCTCACGCCCGGGCTGTCCAGCCACTGGGTGGGTCTGGTCACCCCCGTGCCCGCGTCCATCGCCCGGCCGCTCACCGAGTCGCTACGGCACGAGGTGGTCTGCCGGGAACAGGACATCACCCGGTACGTGCCCGCCCCTCCCGGACACCCGGTCGGCTTCGACGAGGCGGTGCGGCTGCCCCTGCGACGCGTGCGCGAGGCCGATGTCGCCACGCGCTGGTCCTCCGCCTCGGTGCCCGGCGCGCCGAGCGATCCGCTGCCCACCGACCCCGACTGGGCGGGTGGCAGCCTGTACACCGACTGCCGTGAGGTGCGCGTGGACGCCCCCGTGGACGCGCTGTGGCGGGTGATCGAGGGCGTCGGCGGTGACAACGGCTGGTACTCCTTCCCGCTCGCCTGGGCCCTGCGCGGATGGCTGGACCGGCTGGCCGGCGGGGTGGGCCTGCGCCGGGGCCGTCGGGACGCGCAGCGGCTGCGGGCGGGCGACCCGCTGGACTTCTGGCGGGTGGAGGAGATCGAGCCGGGACACCTGCTGCGACTGCGGGCCGAGATGCGGCTGCCGGGTCTGGCATGGCTGGAGATGTACGCCGAACCGGACGGCCCCGGCCGCAGCCGTTATCGCCAGCGGGCCCTGTTCCATCCGCGCGGGCTGCTCGGCCAGGCCTACTGGTGGGGCGTCTCCCCCTTCCACGCCGTCGTGTTCGGCGGCATGGCCCGCAACATCGCACGGGCCGCGCGGCGGAGCCCGCTCACCCGGACGGAGGAAAGCGCGCCCGTCGGCTGACCCCCGCATCCGACGGGCTCCCCGGGCCGGAAGCACCTTCTCGTCCCACCGTCTCACCCGGAGCCGCGCCATGAACGTCTCGGTCGTCCTGTTCACCGCCGATCTGCGCCTGCACGACCACCCGCCGCTGCGGGCCGCCCTGGACGGATCGCGCCAGGTGGTCCCGCTCTTCGTACGCGACCGGGGCGTGGCCGGGGCCGGCTTCGCCGCGCCCAACCGGCTGGCGTTCCTCGCCGACTGCCTGCGGGACCTGGACGCGGGGCTGCGGGGACGCGGCGGCCGGCTCGTCGTCCGGTCGGGTGACGTCGTCGACGAGGTGTGCAAGGTGGTGGCCGAGGCGGACGCCGACGAGGTGCACATGGCGGCCGACGTCAGCGCGTACGCGCGGCGCCGGGAGCAGCGACTGCGGCACGCCCTCGAGGCGGACGGACGCCGGCTGCACGTGCACGACACGGTGACCACGGCGGTGGTGCCCGGCGCGCTGACCCCGGCCTCCTCCGACCATTTCGCGGTGTTCACCCCGTACTACCGTCAGTGGTCGGCGCAGAGACCGCGCGACCCGCTCGGCGCACCCCGCGCGGTGCACGTACCGGACGGCGTCGGGTCCGAGGAACTGCCGTCCCGGACAGCGCTGTCGGGGGTGTCGGAGGGGCTGGCCGGGGGCGGTGAGACGGAGGGCCGGAGGCGGCTCGCCGCCTGGCTGCGCGGGGGTGTCGCCGCGTACGAGGACCGCCGCGACGACCTGGCCGGCGACGCGACCTCCCGTCTCTCGCCGCACCTGCACTTCGGCACCCTCTCCCCCGTCGAACTCGTCCACCGGGCCCGCGCGGCGGGCGGCCCGGGCGCCGAGGCCTTCGTACGGCAGCTCGCCTGGCGCGACTTCCACCGCCAGCTGCTGGCCGCACGCCCGGCGGCCGCCCACGCCGACTACCGCACCAAGCACGACCGCTGGCGGTCCGAGCGCACGGCCCGGGACGACATCGAGGCCTGGCGGGAGGGCCGCACCGGCTACCCGATCGTCGACGCGGCCATGCGCCAGTTGCGCCACGAGGGCTGGATGCACAACCGCGGCCGCCTGCTGACCGCGAGTTTCCTGACCAAGACGCTGTATGTCGACTGGCGTGTGGGAGCCCGGCACTTCCTGGGGTTGCTGGTCGACGGTGACCTCGCCAACAACCAGCTCAACTGGCAGTGGGTGGCCGGGACCGGCACGGACACCCGTCCGAACCGTGTGCTGAACCCGGTCACCCAGGCCAGGCGGTACGACCCCGAGGGCGCGTACGTACGGCGGTGGGTGCCCGAACTGGCGTCTCTGGAGGGCCCGTCGGTGCACGAGCCGTGGAAACTGCGGGGCCTGGACCGGGCCGCCGTCGACTATCCGGACCCGATCGTCGAGCTGTCCGAAGGGCTGGCCCGCTTCCGGCGGGCACGGGCGCGCGAGTGAGACCGGCCGGGACCCGGGTCCTGCCCGGCCGGTCACCGTGCCGCACCGGGCCCGGCCGCCCCGTAGCCGTGGGCCAGCAGGTCGAGGGCATCCCGGAGCCCTGTCGGACGTGGCATGCCCCGTGCCCGGCGACCGGCCCAGCCCGGCCCGCCCAGCACCACCAGCGGGCTGCGGCGCGCCCCCTTCACGCCCCACTCCGTGGCGGCGACGTCCCGGGCCAGCGACGGGCTCGCCGTGGAGCGTGACTGGGCCCACAGGACCACGGCGGCAGGCCCCAGCCGCCGTACCGCCGCCGCCAGCGCGGAGGCGGGAACGGCAGCGCCGAACATCCTTGCGGGAAGCCCGATTTCGCTGAGCGCGGCGTTGAGCGCCTCCAGCGGCAGGGTGTGCTCCTCGCCGGGGACGCAGGCCAGCAGCACCGGTCCGGCGGCGGGGTCGCCGCCGGCCGGGGCGGGTGGCCGGGTGTGGCGGCGCAGAGCGGTGGAGACGTGCCAGGACAGCAGGTGCTCCACCTCGACGTAGCTGTCCTCCGACGACGCCCACTTGCGTCCCACGGCGTGCAGGGTCGGCACCATCACCTCCTGCCAGGCGACGGTGAGTCCGTGCTCCGCCACGGCCGAGGCGAGCAGGGACTCGACGGCCGCGGCGTCGAGACGCACCGCGGCGCGGGCCAGCCCCCGGCATTCCTGGCGCACATCGCCCAGCGGCAGTGCGCCGGCGGCCCGTGAACGCCCGGCAGCGGGAGCCGGTTCCCGGTCGCGGGGCGGCGCGGCGGCCGTGCGCTCGCCCGCGCCCGCCGCCTCCTTCGCCGCGCGGGCCGCCTCGGCGGGCGGGACACCGGCCGAGGTCAGCCGGCACATCGCCTCCAGCAGTGCCACGTCCCGCGGTGTCCAGCGGCGGTGCCGGCCCTCCGGATGCACCGCGGGACCGATGCCGTACCGGCGGTCCCAGGAGCGGAGGGTGGTCGGTGACACGCCGAGCCTGCGGGCCAGCGCGCCGGTGGTCATCGCGGCACCGGCGGCCGGCGGGACCGCGGCCCTCTCCGGTCGGCGCCGTGCGTCGAAATCGCCCATGCCATGACTGTACGACGCACAACCGATGCGACTTGTCCCGCCGAGCCGGGTGCTCCCACGATGACCCACGGATGCAGCTCTCGTACCAGGTGAGGAGCCGTGGAGATGACCGCATACGGCGACGAGCGGCGCCCCGCCGAACCACTGACCGACGAGGAACTGGCGCACGGCCTGGCCGCGGACGACGCCGGCTGTCTCGCCGCGGTCTACCGCCGCTGGTCGGCCCTGGTGTACTCGCTGGCCCGGCGCTCGCTGGGCGATGCCGGAGAGGCGGAGGACGTCACCCAGCAGGTCTTCCTCGGCGTCTGGCGCGGACGCCGCCGCTACCGGCCCGAGCGGGGGCCGCTCGGCGGCTGGATCGTCGGCATCACCCGGCGCAGGATCGCCGACGCGCTGTCGGCGCGGACACGGCGCGGTGAACTGGTGGCGGCCGCGGGGACACTCCACATGCTCAAGGACACCGAGGTCCGGGACGGTCGGCCGGAAGCCGTGCTCGACCGGGTGCTCGTGCGGCGGGAACTGGCCAGGCTCCCGGCGCCCCAGCGGCGGGTTCTGGCGCTCGCGTTCTACGAGGACCTGACGCAGACGCAGATCGCGGCGCGTACGGGGCTGCCGCTCGGCACCGTGAAGAGCCATGCGCGGCGCGGACTGCACCGGCTGCGGGACCTGCTGCGCGAGCCTACACATAAAGAAGAAATAAGAGCAGAATTGGTTTAAGCGGCGCTTACCGCATACCGCGCTGACGCGGTCAGGCCTGCAACCCATGAAGGAGACGATCATGGCCAACGTCTCGCACAGAGGTGACATAACGAGCCACCCCGATGTGTCCGAAATGCGGGCACGCTATGCCCGCATGCTCGGCGGTCGTGATGTGGCGCTCGTGGACGGACCGGTCTTCCTGCTCGGTCTGTACTGCGCCGCGTCCCCGTGGATCCTCCACTACACGACGAGCCAGCCCGCTCTCGCGACCCACAACCTGATCATGGGCATCGCGATCGGCCTGCTGGCCCTCGGATTCACCACGGCCCCGGCACGGATGTACGGCCTGAGCTGGGCCATGTGCGCCATGGGCGTCTGGATGGTCATCGCGCCCTGGATCGTGGGCAGTGGCCCGGACGCCGGAGTGATCGTCAACAACGTCGTCATCGGTGCGCTGGCCGTGCTCCTCGGACTGATGTGCGCCGGTACGGCGGCGAAGAGCGCCCCTGTGCCCTGATCGAAGAGCCTCGAGGAAGGGAGAGGCGGGGCCGGTCCTGGAGGCGGACCGGCCCCGCCGCGCACGCGGCGGTCAGGTCCCGGCGGGCTCCGCCTCCGGTGCCGCCGGCGTGACGTAGTCCTCGGTGATCTCCTTCTCCCCGAACGGCCACACTTTCTCCAGCCGCGCCCAGACCAGATACGCCACACACCCCAGGGCGAGCCAGGCCAGGGACCATTCGATGGGGTGCCGGCCTGGGGAGTTCTTGTCGGCGTAGCCGTAGATCACGCACCATCCGGCGAAGGCCACGATGCTCGGCAGGGGGTAGAGCCACATCCGGTAGGGACGCACGAGCGTCGGCCGGCGTCTGCGCAGCACGCTCAGCGCCACGATCTGGGCCAGCGCCTGGACGATCACCATCACCGTGGTGAGCAGCTGGATCAGCGTCGCCAGATCGGTGTGGCGGCCGATCAGGAAGCCGACCGCGGTGATCACGCCCATGGTGGCCAGACCCAGCGTCGGGAAGCGGTGCCGGGGGTGCAGCCGCTCGTAGGGGCGGAAGAACACCCGGTCCCGGGCCGCGTCGTAGGGCACCCGTGAGCCGCCGAGGAGGCCGGTGAACACCGAGGCGAAGGCCGTGATCAGGATCAGCACGGTCACCGTGTCGGCGGCGCCCTTGCCCCATGTCTTCTCCAGCACCGCCGACGCCACCGAGGTGGAGGCGATGTCGTGGGGGTTGGTCATCCGGTTCCAGTCGATCACGCCGAGGGTGCCGATCTGCAGCAGCAGGTAGATCGCCATGATGCCGAGGATCGAGAAGATGATGGAGCGCGGCAGCGTGCGGCCGGGGTCCTTGATCTCGGCCCCCATGTAGGCCGTGGTGTTGTAGCCGAGGTAGTCGTAGATGCCGATGGTCAGGCCCGCGGCGAAGCCGAGCCAGAAGTGGTTGCTCGTCAGGTCGAAGGCGCCGGCGGGGTAGGTGAAGGCGAGGTGCGGGCTGAAGTCCGTGGCGGCCGCGACGATCTCCAGGAGCACCGAGGCGATCATCACCGTCCACATCACGGCGGTGATGCGGGCGATGTGCTCGATGCCCCGCCAGAGCAGGATCACCACCAGGGCGATGACGCCCAGGCCGACCATGTCGCCCTGGTTGCCGGTCAGGTCCGGGGCGAGGTAGCCCAGGTACTGGACGAAGCCGACCACGCCCGTGGACATGATCAGCGGGATGAAGAGCATCGCGGTCCACACGAACAGGAACGGCATCAGCCGGCCGGTGCGGTACTGGAAGGCCTGGCGGAGGTAGACGTAACTGCCTCCCGAGCCGGGCATCGCGGCGCCGAGCTCGGCCCAGACGAGTCCGTCGCACAGGGCCAGCACCGCGCCCGCGACGAACCCGATGACCGCCTGGGGGCCGCCGAACGCGGCGACCATCAGCGGGATGGTCACGAAGGGACCGATCCCGCACATCTGGCTCATGTTGATGGCGGTGGCCTGGAACAGGCCGACGCGGCGGACGAAACCACCCGAGGGTGGCGGGCTACCGGACATGGGGACTCCTGACGCGCGGCAGGGAGAGGGGCTCGCCCGGCGGGACCGAGTGGCACCGAGTGGCCGATATAGTTAAGGAGACTTACTAGATGCGTCAAGTATGCGCCGGTCATGCACGAGAATGGTCTGATGCCCGCCAGCGACGCCGTGGACCAGCAGGACCAGCCCTGGAACCGGCAACGCCTGCGCAGTACCAACGAACGGCTGCTGCTCGACCGGCTGCGCGGAACCGGTGCCGCCTCGCGTGCCCAACTCGCCCGCGACACCGGCCTGTCCAAGCCGACGGTGTCCAGCGCGCTCGCCTCCCTGGAGGCCGCCGGGCTGGTCCGCGAGGTCGGCACCCACGCCCCGCAGCGCGGCCGGACGGCGGTCCTCTACGCACCCGACCCGGCTGCCGGGTACGCGCTCGGTGTGGACGTGGGTCGCGGCTGGCTGCGAGTGGCCGTCGCCGACCTGGACGGCACGCTGGTCGCCCGGGCCGATGTGCGCAACCGGGCCCGCGGCTCCGAGGCACTGGCCGAACTGGTCGTCTCCACGGCCCGGCAGGTGGTCGCGGGCTCCGGCGTGGACCCGGCCGAGGTGGTGCACGGGGTGGTGGGCACCCCCGGCGTGTACGACGAGAAGCAGCGACGGGTGCGGTACGCGATGCACCTGCCGGGATGGGGCCGCGCCGGCCTGCTGGACCGGCTGCGCGATGAACTCGGCGTTCCGCTGGAGGTGCACAACGACGCCAATCTGGCCGCCCTGGGCGAGTACACCTACGGCGTCGGCGGGGGCAGCAGGCTGTTCGCGTACATCCTGATCGGCACCGGTCTGGGCATGGGAGTGGTCAGCGAGGGACGGCTGTTCACGGGGGCGCACGGTCTGGCCGGGGAGATCGGGTTCCTGCCGTGGCCCGGACAGCAGAAGCCGGAGCGGCTGGAGGACGCGGTGTCCGGAGTGGCCGTCGTGGAGGCGGCACGCCGGTTCGGGATGAGCGGGCAGCTGACCGCGAAGGCCGTCTTCGACGCGGCGCGGCAGGGCAACGCGGCGGCACGCCGGGCCGTGCAGCTGGAGGGCGAGCGGATAGCACACACCGTGGCCGCGGCGGCCGCCGTACTGGACCCGGACCTGGTGGTGCTGGGCGGGGGTGTCGGCCACAGCGTGGACCTGCTGCTGGGCCCGGTCCGGGAACACCTGCGCGCGCTCACCCCGTTGCGGCCGAAGCTCGCCCCGAGCCGGCTGGGCGAGGACGCGGTGCTCCTCGGGGCGGTCGCAACGGCGCTGGGCACAGCGCGGGAGACGGTGTTCGAGCGCAGGTCGTCCGGGACATGAAGAGGCCGTACCGCACATGCGTTCCCCCCGGACCGTCCGGGCCGTGAGCCGTTCGCGCCCCGGCCACGGTGATTGACACGGTCCACGCGGCGCCCTAGCTTGGGCCGGGTTAGTAAAGTTTCCTAACTTTACCGAGGCTGGAGACCGCCGTGTTCCCTCGCCCCGCCGCTCACCGCCGCCTCGCCACGGCCGCCGTGACCCTGGGCCTGCTCTGCTCGCTCAACACCGGCGCCTGGGCAGGATCCCGGAACCCGGCTGAGCCGCACGGAAGGGCCCGGGTCACCCGCGTGCCCTCCGCCGCCGGGACCGACACCGCCCTTTCCGGCTATGCGATCCAGTCCACGGCGAAGGTGGACGACTCCCCGTCGGCCGTCTCCTCCCCCGGCTATCCGACCACCGGCTGGTATCCGGCGGGCCCGCGCTCCACCGTCCTCGCGGCCCTCCTCGCCGACGGTGTCTACGCCGACCCCTTCTACTCCACCAACCAGCAGAAGATCCCGAAGGCCGACTTCCAGGTTCCCTGGTGGTACCGCTCCGACTTCACGGTGGCCGACACCGGGCAGCGCACCTACCTCGACTTCAGCGGGGTCGTCTCGGCGGCGGACGTGTACGTCAACGGCAAGCAGGTCGCCGGGGCCGCGGACGTCACCGGCGCCTACACCTTCCACGAACTGGACGTCACCTCGCTCGTGCGGGCGGGCACGAACACGGTCGCCTTCCGCATCCGGCCCAACGAGCCGAACAAGAACCTGACCATGGGCTGGATCGACTGGCTGCAGCCGCCGCCGGACCAGAACATGGGCATCGTGCGGGACGTCCTGGTCCGTCGCGGCGGCCCGGTCGCGCTGCGCGACGCGCACGTGGTGACCGACCTGGACGTGCCGTCCCTGGCCTCGGCGGACCTGACGGTGAAGGCGCGGGCCCGCAACGACTCGGACACGGCCGTCACCGCGGAGGTCACCGGGAGCGTCGGGAAAACCACCTTCACCAGGGCCGTACCCCTCGCCGCGCACGAGACGAAGACCGTGACGTTCACCCCCGTCGACACCCCCGGACTGCACCTCGACTCCCCCAGGGTGTGGTGGCCGGCCGGCATGGGCGGGCAGCCTCTGTACGACCTGTCCCTCACCGCCTCCGTCTCCGGCACCGTGTCGGACACCGCGCACCAGTCCTTCGGCATCCGGGACGTGCAGGCGCCGCTGAACTCCGACGGCGCCCGCCAGTACCGGATCAACGGCCGCCGGCTGCTCGTCAAGGGCGGCGGCTGGTCCCCGGACGAGTTCCTGCGCTGGGACGGCACCTACGTCGAGGACCGGCTCAAGTACGCCCTCGATCTCGGCCTCAACACCATTCGGCTGGAGGGCCACATCGAGCCGGACGAGTTCTTCGACCTCGCCGACCGGTACGGCATCCTCACGCTGCCGGGCTGGGAGTGCTGCGACAAGTGGGAGGGGCAGGTCAACGGCAGCGGCGAGTCCGGCGACACATGGAGCGACGCCGACTACCCCGTGGCCAAGGCCTCGATGGCCGCCGAGGCCGCGCGGCTGCGCGACCATCCAAGTGTGATCTCGTTCCTGATCGGCAGCGACTTCGCCCCCGACGCGACGATCGAGAAGAACTACCTGGACGCCCTGAAGGCGGCCGACTGGCAGACCCCGGTGGTCGCCGCCGCCTCCGACAAGTCCTCGCCACAGCTCGGCAGTTCGGGCATGAAGATGACCGGCCCGTACGACTGGGTCCCACCGGGCTACTGGTACGCCAAGCGCGAGGGCGGAGCCACCGGCTTCAACTCCGAGACCAGCGCGGGCCCCGACGTCCCCACGCTCGACACACTGCGCCGGATGATGACTCCGGACGAGCTGGACACGCTGTGGAAGAACCCGGGCGCCAAGCAGTACCACCGCTCCCCGTCACCCGTCTTCGGCACGCTCAAGATCTACGACAACGCCCTCACCGGCCGCTACGGCGCCCCCACAGGCCTCACCGACTATGTGCGCAAGGCACAGCTCGCACAGTACGAGGCGGTCCGCGCCCAGTTCGAGGCGTACCAGCGGAACGCCACCGACGCCTCGAAGCCCGCCACCGGGGTCGTGTACTGGATGTTCAACAGCGGCTGGACGTCCCTGCACTGGCAGTTGATGGACCGTTACCTGGACCAGGGCGGAGCCTATTTCGGGGCGAAGAAGGCGAACGAGCCGCTGCACGTGCAGTACTCCTACGACGACCGCTCGGTCGTCGTGGTCGGCAACCGGCACGCCGCCGCCTCCGGCCTCACCGTGCGGGCCACCCTGTTCAACCCCGACGGCACTCAGAAGTACGGCAAGACCGTCACCGGGGTGTCGGTCAACGGGGACGGCGCCCACAGCACCGTGCTCACCCTGCCCACGTCGGTGAGCGGATTGGCGACGACGTACCTGGCCCGGCTGACGCTCACGGACTCCGCCGGCAAGGAGGTGAGCCGGAACGTGTACTGGCTGTCCACCCGGCCGGACACCCTCGACTGGGACAGCACCGACTGGTACCACACACCGACCACGAGCTACGCCGACCTGAAGGGGCTCGCCTCGATGGCGCAGGCACCGGTGTCGGCGACGGCGTCCACCGTCTCGTCGGACGGCACGTCGACCACGACGGTGACCCTGCGCGCCACGGGCGACGGGAAGACGCCGTCCCTGTTGACGGACGTGCATGTCGTCGACGCGGCGGGCAAGCCGGTGCTGCCGGTGCGCTGGTCGGACAACGAGGTGAGCCTGTGGCCGGGCGATTCGGTGACGCTGACCGCCACCTACCGCACGGCCGATCTGCATGGTGCCGTACCGCGGGTGCGGGTCTCCGGCTGGAACACCGCACAGCAGACGGCCTCGGGCCGGTGATCGGCGGGGCCCGGTCCCGGGCGGGCCGGGCCCCGGGGGTCAGCTCACATTGAGCGCCGTGTCGTCGACGACGAACGACGTCTGGAGCTTCGAGCCCTCCGTGCCGGTGAACTTGAGGGTGACGGTCTGCCCGGCGTAGCCGCCGAGGTTGAAGCTGTGCTGGGTGTAGCCGGAGGCGGCGTCGAGGTTGGAGTACGTCGCCAGGGTGCCGAGCACCGACCCGGAGCTGTTCAGCATCTGCACTTGGAGCGTGTCGTAGGCGGTGCTGGTGGTGGTCTCGGCGGTGTCGACGTGCAGGTAGAGGCTGAGGGTCGCGGAGCAGCCGGAAGGGATGGTCACCGACTGGGACAGGGTGTCGGTGGTGGCGGCGCCGTTTCCGTCGAGCCACGCGTAGTACGAGCCCGTACGGGCCGACTCGCCGCTCGAGTTGGTGATGACGCCGCTGGACGCGCTCCAGGTGGTGCTGCCCGACTCGAAGCCGTTGTTCTTGAGGAGCTGGGCGGCGGTGCAGGAGCCGGAACCCCCGCCTCCGCCGCTGCTGCTGCCCGAACCGGCCAGCCAGGACGTGGCGTTGAGGGCGAGGGCCGCGTCGGTGGCGCCGGAGTCGTTCCAGCCGTCGTAGAGGGTGTTGCCGGACTGGCCGGTGCCGTCGTCGACGGGTGAGCTGTCGCCCCAGAAGGCGACGCGGCCGCTGCCGAAGGTGCTGGTGAGGAAGAAGGCACCGGTGTTGCCGGAGTAGCCGCTGCGGTAGACCAGGCCCTTGACGGCGGAGTTGTCGGAGGGCTTGAGCGTGGCGGTCGTGCCGTCGGCGATCAGACTCTTGGTGACGGTGCCGAAGGAGCCGTGCAGCACCGGGTCGGCGGAGTCGCTGATCGCGGCCGGGTAGCCGGATTTCACGTCGAGGGAGTCGATGGAGAAGCCGAACGGGTCGGTGGAGTCGACGCTGTTGTTGGTCATCAGGTCGTTGAGGATCTCGACCGCGTCCTCACCGTCGTTGTTGCGGTCGGCGCCGGTGTGGTCGGAGATCATGAAGAGTCCGCCGCCGTTCTTGACGAAGTTCATGATCGCCGTCTTCTCGGCGGTGGTGAAGAGGGTGTTCGGCTCCGGCAGGACCAGGGTGTCGAAGTTCGACAGGTCGGTCGCCGACGAGCCGCCGTAGCTGAGGCTGGATCCCGAGGGCAGCGTCTTCAGGCTGTAGCCGCCGGTCTTCTGCAGGGCGACGCCCCAGGAGGAGAGGGCGCCGGTCCAGTCCGTCTCGGCGGACGGGGAGGAGTCCTGGCCGAGCGGATCGGGCTGGCTGGTGGAGATGATCCAGTCGGCGTTGCCGGCCGTCTCGGCGTGGGCGTTGTCGAACAGGATGCGGTGCGTGGTTGCCGCGTGGGCGGCGGTGGCACTGGTGCCCAGCTGGAGGGCGGCTCCCGTGACGAGCAGCCCGAATCCGGCCAGTGCGGTGGTGACTCTGCGGCGGAATTTCCTCGGTCCAAGCATCCGGCGAACCTCCGTGTGGGTGGGGTAGAGGCGGTGCGGCGCCATGTCTGCGCGCGTAGATCCGGCTCGAGGGTTCTACACGCGTCGATCGATTGAAAGGTACATGGCATGACAAGCCTGTGAACAGAAAGTCCCGGGATTCACAGGCAACGGGAGCAGCGGACTGCTTTCCGCGGGAAGCGGGCAGACTGGCCACAGCGGGACCTCGAGGAAGAGGGCGGAGATGGAGATCTCAGGAGTCATCAGCGCCATCGTCATCGGCATCATCATCGGAGTGCTGGGCCGCCTGGCCGTCCCGGGACGGCAGCACATAGGCATCCTCTGGACGATCCTGGTCGGCATCGTGGCCGCCCTGCTGGGTTCGGCGATCGCCGCCGGGTTCGGCGTGGCCGACACCAAGGGGGTCGACTGGATCGAGTGGCTCATCCAGATCGGCCTGGCGGCACTGGGCGTCGCCGCGCTCGACCGGTCGAGGGTGCGCCACTGACGGCGGCCGGCCGCCGGGGCGTGAGAGAGCGGTTCCGTACCCCGTACACATAGGGGGTCGTCCTGGTCAGCGGACGGAAACCCGTACGCTCGAGCGTCGGCTCCGCCGTTCCGGCGACCGTCAAGGTCTCCTCGGGCTCGCGCGTGAACCCGGCGGCCGTGAGCCGGGAGCCGAGGCCCGCCGGGAGGTCGTGGCCGTGGAGCTTCCGCTCGAAGCCGCGGCCCAGGCCGGTGAAGTACGCGATCTGGTCGGCGATCAGCGTGTTCGCGGTCGTGTCGTCGAGACCGGACCACAGGACACCGTTCCAGCCGTGGGCGTCGGCGACCTGGCGCGTCACGGTGCCGGTGCACTCGATGCGGGCGCCGGGGTCGTCCGGCTGTGCGCCCGCCCGCGTGTCCCGGTCGCAGAGGGTGAGGACCGCGGCGTGATCCATACACCTCACTGCAACATCCGTCCAGGGTCGGCGCAACAGGATGACGCGGCGGCACCCCCGTGAAGTCAGCCCAGTTCGAGCGTGGTGACCCCGAACACCCGCTCATGGGCGTACTCCCGTACCGGGCCCGTGTACATGCGAGCCGTCTCGAAGGACGGGGCGAGGCCCGCCGACTCGGCCAGGGCGACGCCCGCCGCGTTCGTCTCCGGCACGTCGAGGGCGATCCCGGTGCCCGCCGCCTCCGCGATGAGGGCGGTGAACAGGGCGCGGGCGTCGGCGGGGGCGTCGGCGAAGAGGGGGCCGATGCGCAGGCCGTCGTGCGCCGGGCGGATCACGCCGTAGCCGGTGAGGCGGTCGCCGTCGTGACGGACCATGGTCCGGTGCCCGGGAGCGGTGACCCATGGGGCCAGGAAGCGGGGGCGGTCCGCCGGGTGGCAGGCGCTGTCGTAGGCGGTGATGGCCGCCAGGTCCGCGGGGCCGGCCGGGCGGACGCCCGCGGGTACTTCGGCCTCGGGCGCGGGGCCGGCGAACCGTATGGTGCGGTGGGCGAGTTCGAAGCCGGACTGGCGGTAGTTGTCCTGCTGGGCGACCACTCCGTCCAGGCCGACGGTACGGTTCCCGGCATGCGCCAGGGCGGTCTTCCAGGTGGTGATGCCGTGGCCGCGGCCGCGCAGGTCCGGGCGGACCAGATAGCAGCCCAGGAACGCGTAGTCGGCGCCGTGGTTGACGACCGAGACGGCCGACACCGGTTCGCCGTCGATCCGGCCCAGGAAGAAGCCCTCGGGGTCCTGCGCGAAGAACGCCGGCCCGTCGGACAGCCCGGGGTTCCAGCCCTCGTCCGCCGCCCACCCGCTGATCACCGGCCAGTCCTCGAGGGTGGCCTGCGTGATGACGAGGTCCTGGGAGGCCGGAGGGGTCATCGGTGCGCTCCATTCCGTGGCGTCGGGAGTGTCGTGGCCGTGGTCGGTGCCGGGCGGCGCGGTGATCGATCACGTCCGCAGCATCCTTCCCGATCATCCGTGGATCCGCTACGACGGATCGAGCCGTTGGCCCGTCCCGACACCCCGCGGTGCATGGCCGCCGTGGCGGCAGGGGAGTTCCTGCCGCCACGGACGACCAGGCCCCACCGGCCGGAATCCGGTGGGGCACCCGGCGGGAGACGCGACCGTGGTCAGCGCACCGGGCCGGAGCGGAAGCGGCGGTAGAGGACCGCGCCGGCCACCACGAGCGCGGCGCTCGCGGCGGCGGCGGGCGCGATCTCGTCCGTTCCCGTGTGGGCCAGACTGGACAGCCCCTGCGACGCCTCGGAGCGGGGCGCGGTGGTGCCGGGGTGGGCCTTGGCCTGTGTGGTCGGCCGGGGGGCCGCGGTCCTCGGCGTGGTGGGGTTCGCCGACTGCGTGGACTGGTCGCCGGGGTCGTTCACCGACCCGTTGTCCTCGGTCGAGTTGCCGACGCCGACACCGTTCACGCTGTTGCCGCTGACGTTCACCGGGAGGTCGACGGGGACCTGGACCCCGTTGCCGGACAGTGCGCCCTCGGAGTCCTGCCCGCCGCCTCGTGCGGAGGCGCCACCCGAGGCCGCGGTGCCGGACGCCGCGGTTCCGGACCCCTCGGTGTGACCGGTGTTGGCACAGGTGCCGCCGACGGCACGATTGAGCAGCCCCACCACGTTCACGGTGTTCCCGCACACGTTGACCGGCACGTGCACCGGCACTTGGACGGTGTTGCCGGAGACCAGCCCCGGCGAGTCGGCCGATGAACCGTCGGCGGAAGCGCCGTCCGCCGCGAAGGCGGCGCACACCGGCATCGTCACGGCCATCGCACCGGATACGGCGGCGATGGCGATCACACCGTTTCGGGTTACCCGTCTCATAGGTTGCCTGCCTTCCAGACATGCTCGCGAGCACTCGCCCGCACCGGACTAAACGCAGGTGAACCAGTGCGAGTTATGGCTTATCGGCCATTCACCCCATCGAGTGGCACATCATCGGACCGTACACAAAGTGACGCAAAGCCAACACAGAGTGCGCAGGATACGTCACCGCAGGTCGTCACGCCCGCCCGGAGGCGTACCTTCCGGGGCCCGCTTATGGTGAGCGGGAGACGCCGTCCCGGTCCACAACGGGGGTCCCTGGAGGCATCGATGCTGGCGAAGCTGTCCACCCGGCCCGCCGTCCGGCGCTGCACCGGCGTCGGAGCCGTCGCGCTGGCCCTGCTGGGGGCGGGGCTGCCCGCCGCCGACACCTCCCGGCCTCAGCCCGACCTGTCCCCCTTCTACCGTCAGAAGATCACATGGTCGGCATGCAAAGGCTCGGAGATGCCCGAGGACCTGCAGTGCGGCAAGGTCACCGTTCCGCTCGACTACGCCCGCCCCGGCGCGGGGACCCTGGACGTGGCGCTGGCCCGCTACCGGGCCACGGGCCGCTCGCGCGGCTCCGTGCTGCTCAACTTCGGCGGGCCCGGCGGCGCGGGCATACGCGAACTCGCCCTCGACGGCAAGGATTTCATGGGCCTGACCAACGGATACGACGTGGTCACCTTCGATCCGCGCGGTGTCGGCCGGTCCTCCCCCGTCAGCTGCGGCGACGGAACCGACCGGGTCGCCGCCGCCACCGAGGACGGCGCGGATGCCGGCGACCCGAAGGCCGTTCTCGAGCAGGTGCGCAAGGCCGCCGCCGAGTGCACCGCGCACTCCGGCCCGGTCCTGCCGTACATCGGCACCGTCAACGTCGCCCGGGACCTCGACGTCATGCGGCAGGCACTCGGCGACGAAAAGCTCAACTACCTGGGGTTCTCCTACGGGACCCGGCTTGGCGCCGTGTACGCCGCGCAGTTCCCCGGCAAGGTGGGCCGGCTGGCGCTGGACGGCGTGGACACACTCACCGAACCGCTGGCCGAGCAGGGCCTGGCGGGGGCCGTGGGGCAGCAGACGGCGCTGGACGACTTCCTGGACTGGTGCGTCACCGACATAGCCTGCCCCTTCGGTGACGACCGTCGCGCGGCCGGGGAGCGGACCGTCCAACTGGTGCACTCACTGGACGAGGACCCGGTGCCCACGGACTTCGGAGACCGGTTCTCCGGCCAGGACCTCGTCGGCGCGATCGGGCAGGCGCTGTACAGCAGACAGCTGTGGCCCCTGCTGGAGCGGTCCCTCGCCTCGCTGGTGGAGGACGGAGACACACGCGGGGTCGAGAGTTTCGCCGCCGGGGGCATGGCGCCCTCCTCCGTACGCACCGGGGACGGCGGGCTCGTCGACGAGGACGAGGTCCCGCCGGACAACCTCCCGGCCGCCCTGATGGCGGTCAACTGCGCGGACGACCCCGACCGTCCCGCCGCCGGGCAACTCGCCAGGCAACTGCGGGAGCTGCGGGAGCAGTACGAGCAGGCGTCGCCGGTCTTCGGCCGGTACCGGCTCACCCAACTGGTGATGTGTTACGGACGGCCCAGGGGCACCGACTTCGTCCGCGACCGGGTCAAGGACGTCCACACGTCGAAGATGCTCCTGGTCGGGACCCGGGGCGATCCCGCGACGCCGTACCGCTGGACCGTGGAGACGGCCGCGCGGCTCGGCCCGTCGGCCGTCGTGCTGGACAACAAGGGCGAGGGGCACACCGGTTACTCCTCCTCCACGTGCGTGCACCGCAAGGTCGACGACTTCCTGCTGTACGGCGACCTGCCGGCCAGCGGCAGCTCCTGCGGGGCGGACCGGGAGCCGGGGGTCGGCTGAGCGTTGCCCCCAGGCCCTCAGACACTCAGACACTCAGGCCCTCAGCCCCAGGCCCTCAGGCCGCGGGACTGACGAACCGGTCCAGTGCGGCGGTCAGTTCGGCCGGCTTCTCCACCGGCAGTTCGTGGCCCGCGTCGATGATGCGGATCACCGCGTCCGGGTAGGCCGTCGCCATCCGCAGCATCTGCTTCACCGGCAGCTGGATGTCGTGGTAGCCGTGCACCAGCAGGGTGGGTGTACGGATCTCGCCGACCCGGTCGAGTACGTCGAAGGCGCGCATGGCGCCGTAGAGCGTCATGACCACTTCGCGCGGGGTCGCCGCCGAGGCCCGGACGTACTCCCTGATCCGCTCTCGCGGGTACCCGGGGGCGAAGGCCCGCTGGATGTTGGCGGCGACGAACAGCTTGAACGGCACGAGGGTCGAGGCGGCCATCAGCAGGCCCCGCCCCCTGCTGAAGGCCATCCGGCTGATGGAACCGACCAGGACCAGGCGCTCGACCCGTTCGGGGTGGGAGAGGGCGATGGTCTGCGAGATCATCCCGCCCATCGAGTGACCGACCAGCACACAGCTCTCGACCTCCAGATGGTCGAGGAGGGCGAGGACGTCACGGGCCAGTTCCTCGATCGTGGGCACCCCGGCCCCGGTGCTCTCCCCGTGCCCGCGCAGATCGAGGCGGACGACCCGCCGCTTCTCGGCGAAGTGCGCGATCTGGTGGTCCCAGCGGTGCCGGTCGGCGGTCCAGCCGTGCACGAACACCAGGGGTACGCCGTCGCCGTCGCGGGGGCCTTCGTCGTCGTACGTCAGCGCTGCGCCGTCGACCTCGAGCTGTGGCATGGCGTCTCCTGGGGTGCGGTCGGTTACTGACCGGTACGGTAACGGGCCGCCGGGTCCGGCGTCACCGCTGCCGGCGAGGAGATCCGGTCCGGGTGTACCACCGCTCACCCGACCGCGCATCACGCCCCGATCGCGCCGATTACCCCGAATGCCCGACAAGCGATTCAGTCCTATGGTGTCGTCATGGAGCACGCACTCAGTCCCGCGACCCTCGCCGAACTGCGCCGTCCACGCCCTTACCCGGCGGTCTCCGTGCTGACGCCGACCCACCGGCGCGAGCCCTACAACGCCCAGGATCCGGTCAGGCTGCGCAATGTGATGGCCGAGGCCAAGAAGCAACTGGAGACGGACCCGGAGGTCACCCGTGAGCGGCGGACCGAGGTCGTCGCGCAGCTCGACCGCGCCCTCGCCGAGGTCGACCTGTCGCACGCCGAGGACGGCCTGGTGATCTTCGCCGCGCCGGGTGAGCACCAGGTGTGGTCGCTCGCCCGGGAGGTGCCCGAGCGGGTGGTGCTCTCGGACACCTTCCTGACCCGCAACCTCGTCTCCGCCCGGGCCGCCGAGCGGCCCTTCTGGGTGCTGTCGGTCGCCGCGGACAGCGTCAGGCTGTGGAGCGGCGGCGGCGACCGGGTCGTGGAGGACCACTCCGACGGGTTCCCCCTGACCCGTGGCCGCGAGAACTTCGACGCGGAGCGGCAGGAGCGGATCGGCGACATGCCGAGCACCTTCCGCGACGAGGGCACCCGCCACTTCGTGCGCGAGGCGGCCACCGCGATGGCCGAGGTCCTGCGCGAACAGCCCCGCCCGCTGTACGTCGCCGGTGAGCAGGCGGCACTGTCCCTGCTGGACGAGGTCGGCGGCGCCAGGGGCGCGGTCCACGTGCGGCACGGCGGCCTCGGGCACGCCGGCGCGGAGGCGGTGTGGCAGGCGGTGAAGCCGGTGCACGACGCCCAGGCGAGACGGGAAACCGCCGCGGTGGCCCGGGAGCTGGACTCGGCACGCGGTCACCGCACCTTCGCGGCCGGCGTCGACGAGGTCTGGCACAGCGCCCGGGAGGGCCGCGTACGCCTGCTGGCCGTGGAGGAGAACTACCGTGTGGCGGTCCGCGACGAGCCCGGCGACCACCTCGTGCCGGCCGTGAGCGGCGAGGCCGGGGCCCGCGAGGACATCGTGGACGAGATCGTCGAGCAGTGCCTGGAGACCGGCGCCGACGTCCGCTTCGTCCCGGACGGCGCCCTGGGCGACGCGAGCGGCATCGCGGGAGTGCTGCGCTACTGACCGGCCGGGCCCGCCCTGCGCCCGCGCCCGCGTCTACGCTACGGCGTGATCGTCGGCGAACAGGGAGAGCGCACGTGGGTGACCTGCTGGGCGTGGCCGTACTGGGTGCGGGGCACATGGGCGCCGACCACGTACGGCGCCTCGATCGTGTGATCAGCGGGGCCGGGGTCGCCGCCGTGGCCGACCCGGACAGCGGACGGGCCGAGTCGGCGGCGGCCGGCCTGGACGAGGTCTCCGTGCACACGGACGTGGTGGCCGCGCTCGACGCACCCGGAGTGGAGGCCGCGCTGATCGCCTCTCCCGGCCCCGCCCACGAGGAGGCGCTGCTCGCGGCGTTCGCCCGTGGCCTGCCCGTGCTGTGCGAGAAGCCCATGGTGCCGGACTCCGCGGGGGCGCTGCGCGTGGTGGAGGCGGAGGCGCGGCTCGGGCGGCGGCTGGCACAGATCGGCTTCATGCGGCGCTACGACGCCGAGTACCGGCGACTGAAGGCCCTGCTGGACAGCGGGCGTCTGGGCCGGCCGCTGATGCTGCACTGCACGCACCGCAACGTCTCCTCCCCGCCGGGCTTCACCAGCGCCATGCTGATCAACAGCTCCGTGTCGCACGAGATCGACGCGGCCCGCTGGCTGCTCGGCCAGGAGCCGACCGCGGTGACCGTGCTGCGGCCGGCGCCCTCGGCGGGCGCCCCCGAGGGGCTGGCCGATCCGCAGTTCGTGCTCTTCGAGACCGACGGCGGCGCCCTGATCGACGTGGAGGTCTTCGTCAACTGCGGCTTCGGCTACCAGGTGCGCTGCGAGGCGGTCTGCGAGTCGGGCAGTGCGCGGATCGGCGAGGAGCGCACCATGGCCGTCACCACGCGGGGCGGCGCCCGCGAGGACGTGGCGCAGGACTACCTCGTACGGTTCGCGGAGGCCTACGACCGCGAGGTGCAGACCTGGGTGGACGCCACCCGGCGGGGCCGGGTCACCGGCCCGAGCGCCTGGGACGGCTACGCCGCCTCGGTAGTCGCCGAGGCGGGGGTCGACGCCCTGCGCAGTGGCCGTCGGGTGACCGTGGAGCCGGCCCCGCGCCCGGATCTGTACCCGGAGGCCGGCCGCTGACGGAGGCGGTCGTGAACTTCACCGGCGTGACGCGGCGGAGGTGACCACCCGCCAAGGTGGCCCGCGTCCGCACCCCCGCCCGCGTACGGTCAGACGCCGCCGAACAGGGCGCTCAGCCCGCGGTCGACGACTGCCTCGACGTCCTCCCCTCCGGCCGCCACCGCGGCATAGCTGCGCAGCAGGAACCGACGCAGCGCCGACGTGCCGAACTGCAGCAGGGCGGCGCCGTACGGCGAGTGCAGCTCCAGGACCGTGCTCCCCCGGCCGCAGGGCCACACCCGCACGTCCCCGCGTCCGGCGGGTGCGGTCAGCCCCTCGTCCAGCAGGGAGCGTGCGAAGGTCCAGGTGGCGCCTTCCCCGTCCAGGGTGGCCCCGGGCGGAAAGTCGATGAACACGGCGAGGGGATCCTCGGTGGTGTACCGGAGCGTGGCGGTCACGGGGACCGTGCGGTCCCCGGCGGTGATCAGACGCGCGCGGACGGGCTGCGTGAAGGTGAGGTCCATGCTCTTAGGACTCCGAGGAGCCTCTCGCATTACGGGAATCCGGGGCCGATTTCGTGTGACCTGCATCACGCCGCGCGGGGGAGCGGGAGAATTCCCGCCACACCCTCCGGGGGCGCGGGCCCTTCCGCGACCGGCGGTTCCAGCCGCCGTCACCACCCCTGCACGCCACGGCCGCCCCCGCGCGCCCCATTCGCACCCGATGCCCTTGGCCGGGTACGGCCCCGTCGACGCGGCACCATAGAACACAGACACGTCGAACACTCACCCGGAGCGCTACGCCAAGAGCCCCTTCGGTCGGTCAAGTCACGTACGCACTCTACGACTTGAGCAACCGCCCGCCTACGCCATCCGGGCCGGTCAGCCACACTTCAAAGACTCTGGCATATGCCAGAAGCACCACCGTATCGTGTGTTGCCAAATCCCTTACAGCGCGTCGCGGGCTGTGCAACAGTCGTAACGGTCCTTCCGCCGGCCCTGGCCGTACCATCCCCGCATCGGAGTGCGTCATGCCGTCCCCTCTCTCCGCGGACCGTCCAGCCGCCCAGCCGCCCGGCCGTGGCTCGGTCGACGCGCTCATCTCGCAGGCCCGGCGGCTCAAGGGCGACATGGACGCGGTGCGACGGAACGCTCCGGCGGACGGTTCGGACCCGCAGGAGCGGTGGCACCGCGCCCTCTGCGACCTCGCACTGCACCAACTGAGCGACCTCGACGGGCACTTGGCACAGCTCCGGGACGGCCCGGCGCCCGCTCCGGCCGCGCCCGGCCCGGCCGGTTCCACCGCCCCTCCCGTGACCGCGGACGGCACCCCGAGCGGCTCGCTGCTGAGCCGGGTCGGCAGTGCCGAGTGGGACCTGCTGACGGACGAGGCCAGTTGGTCGGGAGAGCTCTACCAGATCCTCGGCCGCGACCCCGCCGCCCCCGCACTCACGCTGGACGAACTGCCGTCGCTGGTCCTCGACGAGGACCGCCGGAAACTGACGGCGATGGTGACGGACTGCCTCGTCGACGCCAAACCGATCGACGGGGAGTTCCGCGTCCTACGCCCCGACGGATCCGTCCGGACCGTGCACATGATGGGTGAGCCCGTGCTCGACGCCGACGGCGGTACCGCCTCGATGTGGGCCGTGCTGCGGGACGTCAGTTCACTGCGCCGCAGCCAGCGGGAGGTGTGCGAGACCCGCGACTCCCTGCACCGCCACCAGGAAAGGGCACGGGTCGAGCGCCGGCTCGCGACCGAACTGCAGGAGGCGGTGCTGCCGCCGTGGCGCGACTCCCTGCGGCTCCCGCGCGGCGGGCCGGAGACACTCGACCTCGCGGCGCGCCACCTGGCCTCCGCGACGGGCTCGCTGATCGGCGGCGACTGGTACGACGCGCTCGAACTCGCCGACGGCGAGACGTTGCTCAGCGTCGGCGGCCTGACCGGGCACGGCGTCGCCGTCACCTCCGGGATGACGATGCTGCTGGGGGCAGTGCGCGGCATGGCGATGGCAGGTGCCCAGCCCGGACAACTGATGGCCTTGCTGAACCAGTTACTGGACGCCACGGTGCAACCGGCCCTCGGCAGCGCCGTCTGCTGCCGCTACCGGCCCGCCACCCGCACCCTGGTGTGGGCGCAGGCAGGCCACCCCGCCCCGCTGCTGTTCCGCGGCGGGACGGGGCGCGAACTGGATCCGCCCGACGGGGTCCTGCTCGGCGCGACCGGCGGAGCCGACTACGGGCAGGCCGAAGTGATCCTGGAGCCCGGCGACCTGCTTCTGTTGCACACGGACGGACTCGTGCCCGGCCGGTGGGAGGAGGCGACAGCCGTGGAACGCCTCCTGGACCTGGGCCCGCGCTTCGGCACGGCGCGGACCGCCCAGGAATGCCTGCGCACGGTGGTGGAGGAGTTCGGCGAGACCGAGCGGCAGAACGACGCCTGCGTGCTCATCGCCAAGGTGAGCGGGTAAGGGAAGGCAGGCCTAGGCCGGTGCGGTGCGGACGCTCTGGCCCTTGGTCTTCGGCAGGGCCAGCCTGATCTCCTCCCGCAGCTCGTTGATCTTCGGATAGCTCGCGTACTCGGCGGTCAGCCGGTACATCTGACGCAGCCGGTCCCAGGTTCGGTGGGACGAGTTCGACCCCATCGACATCAGGGCCAGGCGTGCGTAGCGGTCCGCCTGTTCGGGGTCGTCGGCGATGAAGCAGGCGGAGGCCATGGACAGAAAGTCGAAGATCTTCGACCGCTGGCGTCCGTCGACCCTGAGGGCCAGGGCCTTCTCCGCGTAGTGCTGGGCGTGCCCGGCCGCGTTCGGGTCGTGCTCGGCCAGGGTGCGGTAGGCCAGGGCCTGCATGCCGTACAGGTCCTCCTCCTTGAACATCTGCATCCAGCTCGGCGGCGGCACGTCGCCCTTGTCGGAGACGAAGAGGTCCTCCGCCTGGCCGAGGGTGCGGCGCATCGCCTGGCCCCTGCCCATGGACGCCTGGGCCCAGGCCTCGATCGTGTAGAGCATCGCCCTGGTACGGGGCAGCACCTCGTCGCCGGAGCCGGACCGGGCGAGTTTCATCAGGTCGAGTGCGTCGTCGGGCCGGCCGAGGTGCACCATCTGGCGAGCCGCCCGGGAGAGCGCCTCCCCGGCGCGCGGCCGGTCACCGCCCTCTCTCGCGGCGTGGGCGGCGATGACGAAGTACTTCTGGGCCGTGGGTTCCAGGCCGACGTCGTGGGACATCCAGCCGGCGAGTACGGCGAGGTTGGCGGCGACGCCCCACAGGCGCCGCTGGAGGTGGTCGGGGTGCCGGTAGGCGAGCATGCCGCCCACCTCGTTGAGCTGGCCGACCACCGCCTTCCGCTGCAGCCCGCCGCCGCGGGCCGCGTCCCAGGCCCGGAACACTTCCACCGAGCGCTCCAGTTCCTCGATCTCCTGAGACCCGATGGGGGCGGCCTCGTAGCGGTCGAACCCGGCGGGATCGGCGTGCAGGGGGTCGTCGAGGACAGGGGCGTCGGCCCTCAGGGTCGGATCGGTGTGCAGCCAGTCGTGCATGGCGCTGCTGAGTGCGGATCCGGCGGCGAGCGCGGCACCCGCGCCCACCAAGCCGCGTCGGTTGAGCATGAGGTCCATTCCCGTGAATTCGGTGAGGACCGCGGCGGTCCGTTCGGGCGCCCACGGCACACCGTCGGGATGTTCCACATTCCCGCCGCCCTGCCGTTTCCCCGCACGCCCGTGCCGTACCAGACCGAGGTCCTCGATGGTCACGACACGGCCGAGACGCTCGGTGAACAGAGCCGCCAGCACCCGCGGCACCGGATCGCGCGGGATCTCCCCCGTGTCGATCCACCGCCGCACCCGGGAGGTGTCGGTCGCCAGCTGGGGGTGGCCCATGGCCGCCGCCTGCTTGTTGACCAGCCTCGCGAGTTCGCCCTTGGACCAGCCGGCCAGGCCGAACAGGTCCGCCAGGCGGGTGTTGGGTACTCCGCTCACGTCAAGCCCCCAGGTTCTCGGCTGACTTGACAGTAGCCCCGTGGTGGTTGCCGGGCGACTATTCGCCAGGGTTCGCCAGGGTGCGCCAGATGGTGTGCCACTGGTCACCGGGTGTCAGGTAGGAACGCGCCACCCCGACCCGGTTCGCCGGTTCATATGACGGGAGCATTCCCCAGGATGCACCCGGGCGACCGGGCCGGGTTGTGCGCGAGGCGTCACCAAGGCAGGCACCGCAGGCACACGAAGGGATCTGTTTCCGCCCATGTACGCAGCATCGTCCTCCGTGTCCGCCCCGCCCAGGCCGCTGCGTGCCCGCCCGGCGGGCAGCGGCCCCTATCTGGACCCCGCGGCGCGACCAGGGCCACCCGTGCTCGGTGTCGGCCGGCCGCGGCGCGCCGGCGGGCCCGGCACTCAACCGCTCAGCGGGAGACTCGACTTGTCCGGCCCCCAGGGGGCACAGTTGCGCACCGCGATCGCCTCGGTGCACCGGATCTGCCCGGAGTTCGCTCCGGTGCAGGTGCTGCGCCGCAGCGGTCGGTCCGTGCTCCTCGTCGGCACGACGGGGCGGAGCACGGCCGTCGCCAAGTGCCTCCTGGACCACTCCCCCGCCTGGGCGGAGCGGAGCAAGCACGAAATAGCCGCATACCGCTCGTTCGTCCGGCATCGGCCGCCGATCCGGGTGCCGAGACTGATCGCGGCGGATCCGGACAACTGCACCCTGGTCATCGAGCGGATGCCCGGCCGGGTGGCGGCCCTCCAGCGGCACCCGGTGGAGGCCCCGCCCCGGGCGGACATCCGGGCGGCGCTCGCCGCGATCTGCCGGCTGAACGCCTGGCGGCCCCCGGCGGGCACCTTCGACCGGCCCCTGGAGTACGCGGCTCGCATCACCCGGTACCACGAGCTGGGGCTGCTCACCGACCGCGACCTGGGCGACCTGCAGAAGCTCATGCACGGCATCGCGCACGCGGCGGGCCGCCAGGGCATGTGGCAGTTCTGCCACGGCGACGCGCTGCTGTCGAACATCCTCCTGTCACCGGCCGGTCCAGTGCTGGTGGACTGGGACCACGCCGGCTGGTACCTGCCGGGGTACGACCTGGCGGTGCTGTGGTCGGTCCTCGGTGACGCGCCGGCGGCCCGGCGGCAGATCAGCCAGCTCGCCCAGTCGGCGGGTCCCGCCTCGCGGGACGCCTTCCTGGTGAACCTGATGCTGGTCCTGACGCGTGAGATCCGTACGTACGAGACGGCCGTACAGCGCTCGATGCACGACACGCCCCCGGCGGCACCGGGCATGGCCCACCCGGGCGCGGTCCACCCGGGCGCCGCGCCGTCCGGCGAGGAACAGCGGCTGCTGCTCAGGCGGCTGCACGACGACTGCCAGCTCGCCCGCAGGGCGGTACGCGCGGCGGTCGGCACTCGCTGACGGGGGCACGGGCTCCGCGGTGCGCCATGAGCGGCGGCGCACCGCGGACCTTGCCGTGCCGGGACCCGCGAGACGGGCATTGGTGTACTCCACTGACGCCACGCAGGCCCGCGGGCCTCCGCCACGAAACCCTCGCGAGCCTGCCTGACATGGGAAATTCCCCTTTCCCGGGCATGATTGACGGATCGTCGGCCAGCGGGTACCACTGACCCACCGTTCGGCCCCGCACGCCCGTCCGTCCCAGGAGGCCGCTTTGCGAGGATCCGCCCCCGACCAGACGCCCACCGCCGGCAGCAGACACAGGCGAAGGACGGCCGTGGCCGCCTCCTCCGCCGCCCTTCTGATCCCGTTGCTGGGCGCGGCCCCGTCGCAGAGCGCCACGCAGTCCGCCACCGGTGTGTTGCAGCGCGCGTTCGCCTCCGCCGCGACCGAGTACCAGGTTCCGCAGAGCGTCCTGCTGGCCGTCTCCTATCTGCAGTCCCGCTGGGACGCGCACGCCGGAGCGCCGAGCGTCACCGGCGGCTACGGCCCGATGCACCTCACCGACGCGCGCACCGCGCTGGCCACGACCGAGCACCTCGCCCAGGGCACCGAGGACCCCCGCGGCGACGCCGCCCGCGCGGCCCTGCACCCCACGCCGCGGGGCCCGGCAGGCTCCGCTTCGCCGCCCGCCCGTCTGGAGACGCTGCCGAAGGCGGCCCGTCTGACCGGCATCCCCGCCGGGAAGCTGCGCACCGACCCGGCGGCCAACGTGGCCGGCGGTGCCGCCCTGCTCGCCGCCGCCCAGAAGGACCTGGGCGAGCCGCTGAGCCCGGATCCGGCCGACTGGTACGGCGCGGTGGCCCGTTTCTCCGGAGCCGACGACCACGCGACGGCGGCGGCGTACGCGAACGACGTCTACGACGTGCTGCGCACCGGTGAGCGGCGCACCACCGACACGGGCGAGTCGGTCGCCCTGGCCGCCCGGCCGCGGCTGAACCCGGACACCGCCCAACTGGAGCGGACGGGGCTGCGCACGGTCCCCGACGACGGCACGGAGTGTCCGAGGAAGGTGTCGTGCGAGTGGGTCCCGGCGCCGTACGCCGAGTTCGGGGACAACGACTACGGCAACCACGACCTGGGCGACCGCCCGGGGTCGCAGAGCATCAGGTACATCGTCATCCATGACACCGAGGGCGCATGGGACGGGGTCCTGAACCTGGTCCAGGATCCCACCTACGTGTCCTGGAACTACACCATCCGCTCCACCGACGGTCTGATCGCCCAGCACGTGAAGGCGAAGGACGTGGCCTGGCACGCGGGCAACTGGTACGTGAACGCCAAGTCGGTCGGCATCGAGCACGAGGGCTTCCTCGCCGCGCCGGACGCCTGGTACACGGAGGCGATGTACCGGTCCTCGGCCCGGCTGGTGAGGTACCTGTCGAAGCGGTACGGCATCCCCCTGGACCGGCAGCACATCCTCGGCCACGACACCGTGCCGGGTCCGACCGCGTCCTACATCCCCGGCATGCACACCGACCCGGGACCTTACTGGGACTGGCGGCACTACTTCGAGCTGCTCGGACGCCCCCTCCACCGCACCGCGGGCAAGAGGGGCGGACTGGTGACGATCCGGCCGGACTACACGGCGAACCAGCCGGTGTACACGGGCTGCGTCACCAAGGGCGAGCCGTGCCCGGCGCACGGCTCGAGCGAGGTGCGGCTGTACTCCGACCATGACGAGAACTCCGCCCTGATCAAGGACGTCGGCCTGGGTACGCAGCCGACCACCGGGGTGAACGACCTGTCCTCGCGGGTGTCGACCGGCCAGCAGTTCGCGGTGGCCGACAGCTGGGGCGACTGGACGGCGATCTGGTACCTGGGGCAGAAGGCCTGGTTCCGCAACCCGCGGTACGAGCCGACGGCGGTGAACGCCGCCGGTCTGGTCGTCACGCCGAAGGAGGGTGTGGAGAGCGTGCCGGTGTACGGCCGCGCGTACCCGGAGAAGGAGGCGTACCCGGCGGGGGTGCCGGTCCAGTCGGTGTCACCGCTGCCGTACACCCTGCCGGCGGGGCAGCGGTACGTGGTCGGTGACGTGCTGCCCGGCGAGTACTTCTACTCGGTCACCTTCACCACGGACTCGCACCGGGTCGTGGTCGGCAAGGACCTGTACTACGAGATCCAGTTCGGCCACCGGGTGGAATTCGTGCGCGCCGCCGACGTCAAGGTGGAGCCGTCCGCCGGATAGCCGGTTCAGCCCTGCTGGAACAGCTCCGCCGGGAGCGGCTTCAGCAGGGCGTACAGGTCGTCCGTGATGGGGCGGTCCCAGGCGGCGATGGTGACCAGGACGCCGTCGCTGCGGTCGAACTGCACGCAGGAGATCCGGCTCTCGGAGAGCTTCAGCCGACGCACGATCAGCAGGTTGTCGCCCTGGAGCACCGGCATGTCCTCGGTGCCGGTGACGGTGACCTCGTCGTCGTTCTCCAGCGCCAGCAGCAGCTGGGCCACCTCGAAGGGGATCTCGCCGTCGGCGACCTCACGGGCCGGGGAGCCCTCCGGAAGGTTGCCGATGATCATGGCCGGGCCTCGGCCGCCGAACAGGTCGTAGCGCAGGAAGACGCCCTGGCAGCTGCCGTCGGGGGCGGGCAGCAGTCCGGCGCCCAGGTTGCCGGGCCAGTCGCCCGGGTCCATGGCCAGTACGTCGAAGTCGGGCCCGGCGGGAGTGGCGCTGCGGCGGCGGAGGAACGACATGCGGCCATGGTACGTGCCCGGACGCGTTCGGCGCCGTGTGGGCGGCGTCTCATACGTCCCCTCCGGCCGCCGCCTGTCCCGTTCGGCCGACTGGGCCTGTCCCGAGGACAGGCCTAGGTGAGATCGAACTCCCCCTCCCGGGCGCCGGAGACGAAGGCGCCCCACTCCGCGGGGGTGAAGATCAGGGAAGGGCTCTCCGGGCGGTCACTGTTGCGCATCGCGATGAATCCCTCGACAAAGGCGATCTGGACATCTCCCAGGCCTCGGCTGCTGGACCGCCACTCGGCGCTGCTGAGGTCCAGTTCCGGCTTGTCCCAGCCCATGAGCGGCTTCTGCTGGGTGGTGCTCTCGGCCACGTCCGTGCTCCTCCCGGTTCGTCGTCCGCGGCCAGCCTATCGATCGGTCACGACCGCCGACAGGCCACGTGAGCGGGACTTTCAGGAGTCGGGCGGCCGGGAACCCACGAGCCACATGGAGAAGAACTGCGATCCGCCGCCGTAGGCGTGCCCGAGCACCTTCCGGGCCCGCTCCACCTGGTGTTCCCCGGCCTGTCCGCGGACCTGGAGGGCGGCCTCGGCGAAACGGATCATCCCGGAGGCGCCGATCGGGTTGGTGGACAGCACGCCGCCCGACATGTTGACGGGCAGGTCCCCGTCGAGTTCGGTCACGCCGGACTCGGTGAGTTTCCAGCCCTCGCCCTCGTCGGCGAAGCCGAGGTTCTCCAGCCACATGGGCTCGTACCAGGAGAACGGCACGTACATCTCGACGGCGTCGATGTCCCGTCGCGGGTCGGCGATGCCGGCCTGCCGGTAGACGTCGGCGGCGCAGTCCTTGCCGGCCTGCGGGGAGACGAAGTCCTTTCCGGCGAACAGGGTGGGCTCGCTGCGCATCGCGCCGCCGAGCAGCCAGGCGGGCGGCCGGGGCGCGCGGGCCGCGCCGGCCCGGTCGGTGAGCACCATCGCGCAGGCGCCGTCGGAGGACGGGCAGGTCTCGGAGTAGCGGATCGGGTCCCACAGCATGGGTGAGGCCTGGACCTTCTGCAGGGTGATGTCGTGCTCGTGGAGGTGGGCGTAGGGGTTCTTCAGCGCGTTGCGCCGGTCCTTGTAGGCGACCAGGGAGCCGACCGTGTCGGGGGCTCCGCTGCGCCGCATGTAGGCGCGTACGTGCGGGGCGAAGAAGCCGCCCGCGCCCGCGAGCAGCGGCTGCTGGAAGGGGATGGGCAGGGACAGCCCCCACATGGCGTTGGACTCGGACTGCTTCTCGAAGGCGAGGGTGAGCACGGTGCCGTGGACCCGGGCGGCGACCAGGTTCGCGGCGACCAGGGCGGTCGACCCGCCGACGGAACCGGCCGTGTGCACCCGCAGCATCGGCTTGCCGACCGCGCCGAGCGCGTCGGCGAGGTACAGCTCGGGCATCATGACGCCCTCGAAGAAGTCGGGCGCCTTGCCGATGACCACGGCGTCGATGTCGGCCCACGTCAACTCGGCGTCCTCCAGGGCTCGTCCGGCGGCCTCCCGGACGAGTCCGGCGATCGACACGTCCCGGCGGGCCGCCACGTGCTTGGTCTGGCCGATCCCTGTGACGGCCACGGGCTCCTTGCTCATCGGGGATCCCCCTCGAGGACGGCGACCAGGTTCTGTTGCAGGCAGGGGCCGGAGGTGGCGTGGGCGAGCGCCCGGTCACTGGCGCCGCGGTGGATGCGGGCGGCGGCCTCGCCGATGCGGATCAGTCCGGCGGCCATGATCGGGTTGGCGGCGAGGGCTCCTCCGGAGGGGTTCACGGTGACGCTGTCGTCGAGCCGCAGCGCCCTGCGCAGTACGACTTCCTGGGAACTGAACGGTGCGTGCAACTCCGCGGTGTCCACGGGCCGTTCGAAGGCCCCCGCCTTCTCGGCGGCCTGCCGGGCGGACGGCGAGTCGGTCAGGTCGCGCACCCCGAGGGCGTGGGCCTCGATGCGGTGGTCGATGCCCCGGATCCAGGCGGGCCGAGCACACAGTTCGCGGGCCCGGTCCCCGGCCGCCAGGATCACGGCGGCTGCCCCGTCCCCGATGGGCGGGCAGTCGCCGGTGCGCAGCGGCCGTACCAGGTAGTCGCCCTGCGGCAGCGAACCCCTCAGCTGGGCGTGCGGGTTGGCGGTGGCGTCGGCCCGGCTGCGCGCCCCGATCGCGGCGAGCGCCGGCTCGTCGGTCTGCCCGGCGTCGATGAGCGCCTGCGCCTGGAGTGCGGCCAGGGCGACGGAGTCGGGCCAGAGCGGGGCGACGTAGTAGGGGTCGAGCTGCCGGGTGAGCACGTCGCGCACGGAGCCGGGCGAGGACTTGCCGTACGAGTAGACGAGGGCGGTGTCGGCGTCGCCGGTGAGCAGTTTGGTCCACGCCTCGTACAGCGCCCACGCGCCGTCCATCTCGACGTGGGACTCGGAGATCGGCGGCCAGGCACCCACACCGTCGAGGGCGAGGGTGAAGGAGAAGGCGCGGCCGGCGAGGTAGTCGCTGGAGCCGGAGCAGGTGAAGTCGATGTCGGCGGTCTTCAGCCCGGTCCGGTCCAGGACCTCGTGCAGCACGGGCATGAGCATCTCCACCTCGGAGAGCTCGTCGCTGGTGCGCCGGTGGTCGGTCTGTGCGAAGGCGACGACCGCGATGTCCCGCGTCATATCAGCTCCTTGTACGTCTCGTAGTCCGCGTCGGGTTCGCCGGTCGGCCGGTAGTGGTCGGGGTAGCGGGCCCCCTCGGTCCACACCGGTTCGACCCGCAGGCCCATCCGCACCTGGTCGTAGGGGATTCCGCCGATGCGGCCGTGCAGGGGGAGGCCGGCGCCGTCGAGGGCGATGTGCGCGTAGACGTAGGGCACTTCGATGTCGAGGTTCTTCGCCTTGATGTTGACGATGCAGAAGGTGGTGACCGTGCCGCGGGGGCCGACCTCGACCTGTTCGGTGGTGGCGACCCCGCAGGTGGGGCAGGCGCCCCTCGGCGGGACGTACACCTTGCGGCAGGACGGGCAGCGCTCCCCGAAGGTGCGCCGGCCGGAGAGGGCGTTGATGTAGGCGGACTGGGCGCGGCCCGGCGAGTAGGTGTAGTCGAGGCGGGCGTGGGCGACGATGCCGGTGACCGGCTCCTCGAAGTCGCCCGCGTGAACGGTGACTTCGGTGTCGTCGCCGTCGTACGGCTCGAAGCAGGCGATGTCGGTGATGGCGCCGGAGCGCTCCTCGGCCCAGCGGATCCGGACCCGCATGCCGGTGTGCACGGCGTCGGGGCCGGGGGCGTCGAGGGCGTGCAGCAGGGCGGTGTCGGTGCCGTCGAGGCGGACCAGCACCCAGGCGAAGGGGGTGGTGAGGGGCTGGCCGCGGCGGGGTTCGTGGTTCCAGGCCCAGGTGGTGACCGTGCCGGTGGAGGCCACATGGACGAGGTCGCGGATCTCTTCAGCGGTCACCGGGTCGTACTCGACGGGCGGGACGAGGACGCGTCCGTCACCGGTGCGCACCCCCAGGACGAGGCGTTCGCGCAGTCCGGTCAGGAAGGCGCTCTGGACGGGGCCGAGGGAGCGGGTGAAGGGGAACTCCACGACGAGGGGCGCTTTGAGGACGTCTGGCATGGAAGGCTCTCCTCAGGGGTCAGGCGCGCTTGTATACGGGGGGCCGTTTCTCCGCGAAGGCGCGGGCGCCTTCCTTGGCGTCGGCGGTGTCGAAGACGGGCCAGCCGCGCTTCAGTTCGGCGGCCAGAGCGTCGGTTTCGGTCATGTCGGCGGTCTCGTACACCGACGCCTTGACGGCCTCCACGGCCAGCGGGCCGCAGGCGTTGACCTGTTCGGCGATCTCCAGCGCCTTCCCGAGTGCCGTGCCGTCGGGGACGACGTGCCCGACGAGTCCGATGGCGGCGGCCTCCCGGGCGGTGTACGGCCGTCCGGTGAGCAGCATCTCCAGGGCGTGGGTGCGCGGGATCTGGCGTTGCAGCCGGACCGTGGAGCCGCCGATCGGGAACAGGCCGCGCCTGACCTCGAACAGGCCGAAGGTGGCGGACTCGCCCGCGACCCGGATGTCGGTGCCCTGCAGGATCTCCGTGCCGCCCGCGACACAGTGGCCCTCCACGGCGGCGATCACCGGCTTGCGCGGTCGGTGGTGGCGCAGCATCGCCTTCCAGTGCAGGTCGGGGTCGGCCTTGAGCCGGTCCCGGTGGTGCTGTCCTTCCATGCCCTGGCCGGCCAGTGCCTTGAGGTCCATCCCGGCGCAGAAGGCGCCGCCTGCTCCGGTGAGCACGATGGAGCGGACCGCGTCGTCCTCGTCGGCCGCGAGCCAGCCGTCGTACAGGCCGACGAGCATCGACAACGAGAGCGCGTTCCTGGCCTCGGGCCGGTTGAGCGTGAGCACCAGTGTGGCGCCTTCGCGCCGCACGGTGAGGTGTTCGGTTCCACCCATCGCCCATCTCCCCTCTGACAGAACGAGAACAGGTTGCAGTAGTGGAGGGGGCACTTCAAGGGTTTTCTGACAGGCAGTCAGATTTCTCGTCGGGAGCTCTTCACACTTGCCGCGCCCTTTGCTCTGATGACCGGCGAGCCGACAGATGCCAGGTACGACTGCCCGGGGTCAGGAGGAGCGGTGGAGTACAACCTTGCCGATCTGTTCGAGTCCGTCGTCGACGCGGTTCCCGACCGTGAGGCGCTCGTGTACATCGACCACCCCGGCACGGGCGCGGAGCACCGTCTGACGTACGCGGAACTGGACGCCGCCGCCAACCGGATCGCCCACCATCTGATCGACCGCGGGATACGGCCGGGTGAGCACCTGGGCCTTCATCTCTACAACGGCGTCGAGTACCTGCAGACGGTACTGGGCTGCCTCAAGGCCCGGATCGTGCCGGTGAACGTCAACTACCGCTATGTCGAGGAGGAACTGGTCTACCTGTACCGGGACGCCGATCTGGTCGCGCTGGTCTTCGACGCGGAGTTCGGCGGCCGCGTCGCGGCGGCGCTGCCGCGTGCGCCGAAGCTGCGGCACCTGCTGGTGGTGGGCGGGCCGGCCGAGGTGCCCGGCGCCGTCCCGTTCCCCGAGGCCGAGGCCGGGGGGTCGCCCGAGCGGGGCTTCCCGGAGCGTTCGGGCGACGACCAGTTCATCATCTACACCGGCGGGACCACCGGGATGCCCAAGGGGGTGATGTGGCGTCAGGAAGACCTGTTCTTCGCCGGTCTGGGCGGCGGGGCACCGACCGGCGAACCGGTGAAGAGGCCGGAGGAACTTGCCGAGCGGGTGGCGGCGGGCGGCTCGGGGATCACGTTCTTCCCCACTCCCCCGCTGATGCACGGCACCTCCACCCTCACCGCGTTCATCGGTTTCAACTTCGGGCAACGGGTCGTCATCCACCGCAAGTTCGTCCCCGAGGAGGTTCTACGCACCATCGAGAAGGAGCGGGTCACCAGCATGTCCCTGGTGGGCGACGCGATGCTGCGCCCCCTCATCGACGCGCTGAGCGGGCCCATGAAGGGCACGGACTGCTCCTCCATGTTCAGCGTCTCCTCGTCGGGGGCGGTCATGTCGGAGACCGTGCGCCTCCAGTTCCGGGAGCTCGTCCCGAACGCCATGCTGCTGAACAACTTCGGCTCCTCCGAATCCGGGTTCAACGGAACGGCGACGGACGACTCCGGCCCCGAGCGCGGTTTCCGTATCCGGGTCAACTCCCGTACCACGGTGGTGGACCCGGCCACGTACGAGCCGGTGGCCGCCGGTGAGATCGGGCGTGTCGCGCAATGCGGTCACGTGCCGCTCGGTTACTACAACGACCCGCGGAAAACCGCCGAGACCTTCTTCGAGCGGGACGGCCGGCGCTGGGTGCTGCTCGGTGACATGGCGACCGTCGACGAGCAGGGCGTCGTCACCGTCCTCGGGCGCGGCTCCCAGTGCATCAACACGGGCGGCGAGAAGGTGTACCCGGAGGAGGTCGAGCAGGCGCTGAAGTCGCATCCGGACGTGTACGACGCCCTGGTGGCCGGTGTGCCGGACGCCACCTGGGGCCATCACGTCGCGGCGGTGGTGCAGTTGCGCGAGGGCTCCGTCCGGCCGTCCCTGGCCGAGATCCAGGCCCACTGCCGTACCCGGCTGGCCGGGTACAAGGTCCCCCGCCAGCTGGTGATCACGGAGTCCATCCAGCGGTCACCGAGCGGCAAGGCCGACTACCGGTGGGCGCGGGAGACGGCGGTGGCGGCGGACCGGTAACCCGGGCTACGCCGGTGTGCGGAGGAAGGCGGCGACCCGGCGGACGAACCACTCCGGGTCGTCGAGCCACGGATAGTGGGCGGCGCCGGGCTGGACCGCGAGTGCGCCGTGCGGGAAGGCCTCGGCGGTGCGGCGGGCGAGCTCGGGGTGGGGGTTGCCGTCCAGCTCGCCGGCGAGGACGAGGACCGGGGCGGTCAGGGCGGCGAGCGCGGCGCGGGTCGCGTCGGGGGCGAAGGCGCCGTCGGAGAAGTAGACGTCGGCCGCTTCCTCGTTGGTCTGCTCCTCGGTGGCCGCGTCGTGGCCCCGTGCCGCCTCGTCCCAGCGCCCGTAGAAGAAGGGCACGCACGCGAGATCGAACTCGCCGTCCCCCGCCAGCAGGGCCTCCAGCGCCGGGAGCGCCCTCTCGAACCACGGCTCCTCCGCCCGGGACCGGGCGGCCGCGAGCCGTTCCTCGACGGTGGCCCGCATGCCGAGGGCCGTCGGGTTGGGGGTGACCAGTGCGAGCCGCCGCACCCGGGTCGGACACCGCGCCGCGTACAGCATCGCCAGACTGCCGGCCGCCGAGTGCGCGAGCAGGTCCATGCGCTCCAGCCCCAGATGGGCGCGCAACGCCTCCACGTCGTCGACCATGCGGTCGCACCGGTACGTCGCCGGGTCCACGGGCGGCGCGGAGTCGCCGGTCCCCCGCAGGTCCAGGAGGACGAGCCGGCGGCGGGCGGTCAGGCCGCCCAGGTCGCCGAGGTAGACGGAGGCTCGCATCGGCCCGCCCGGCAGGACGACGAGCGGCTCCCCCTCACCACGGAGGTGATAGGCGAGCTCGGTACCGTCGGGCGCGGTGAAGGTCGGCATGGTGCCGATCATGGGCCGCGGCCCGGCCGGCCGCAACGGAGTTCTCCCGGGTGCGGCCGGACCTCTTGCCGGGGGCGGGCCGGGCGGCGTTGACTGATCCCGAGGGCTCGACCGAACGATCGGTCGAGAGGGCGGCGCGGCTGAGGGAGAAGACCATGGTGGAGGCGAGGGACCTGCTCGACGCGGGTGAACGGCTGGACGCGCCGGCGCTGCGGGCGTTGCAGCTGGAGCGGCTCCAGGCGTCCCTGCGGCACGCCTACGCCCACGTGCCCTTCTACCGGGAGTCCTTCGACAAGGCAGGGGTCCGCCCGGAGGACTGCCGCTCGCTTGCCGATCTGCACGGTTTCCCCTTCACCACCAAGTCCGACCTGCGGGAGAACTACCCGTACGGGATGTTCGCCGTGCCCCGGGAGCGGATCCGCCGTATCCACGCCTCCAGCGGCACCACCGGGCACCCCACGGTGGTGGGTTACACGGAGAACGACTTGTCGATGTGGGCCGACATGGTGGCCCGCTCCATCCGGGCGGCGGGCGGCCGGCCCGGAGACACGATCCATGTGGCCTACGGGTACGGGCTGTTCACCGGCGGGCTGGGCGCCCACTACGGTGCCGAGCGGCTGGGCTGTACGGTCGTCCCGGCGTCCGGCGGTATGACGGCCCGGCAGGTCCGGCTGATCCAGGACCTGCGGCCCGGGGTCATCATGGTCACGCCGTCCTACATGCTCACGCTGCTCGACGAGTTCGAACGGCAGGGCGTGGACCCCCGTTCCACCTCACTGCGGGTCGGTGTGTTCGGTGCCGAGCCCTGGACCGAGGAGATGCGGAGGGAGATCGAGGAACGGTTCGCGATCGACGCCGTCGACATCTACGGGCTGTCCGAGGTGATCGGCCCCGGGGTGGCCCAGGAGTGCGTGGAGACCAAGGACGGTCTGCACATCTGGGAGGACCACTTCTTCCCGGAGGTCGTCGACCCCGTCACGGGCGAGGTGCTGCCGGAGGGCGAGGAGGGCGAACTGGTCCTCACCTCGCTGACCAAGGAGGCGATGCCGGTGATCCGGTACCGCACCCGTGACCTGACCCGGCTGCTGCCGGGTACCGCCCGGGTGTTCCGGCGGATGGCCAAGGTCACCGGCCGCAGTGACGACATGGTGATCCTGCGCGGGGTGAACCTGTTCCCGACGCAGATCGAGGAGATCGTGCTGCGCGTCCCGGGTGTCGCCCCGCACTTCCAGTTGCGGCTCACCCGCGAGGGCCGCCTGGACTCGCTCACCGTACGGGCCGAGGCCCGGCCCGGCGCGACGCCGGAGGCGCGGGACGCGGCGGCCCGGGACATCGCGGCGGCGGTGAAGGACGGCATCGGTGTGTCCGTCGCCGTCGAGATCGTCGAACCGGAGTCGCTGGAGCGCTCGGTGGGCAAGATCCGCCGCATCGTGGACCTGCGCCCCCGGTAGGTCTCCGGAACCGGCCGAGAGGGCGGTGACGGTCAGCCGCCGAACCGGTCCCGCAGCTCCCGCTTGAGGATCTTGCCGCTGGCGTTGCGCGGCAGTTCGTCCACGAACAGCACGCGCTTGGGCGCCTTGAAGGAGGAGAGCTTCTCCCGCGTGTGGGCGATCAGTTCCTCCTCGGTGACCTCTGCGCGCCGGACGACGACCGCCGTGACGGCCTCCACCCACCGTTCGTCGGGCAGGCCGATCACGGCCGCCTCGGCCACGGCCTCGTGCGTGTACAGCGCGTCCTCCACCTGCCGGGAGGCGACCAGCACACCACCGGAGTTGATGGCGTCCTTCACCCGGTCGACGATTCTGAAGTAGCCGTGCGCGTCCCGCACCGCCAGGTCCCCCGAGTGGAACCAGCCGTCACGGAAGGCCTCGGCCGTCTCCTCCGGCTTGTCCCAGTAGCCCTCGCACAACTGCGGTGAGCGGTAGACGATTTCGCCGGGCGAGCCGTCGGGCACCTCCTCGCCGTTCTCGTCGACCACCCGCGCGTCCACGAACAGCACGGTCCGCCCGCAGGAGTCCAGCCGGCCCTTGTGCTCGTCGGGTGAGAGGACGGTGGCCAGGGGGCCGATCTCGCTCTGGCCGAAGCAGTTGTACAGGGCCAGTTCCGGCAGCCGTTCACGCATCCGCTCCAGGACGGGGACGGGCATGATCGACGCCCCGTAGTACGCCTTGCGCAGGCCGCCGAGGTCGCGGGTGGCGAAGTCGGGACGGTTCGTCAGCCCGATCCACACGGTGGGCGGGGCGAACAGGCTGTCCACGCGGCCCGTCTCGATCAGGTCGAACAGGCGGTCCCCGTCCGGCGCGTCGAGGATGATGTTCGTCGCCCCCACGGCGAGGTAGGGCAGCAGGAAGACGTGCAGCTGGGCCGAGTGGTACAGCGGCAGAGCGTGCGCCGGCCGGTCCCCGGCGCTCAGGTCCAGCGCGGCGATGGCGCTCAGGTACTCGTGCACCAGCGCCCGGTGGGTCATCATCGCGCCCTTGGGCAGGGCGGTGGTACCCGAGGTGTACAGCAGTTGCACCAGGTCCTCGGTGCGCGGTTCCGGACCGTCGTACAGCGCCGTGTCCACCAGCCGCGCCAGCAGGGAGTCGCCGGCGTCGCGCAGCGGCAACACCCGTACGCCGTCCGGCAGCCGGCCGGCGATGTCCGGGTCGGCGAGCACCAGGCCGCTGCCCGACTGACGGATGACGTACGCCAGGTCGTCGCCGGTCAGGTTCTGGTTGACCGGCACGTGGACGAGGCCCGCGCGGGAGCAGGCCAGGAAGGCGATCAGACAGGCGTCGGAGTTGTGGCCGTAGACGCCGACCCGGTCACCGGGGGCGAGGCCCTCGCCGAGGAGTACGGATGCCGCGCGGGAGACGGCGTCGTCGAGTTCCTCGTACGTCCACGCGCGCTCGCCGTACTCGACCGCGACACGTGCCGGGGTGCGGCGGGCGCTGCGCCGCAGCACCCCGTCGACCGTGCTGCCCTGAACCTGCGTCATGCCACCTGATCTTCGGGCCGCTCGCGAGGCAGGTCAAGGAGACGGGCGGAGTACGGGCCGGGACGCGGGTCACACCGGCCGGGTGCGGCCCTCCCAGTACGGGTCGCGCAGCCGCCGCTTGTACAGCTTGCCGTTGGGGTCGCGGGGCATCTCGGTGATGAAGTCGACGCTCTTCGGGCGTTTGTAGCCGGCCAGTTGCCCCGCGCAGTGGTCGAGGAGGGCGGCGGCGAGGGCGGGGCCCGGCTCGTGGCCGGGGGCCGGTTCCACGACCGCCTTGACCTCCTCGCCCCAGTCGTCGTGCGGGATGCCGAAGGCGGCGGCGTCTGCGACGGCGGGGTGGGCGAGCAGCACCGACTCGATCTCGGCGGGGTAGATGTTCACGCCACCGGAGATGATCATGTCGATCTTGCGGTCGCGGAGGAAGAGGTAGCCGTCCTCGTCGAGGCAGCCGAGGTCGCCGACGGTGAAGAAGTCGCCGATGCGGTTCTTCCGCGTCTTCGCCTCGTCCTTGTGGTAGGCGAAGCCGCCGGTGGTCATCTTCATGTACACCGTGCCGAGTTCACCGGGCGGGAGCCGGTTGCCGTCGTCGTCGAAGACGGCCAGTTCGCTGATCGGCCAGGCCTTGCCGACGGTGCCGGGCTTCTTCAGCCAGTCCTCGGCGGTGGCGAAGGCACCGCCGCCCTCGCTGGCCGCGTAGTACTCCTCCACGCAGTGGCCCCACCAGTCGATCATGGCCCGTTTGACGTGGTCGGGGCAGGGGGCGGCGCCGTGGATGGCGTGCCGCATGCTGGAGACGTCGTACCGGGCGCGCACCTCCTCGGGGAGGGCGAGCAGCCGGTGGAACTGGGTGGGGACCATGTGGGTGTGGGTGCACCCGTGCGCGTCGATGAGGCGGAGCATCTCCTCGGGCGTCCACTTGTCCATCAGCACAAGGCGGTGGCCGATGTGCAGGGACGCGCCCGCGAACTGCAGGACGGCGGTGTGGTAGAGCGGCGAGCAGACCAGGTGCACGTTGCCGTCGAACGGCTTGATGCCGAAGATTCCGAGGAAGCCGCCGAGGTAGGACTCCTCGGGCCGTTTGCCGGGCAGCGGGCGGCGGATGCCGCGCGGTCGTCCGGTCGTGCCCGAGGTGTAGTTCATGACCCAGCCGAGCTCGCGGTCGGCGGGCGCCGACTCCGGTTGCCCGGCGAGGAGTTCGGCGTAGGGGCGGAATCCCTCGACGGTGCCGACCGCGTACCGGTGGGTGACGGGCAGGCCTGCCTCGTCGGCGGCGTGCCGGGCGGGGGCCTGGAACCGCTCGTGGGCGACGAGGACCTTGGCGCCGGAGTCGGAGACGATCCAGGCGATCTCGGGGCCGACGAGGTGGTGGTTGACCGGGACGAGGTAGAACCCGGCCTGGGTGGCGGCCAGGTAGGCGGTGAGGAACTCGACGCCGTTGGGCAGGACGACCGCGAAGGCATCGCCGCGTTCCAGGCCGGCCGCGCGCAGGCCGTGGACGAGACGGTTGGCGGCCGTGTGCAGACGTCCGGCGGTCCACTCCTCGCCGTCGGGGGCGACGAGGACCGTGCGGTCGGGGTCGGCGGTGGCCTGGGCCCAGAAGCCCGCTGGGGGTGTGCTCACGACTGGCCGCTCCTTCCGGCGATACGGTTCAGACGGTCGACGGCCAGCTCGAAACCGCGGGTGAGGTCGTCGAAGACGGCACGCACACTGCGTTCGCTGTTCATCCGGCCGACGATCTGGCCGACGGGGGTGCCGAGCAGCGGGTCCACCTCGTACTTCTGGATGCGGGAGACCGCATCGGCGACCAGCAGGCCCTGCAGCGGCATGGGCAGGGTGCCGGGGCCCGCCGGGTCGTCCCAGGCGTCGGTCCATTCGGTGCGGAGCTGGCGTGCGGGTTTCCCGGTCAGCGCGCGGGAGCGGACGGTGTCGCCGGACCCCGCGGCGAGCAGTTTGCGGGTCAGGGCGGGCGAGTGGAGGTCCGCTTCCGTGGTGGTCAGCCACAGGGAGCCCAGCCACACGCCCTGGGCGCCGAGGGTCAGTGCGGCCGCCACCTGCCGGCCGCTGCCGATGCCGCCCGCGGCCAGCACGGGCAGCGGGTCGACGGCCTCGACCACTTCCGGGGTCAGCACCATGGAGGCGATCTCACCGGTGTGGCCGCCCGCCTCGTAACCCTGGGCCACGACGATGTCGATGCCCGCCTCCTGGTGCTTGCGGGCGTGCCGGGCGCTGCCGGCGAGCGCGGCCACCAGCACGTCCTGGTCGTGGGCGCGGTCGACGACGTCCGCGGGCGGCGAGCCGAGGGCGTTGGCGAGCAGCTTGATCGGGTAGTCGAAGGCCACGTCGAGCTGGGTGCGGGCGACCTGCTCCATCCAGCCGGTGATGCGCCACCCGGACGGCTCGCCCTCGGCGAGTTCGGGCACGCCGTACTTGGCGAGGGTGTCCCTGACGAACTGGCGGTGCCCCTCGGGGATCATCGCCTCGACGTCGGCCTCGGTCACCCCCTCCACCTTCTTCGCGGGCATGACGACGTCGAGCCCGTAGGGCCTGCCCTCGACGTGCGCCTCGATCCAGTCCAGGTCGCCTTTGAGATCGTCGGGGGCCGTGTAGCGGACCGCGCCGAGCACTCCGAAGCCGCCGGCCCGGCTGATGGCCGCGGCGACGGCGGGGAACGGCGTGAAGCCGAAGACGGCGTGCTCGACTCCCAGTTTCTTGCTCAGCTCCGTCTGCATGGGGCGCAGGATGCCGCAGTCCCCCGGAGGACGGAAGGCTCTTTCTGATAGTCCGTCAGATTTTCCTCAGACGGACTCGAGCACCGCCATCGCCGCGTTGTGCCCGGGTACGCCGCTCACCCCTCCCCCGCGCACCGCGCCCGCCCCGCACAGCAGGACGTTGGCGTGCCGGGTCTCCACGCCCCAGCGGCCGGTGTCCTCCTGGGCGTAGGGCCAGGCGAGGGCGCGGTGGAAGATGTTGCCGCCGGGCAGGCGCAGGTCGCGTTCCAGGTCCAGCGGGCTCCTGGCCTCGATGCAGGGGCGGCCTTCCGCGTCGGTGGCCAGGCAGTCGGCGAGCGGCTCGGCCAGGTGGGCGTCGAGCTGGGCGAGGGTCGACTTCAGCAGCTCCTCTCGGACGGCGTCGTTGTCGCGGGCGAAGAGCCGGGCGGGGGTGTGCAGACCGAAGAGGGTGAGGGTCTGGTAGCCGCGCTCCACCAGTTCGGGGCCGAGGATGGTGGGGTCGGTCAGGGAGTGGCAGTAGATCTCCGAGGGGGGCGCTGCGGGGAGTTCGCCGGACGCGGCCTGGGCGTGTGCGGTGGCCAGTTGCGCGTAGCCCTCGGCGATGTGGAAGGTACCGGCGAAGGCCTCGCGCGGGTCCACGTCGCGGTCCCGCAGCCGCGGCAGCCGCTTGAGCAGCATGTTCACCTTGAGCTGGGCGCCTTCGGCGGACACCGGGGCGGGGTCGCCGGTCAGTGCCGCGAGTTCCCGCGGGGACGCGCCCACGAGGACGTGCCGGGCGGTGACGGTCCCCTCGGCGTCGGCCGTGCGGTAGCCGACCTCGGCGGAGCGCCCGTCGGTGTCGATGCGTACCGCCTCGTGCCCGGTCGCGAACACCGCGCCGGCCTGGCGGGCGGCGGTGGCCAGGGCGTCGGTCAGGGCGCCCATGCCACCGACAGGGACGTCCCAGGCGCCGGTGCCGCCGCCGATGACGTGGTAGAGGAAGCAGCGGTTCTGTGCCAGGGAGGTGTCGTGGGCGTCGGCGAAGGTGCCGATGAGCGCGTCGGTGAGGACCACGCCCCGCACCAGGTCGTCGCCGAATCTCTCCTCGATCGTGACGCCGATCGGCTCCTCGAACAGGGCGCGCCAGGCGGTCTCGTCGTCGATGCGGCGGCGCAGTTCGTCGCGGGTGGGCAGCGGCTCGGTGAGCGTCGGGAACACCCGCTGGGCGACCCGACCGGTCATGCCGTAGAAGCGCTGCCACGCCTCGTACTCCCGGGTGCCGCCGGTCAGCCGGACGAAGGCCTCCCGGGTGCGCCGCTCGCCGCCGCCGACCAGCAGCCCGGTGGGCCGTCCGGCCCGCTCCGCGGGGGTGTACGAGGAGATGGTGCGTCCTCGGACGCGGAAGTTCAGGCCGAGGTCTCGGACGACCTTCCTGGGCAGCAGGCTGACCAGGTAGGAGTAGCGGGACAGCCGGGCGTCGACCCCGGCGAACGGGCGGGTGGAGACGGCGGCGCCGCCGGTGTGGTCCAGCCGTTCGAGCACCAGCACGGACCGGCCGGCCCGGGCCAGGTAGGCGGCGGCGACGAGGCCGTTGTGGCCGCCGCCGACGATGACGACGTCGTAGCTCCGGGATGGCTCGCGTGGGGGCATGGTTCTTCGTAACACGTGATGATCTACGGCGGCCAGAGGCGTGCCGGTGTCGGCCCGGTGTCCGCCGGACGCCCGCTGCCGGCGTGAGTCCCCAACCGCCGGTACAGCTCGACGGCCTGCGTACCCCGGCGGCGGCCTGCTCGGCGATGTGGCCCCCTTCTCGTCCGGTGAGGCGGCCTAGCGCCCGGCTTTGTACGGTGCCGGACGTGCGTCCGGTCCGAGCCTCGCCATGGCGCGCAGGATGTGTTTGGGCGGCAGTTGCCAGCGCAGACGTGCGGGAATGCCGCGCAGCAGGGCGCCCGTGGCCCGCAGCCGCCGGGTGACTGTGGCGGGGGCCGGGGCCGGTCTGCCGTACAGCTCGTGGGCGTACGTCGGCAGCGCGGCGTACGCCAGGTGCGTCACCCGCCGCCACAGCACCGCACGCACAGGCACCAGCAGGGGGTGCGTCGGCGGGCGGAGCAGGAAGTCGTCCACCTCGCGTGCCTCGGCCCCCGCGGCCAGGTGCGGCCGTACCTTCTCGAAGTAGGCGGCCAGCGCGGCTGTGTCGCCGGGCACGGTGGCGGGGTCGAGGCCTACGAGGCGGGCGCTGACCCGGTGCTCGGCTATGTAGCGGTCGGCCTGGGTGTCGGTGAGGGGGAAGCCGGATCGGCGCAGCACGTGCAGATAGGAGTCGATCTCCGCGCAGTGCACCCACAGCAGCAGTTCGGGTTCGTCGACGCCGTACCGCTCCCCCGTCTCCGGATCAGTCGCCTTCAGCATCGCGTGGATCTTCCGCACCCGGGCGCCGGCGCGTTCGGCGGCCTCGGTGGTCCCGTAAGTCGTCGTCCCGACGAAGTTCGCGGTGCGCATCAGCCGTCCCCAGGCGTCCTGCCGGAAGTCGGAGTTCTGCATGACTCCGCGCACCGCTCGCGGGTGCAGGGCCTGCAGGTAGAGCGCGCGGATCCCGGCGACCCACATCATGGGGTCGCCGTGCATCTGCCAGGTCACGGAGGAGGGCGTGAACAGCCCCGGATCGCCCGACCATGTGATCTCCACGCCGGCAGATGGGACCACAGCCATTGGTCGTCACCTCTTGTCGCCCGCTGACCTGCTTTTTACCTACCGGCGCACGCATGAGGCACCGCTGTGCGATCAGTAACTGCCCAGATTGTCTCTGGATCATTCACTCGAAAGGCTTGCGCAGGAACCGGCGCAGCCGCCGGAGCGGCCATGTGTTGATCACGTCGTCCCGGGGTGGGCCGGCCGCGCTGTGCCGTGCCGATGCCGTAGCGGAGGTACGCGAGCTGGGGGAAGTCTGGGAACCGACCCGTCCGGCATGCCAGTGAGGCGGCTGACCGGTGGCACCACGACAGGACGGAGCCGCGTCGCACCTCGGCGTTGTCACCGGGCCCCGCCGACGCGCGAGGCCCAGGGGCCCGAGGGTGTACTGGAAGCCATGACACCCGAGGATCTCGTACGGGCCGTTCGAGCTGCCGGCATCAGAGACGAGCGCCTGCTCCAGGCCGTAGGGGCGACGCCCCGAGCGGCATTCGTCCCCGCCGGCCACCGAGCGCGCGCCTACGACGACGTGCCCATTCCGATCGGGCACGGACAGGTGACCACCCAGCCCTCGCTCTCGGCCATGATGATCGAGGGCCTCGATCTGAGCGGGGACGAGCACGTTCTTGAGATCGGCACCGGGTTCGGCTTCCAGACCGCACTGCTCGCCCGGTTGGCCGCCGACGTGGTGACCATCGAGATGTCGCCGCAGATCGGCCGGGAGGCACGGCACAATCTCGCCCGACAGGGTGTTCGCAATCTCGAGCTGCGCATCGGGGACGGCAGCGGCGGCGTTGCGGACCGTGCTCCGTACGACGCGGTCATCGTGTCCGCCGCGTTCCCGGAGGTGCCGGCACCGCTGACCGAGCAGCTGCGCTTCGGCGGCCGCCTCGTACAGCCCGTCGGGCCGGGAGGCCGTGAGCAGGTGGTGTCCTTCCTGCGCACCGCGGCGGGGCTGGAACGCCGGGGGATCCTCACGCTCGCGCATTTCGTCCGCCTCCAAGGACGGTACGGCTTTCCCTCCTGAAAGCCTGCGGACCGCGCCGCACCGGCGGCATTCCTGCGGGGGTGCGGGGCGAGCAGGACGGACACCCGGAACGCGGTCGCGAAGATCTTGGCATCTTGCGATGATGGAACAGCAAGAAAAATCGTGGTATGAGGCGATTCTGGCGGCCTGGCGGGAGGGGTGGGTCTCTGCTGAGAGGAACGGCATGCTTGACAGAGTCCAGGACGTGCCCTCGGGGATCGACGCCGTCAGGGCGATCGGCACGGTGTCGAAGGACGACTACGAAGCGGTGATCGAGCCGCTCGTCGACGACGCGCGCAGTGAAGACCGCCGTATCCGGCTCCTGTACGAGTTCGGCCCGGAATTCCAGTCGCTCAGCCCAGCGGCCGGCTGGGAGGACCTCAAGGTCGGGATCGGCGCGATGCGCCTGTTCGAAGGGTGTGCCGTCGTCAGCGACATCGGCTGGATCCGGCAGTCGACCCGGCTCGCGGGCTTCCTGATGCCCTGTCCGGTGCGCGTCTTCGCCTGCCAGGACCGCGAAGAGGCCCTGCGCTGGCTCGTCTCCCTGCCCGAAGGGCCCGGGGTCTCCCACCAGCTCCTGGCCGAGTCCAAGGTTCTTGTGATCGAGGTCGAACAGCCCTTGCGCGTGCAGGACTTCGACGCGCTTGCAGAGACAGCCGACAGCTGGCTCGAAATCCACGACGAACTGGCCGGTGTCGTGGTGCACGTTCGCGCCTTCCCGGGATGGGAGAACATCGGAAGCCTGCTCAGGCACATACGTTTCGTCCGTGACCATCATCGCAAGGTCAGGAGGATCGCGCTGGCGGCCGACAGCAAGCTCGCCGGCCTCGTGCCCCACCTTGCGAAGCACTTCGTCCAAGCCGAAGTACGGCAGTTCGGATACGGAGAACGCGACGACGCCGTCGCCTGGGCCTCGACTCCGCCCGACCGCGCACCCGGCGGTGCGGGTTGACAGGCTCTTCAGCGCGCACAACGAGGCAGAGGACCATGACCATCGCCCGAGCGATCATGCAGACCGGTGCGACTCCCTGACCGGCCGGCGGCCGAGTCGCTCGCGCGGCAAGGCCGATGGCCACGGTCACCCAGCCACAGACCGAACGGCGGCGAACACCGACGTCCGTACACCCGGGAGGGTTCATGACTGGTGCGATCGTGGTCGGAGTCGACGGCTCGGGGCGGAGTCTGCGAGCTCTGGTGTGGGCCGCCCATGAGGCGACTGTGCGCCAGTACCCCTTGCGCATCATCCACGTCCTACCCCTGTTCCACTCCTACGCGACCACCGAAGAGGGGCGCGCCCAGGAGGCGCGCAACTGGGACCAGGGCGTCGTGGACGAGGCCACCGCCATCGTGCGGGAAGCCCATCCGGACCTGGAGGTCACATCCGCTCTCCCCTCGGGCACCCCGGCAGCGGTACTGCTGGCCGAAGCCGAGCACGCCCACACCGTGGTACTCGGGGCGAAGGGCATGGGCGGCTTCGGAAGTCTGTTGCTCGGTTCGGTCGCCTTGCAGGTGGTCGGTCACGCGGCCTGCCCGGTGGTCATCGTCAACCACGCCACCACCGGCCACGGCCGCATCGTGGTCGGCGCCGACGGGTCGATGCACTCCCGGGCCGCTCTGGCGTATGCCTTCGAGCAGGCGTCACTCCGCGGCAGCCGGCTGCAGGCCGTGCACGCCTGGAGCCATCCAGGGCAGCACGCCCATGTCAGCGCGGCCCAGGACGCCATGGCCGAGGAGCAGCGGCAGGCGCTGGAGAAGTGGCTGGCTCCGCTGCGCGAGGAGTATCCCGATGTCGAGGTGGTGGAAGAGCTGCCCGACGAGTCACCGGTCATCGCGCTGGCCCGCGCCTCGGACCGGGCCGACCTCCTGGTCGTCGGCTCTCGTGGCCTCGGCGGCTTCCGCGGTCTGGCCCTGGGATCCGTCAGCCACCATCTCCTGCAGTTCTCCCAGTGCCCCCTGGCAGTCATTCGCCCACGGGCCTGAACAGGGAGAGATCATGCCCATTGACGGAGAGTGGTACAACGAGTTCGGTTCGCACATGAACCTCGAGTCGCACCCGGAGGGTACCGTCACCGGACGGTACGTCACCGCCGTGGGACACACGCCGGGGACGTACCTCCTCACCGGACGCCACGACGGACCGACGAGCCCGGGAAACGGCATCGCTGTCGGCTGGACCATCGCCTGGCGCAACGAGCACGGCAACGTGGGATCCGTCACGAGCTGGAGCGGCCAGTTCTTCGCCGATCCTGACCGTATTCTCACCACCTGGCTGCTGACCCGCTCCGCCACGGCGGAGGCCTGGGAGTCCACTGTGGTCGGGCAGGACGTATTCACTCGGCGGAAGCCGACCGGCGAGGACGTCGATCGCGCTCTTCGCAGCGGCCGACCGGTCTCGCACCCGATGCCGTCCTGAAGGCCGATGCTCAGTCGCCTCACAGGGACAGGCCGGAGCCCGCGTACTGGCGTCCGGCGGCCCGATCGAACAAGTGGTCCGATTGCTCACCGCTCCGCTGCGCCGCCCACGATTCCACGTGCACGTCGGCGCACCTCTGCGCCTGGGCAGCGAACAGCCCCAGGGCCAGGCTCTCGCCATGACGCACAGCGCGCTGACCCGGGCCTGGCGCACCGCTGCCCGGCGGCTCGGTGCACCGGTGCTCCGCACCGGGCGCTGAACCCCGGACCCGGTGTACAGGGGCCGTTCGGCCCTTGCCGACGGGCCGGATGGCACGGGCCCCGCCGCACGCGCCCGGGCCACGATGTAGGCGAGAGCCCCAAGGAGGTGGGTGCCGTGCCGAACCTCGGAGTCGCGATCGTCCGGAGATATCAGCGCGGTGCCGTGTTCCGCTTAGGGAAACTGCGCAATGTCCGGAACCTGGGAATCCGTTTCCATCTTCGACGGACGCACTCAGCGATGGGGCGTCCACGTCCTGTTGGTGGAGCTGAAGGACATCGAGCTGCCGGTCGCCATACAGCCAGCCATGGCCCCCAGGCACCATCGCCTTCCCCGCACAGTTCCTCGAAAGGGTCCGCGCCCTGACCCGATTCGTGGCGAACGAAACCGGAGGGACCGCCGTGTCCCTGCCGGAACCCAGGGCGTACAGGCCGCATTCGCGAAGGAAGGCTGATCACCATGGTCCGGGCGTCATGGACGACTGCGGGGGTGTTCACGGGGCGGGAAGGTGTTCGCACCGACGAGGCGGGGAGCGTCACCGGGGACCTGACCGTGCACACCACCTGGAACGGCAAGCAGGCCGATGTCAAGGTCCAGTACAGCGGCACCTCCCAGTGGTTCACGTTGACCGGGAGCCCGGTGCCGTGCCCTTCTCGGCAGGACAGCCGGCGCCTGCACCAGGCGGTGGTGGAGGCAGTGCGGGCCGGCGGCGGGGCGATGGTTCCGCAGCCCGACCGGCTCGGGGGATATCCGTGAGGATCGGCGCGCATCCGTTCTCCGCCGAGTGAGGATGGAAGACGGGGCGCATGCGTACCACGTGGCCCGCCGCGTCGCCCCGGGGCAAGGAGGTCGGATCGTGTTCTTCCTGGATCGTCGAGACGCCGGCCGACGGCTGGCGGCCCTGTTGAAGCAGTTCCAAGGTGCCGACGTCGTGGTGCTGGGGCTTCCTCGCGGAGGCGTCCCGGTCGCCGCGGAGGTCGCCAAGGCTCTGGGCGCGCCGCTCGACGTCTGCCTGGTGCGCAAACTGGGTGTGCCGTTCCAGCCGGAGCTGGGCATGGGGGCCATCGGCGAAGGCGGCGTCCGCGTGATCAACGACGAGGTCGTCCGCACCACGCGTGTCACCCCGCAGGATCTGGCCGAGGCCGAGGCACGCGAGTTCGAGGTGCTCGAGAGCCGTGCGCGGCGATACCGGGGCAGACGCGAACCGGCGGCCCTGGCGGGCCGCACGGTCCTGGTCGTCGACGACGGGGTCGCCACCGGTTCGACGGCGCGTGCCGCCTGTCAGATCGCCCGTGCTCGCGGGGCCGCACGGGTCGTGCTCGCGGTTCCCGTGGCACCGCACGACTGGAGCGCGCGACTGGGTGCGGATGCCGACGAACTGGTGTGCTCGCACACGCCGTCGCACTTCTATGCGATCGGGCAGTTCTACGCCGACTTCTCACAGACCGACGACGACGAGGTCGTCGCCTGCCTGGAGGAGGCGTTCGCCCGCCCGGTGAGTGCCCGCCGTGCTCCGCCGGGGCAGGCCCTGCCCGGGGACAGGGAGGTGGATGTGCGCGCGGGTCCGCTGGAGCTGCGGGGACACCTGACGGTGCCCGAGGGCGCGCCCGGGATCGTGGTGTTCGCGCACGGCAGTGGCAGCAGTCGGCACAGCCCGCGCAACCAGTTCGTCGCCACCGGCCTGAACCGGGCCGGACTGGGCTCCCTGCTGTTCGACCTGCTCACCGAGGAAGAGGAGAGGGACCGGGCCAATGTCTTCGACACGGGTCTCCTCGCCCGGCGGCTCACGGACGCCACCGGCTGGCTGCGCGAGCAGCCCGAGGCACAGGGGCTGGCCGTCGGCTACTTCGGCGCCAGCACCGGCGCCGCCGCCGCGCTCTGGGCAGCCGCCGAGCCCGACGCGCGGATCGCCGCGGTCGTCTCCCGCGGCGGCAGGCCCGACCTGGCCGGACGGCGGCTGCCGGCCGTGACCGCCCCCACCCTCCTCATCGTCGGCGGCCACGACCGACTCGTCCTCGGTCTCAACCGCGACGCACAGGCCCGGCTGCGGTGCGAGAACGAGCTCGCGGTCGTCTCCGGCGCCACCCACCTCTTCGAGGAACCCGGCGCCCTGGAGCAGGTCGCCCGCCTCGCCCGTGACTGGTTCAGCGGCCACATGGCCCCGGCGCACCACGGGGCGGCCCGATTCTGAACGCCCGGGGCGCCACAGGACGGCGACGAGTCCGACCAGGAGCAGTACGACCGTCGTCCGTACGTTTTTCGTCGGCGTTGGCCACGTTCTTCACTACGTCGGCCACCGCCGCCTGACACAGTGCCGACCATCCCGCCTTTGTGTCGACTGAAAAGCCTCGTCACAGGCGGGCTAACGCCGTACCCGCGGCATCCCCAGCCCGATCCAGGAGATGATCTCGCGCTGGATCTCGTTGTTGCCGCCGCCGAAGGTGAAGATCACCGCGGACCGGTAGCCGCGTTCCAGTTCGCCGTGCAGGACCGCGCCCGCGGAGCCCTCCTTCAGCGGGCCGGCGGCGGCGAGGATCTCCATGAGGGCGGCGTAGGCGTCGCGGCGGGCCTCGGAGCCGTAGACCTTGACCGCGGAGGCGTCCTGGGGGGTGAGCGTGCCGTCCTGGACGGCGGTGACCATCTGCCAGTTCATGAGCTTCATGGCGTCGAGGCGGGTGTGCGTCCTGGCCAGCAGGCGGCGCACCCAGGGCAGGTCGACGACGCGGCGGCCGTCGGCGAGCTTGGTCTCCATGGCCCAGCGCTGGACGTCGTGCAGGGCGCGGATCGCCATGGTGCCGTGGGCGGCGAGGGTGACGCGTTCGTGGTTGAGCTGGTTGGTGATCAGCCGCCAGCCCTGGTTCTCGGCGCCGACCCGGCGGGAGACGGGGACACGGACGTTCTCGTAGTAGCTGGCGGTGGTGTCGTGCGAGGCGAGGGTGTTGATGACGGTGCAGGAATAGCCGGGGTCGGTGGTCGGCACCAGCAGCATGGTGATGCCCTTGTGCGGCGGGGCGTCGGGGTCGGTGCGGGTGGCCAGCCACACCCAGTCGGCCGTGTCGCCGTTGGTCGTCCAGATCTTCTGCCCGTTCACCACGTACTCGTCGCCGTCTCGCACGGCCCGCGTCCTCAGCGACGCCAGGTCCGTGCCCGCCCCCGGTTCGCTGTAGCCGATGGCGAAGTCGATCTCTCCGGAGAGGACGCGCGGCAGGAAGTAGGCCTTCTGTTCGTCGCTGCCGAACTGCATGATCGTCGGGCCGACCGTGTTCAGCGCCATCAGGGGCAGCGGGACGCCGGCCTGCGCGGCCTCGTCGAAGAAGATGAACTGCTCCATGGGCGTCAGACCGCGCCCGCCGTACTCCTTCGGCCAGCCCACGCCGAGCCAGCCGTCGGTGCCGAGCCGGCGGATGGTCGCACGGTAGAACCGCTTCCGGGCGGCCGGGTCGGTGTACCGGGCGTAGGCGTTGTCCGGTACCAGGCCGGCGAAGTAGGTGCGCAGTTCGGTGCGCAGCCGCTGCTGATCGGGCGTGTGGTCGAGGTGCACGGCGCCTCCAGGCTCCCGGGGCGGGTCGGTCCTGTCGGCGCACACGGTAGAACGTGTTTCAGTAATTGGGAAGCGACATCGGGCCCCGTCCGGCGTCGACGCGACCGCCGGCGCGGCGACACGATGGACCGCGACCCTCAGCGCAGCGCCGCGATGACCGTCGGCGCGGCGCGCGGTGACCGTCGGCGCGGCGCGCGGTGACCGTCAGCGCAGCGTCGCGATGAACTCGGTGCAGGCCCGCGCACAGGCCCGGCAGGCGGCCGCGCTCTCCTCGGCGCCGGGCTGCGCGTCGAAGGCGTGCGCGCACTCGAGACAGATCGTCCGGCACAGCTCCAGCTGGGCGCGGATGCCCTCCTCGTCCAGGCAGTTCTGCTCGGACAGCACACGGCAGGTGGCGTCGCACACCTCGGCGCACATGATGCCCCGCCGCCGCGCCCGCTCCTGCTGCTCGCTTCCACCGGGATCCAGGAGGCTCGCGCGCAGCGCGCACGCCCGGGCGCACTCCGTACACGCCTGCGCACACGCGAAGCGGTCCTCCAGGAACCGGTACAGCTCCTGTTGGGAAATCGTCGTCGGTGTCACACCGGGCGGGTTGCCGCGACACGAACGGTCAAACCATCCCCATGAATGTCCGGTTCGCTCTGTTCTGTGTGGGTATGCAGCCCGTATGAGTACCGCATCGATGGAGCTGGCCGCCGCGAGTGGCCTGATGAGCCTGTTCCTCTTCCTTGTGGCCGTCGCCGTGCTCGCGATTCTGGCCGGGGGTTTCTGGCTGACCTCCCGCGTCCGGTACAACGAGTCGCCGCGCCCCCGCCCGGAGGAGCAACCGCACCTGCCACCGGGCGGCGCGGTGCGCGAGGTCCGGGAGAACCGGCAGTCGGAGGAGGTGCCCGTGGTGACCAAGGGCGAACGCCCCATCACCCCTTACGAGCTCAGAAACCAGGACACCAAGCCCAGCGAGTCGAAGGACCGGCCCCGCTGGAGCAAGGGGTCGAGCGGTTCGTTCGGCGGTGGCGGTCTCGGCGCCCACTGACGGCGCGGAACGCCCGAGGGCCGGTTTCCGCCGCTGGGCGGCGGGCACTCGGGCGCAGCGCTGCTGAGGAGATCGAGGCCGCGGGCCGGCGCGTCGCCGACGGTCTGGACGCCCGCCTCCCTCGGTACGAGGGGGGCAGCCTGCTGCACAAGGCCTTCCCCCACCACTGGTGGTTCTTCCTGGGCGAGCTCGCCCTCTACAGCTTCGTCGTCCTGCTGCTGACCGGCGTCTGGCTCACCCTGTTCTTCCCCCCGTCGATGACGGAGGTCGTCCACAACGGTACGTACCGTCCGCTGGACGGGGTACGGATGTCGGAGGCGTACCGGTCGACGCTGCACATCAGCTTCGACGTGCGGGGCGGACTGCTGATCCGGCAGCTGCACCACCGGGCGGCGCTGGTCTTCGTCGCCGCCATCGGCGCGCATCTGCTGCGGATCTTCTTCACCGGCGCGTTCCGCCGCCCCCGTGAGCTCAACTGGATGATCGGCGTGACGCTGTTCCTGCTGGCGCTCGCCGAAGGCTTCGCCGGCTACTCGCTGCCGGACGACCTGCTGTCCGGGACGGGGCTCAGGATCGCCCAGGGCGTCATGCTGTCGATCCCGGTGGTGGGCACGTACGTCAGCGTGTTCGCGTTCGGCGCCGAGTTCCCCGGGCACGACCTGATCCCCCGGCTGTACGCGCTGCACATCCTGCTGCTGCCCGGGGTGCTGCTCGCGCTGGTCAGTCTCCACCTGATCCTGGTCACGCAGTGGGCGGGCCGGGGCCGCACCGAGCGCAATGGCCCGCATCAGCAGGGCCAGGACGCCGGCGAAGAGGGAGAAGGAGAACGCGGTCGTCAGGTACAGGTTGCCGATGACCTTGTGATCGGTCGTGGTCGTCCAGCGGAGCAGCGCGCGGCCCAGCGGCGAACGCCGCGTCGGCCGCGGCGGCACGGGAAGCGTCCTGACCGATGTGCTGTGCACCACCATGCGCCGCCGGGTGTACCCGGGTGCGGCACACCCATGTGGTCCGGTCAGACGGTGGTGCGGGCCCCGTCCATCCGCGTCACGTGGGCGACGTTCTCCCGGTCCTCGGCTTCCTCGCTGGGCCGCGCCGCGAACCAGGCGTCGAGGATCTCCGTCAGCACCGCCCCGGAGGTCAGGCGCAGACCGAGGGCCAGCACGTTGGCGTCGTTCCAGCGGCGGGCGCCGTCCGCGGTGTACGCGTCCGTGCACAGGGCGGCGCGCACGCCGGGCACCTTGTTGGCGGCGATCGACGCGCCCGTCCCCGTCCAGCAGCACACCACCGCCTGCTCCGCCGCCCCGGCGGCCACGTCACGGGCCGCGGCCTGCGAGCAGACCGCCCACTGCGCGTCCGCGCCGGGGGCGAGGGCGCCGTACGCACGCACCTCGTGCCCGCGCCGGCGCAGCTCCTTCACGAGCAGGCGGGCGACGGGTTCGTCCATGTCCGAGGAGACGGAGATCCGCATGCTCCGAGGCTAACGCGCCGACGCCCGGGTGGGCCCACCTCCGGGGCGGTACGGCCGCCAGGGCGCGACGGCCGCCGGGCCGGGGTGGCCGGATACCGGCGCATCCCCTGGGCGTCCGGACGATCGCCCTCCTCGGCCCGTCCGACCGGCCGATACGGTTCGGGCCATGGAGGATTCCGAGATCAAGACCACCGCGCGCCGCCTGCTGGAGAAGCTGGGCGCCGGCGGACTGTCCCTGGACGCCGTGGCCCGTGAGGGCGGTCTGACCGCCGCCGACGTGGAAGCCGTCTTCCCGCGTCGGGACGACCTGCTCACCGCACTGGTCATCGACGCCTACAACGCGTCCGCCGCCGTGATGGAGCAGGCCGACCGGGCCGCGAGCGACTCGGGTGCGCCGGCGGGCGCGCGGCTGCTCGCGGTCACGCGCGCGCTGCGGCGGTGGTCCTTCGCCCATCCGGCCGAGTTCGCGCTGATCTACGGCTCGCCGGTGCCGGACTACCACGCCCCACAGGACACGGTGCCGCCCGCGTCGCGCACTCCCGCGGTGCTGGCGGCCATCGTGCGTTCGGCGCTGGAGGCCGGCGAACTCACGCCGCCCCGGCGGACGGTACCCGGCCCGCCGCTGCTGCTGCCGGCGGCCGTGGAGCTCTTCGGCGGTGTGCCCGAGGCTCCGTTCTCGGACATCGTCGAGCGCGGCATCGTGCTGTGGAGCAATCTGGTCGGGCTGCTGGTCTTCCAGGTCTTCAGCCGCACCCACGACAGTGTCCGGGACCAGTCCGCGTTCTTCGACTTCGCCGTCGCCGTGGCGGCCGAGGGCATCGGGCTCGTGGTTCCCGTCGGCGAGGACTCCGAGTGAACCCGGGCCACCCTGCTGCGTAATCTCCGCCAAGCCGTCCGAAATATACCCGTCACGCGCACTTTTACGTACACGACCGACAGGCTGCCATATGTGCGCCGCTATGGATCGGCGTGTAACACCGCGACGTTTCCCAGACGCTGACGTAGGCGGAAACAGGCCACTTTCCGAGGCGGAAACCCGCCGCCTCCGGCGATCCGGCCACCAGGACAACGCGCCAGACGGGATTTCTTGTGAACAGCACCGACCCGGCCTCCGGATACCCGGCATACGACCCTTACGACCAGCCTCCCGGTCCCGGCCGCGCCGCGGGCAACCAGGCCGCCACACGAAGGACAGCCGTCACGATCTGCACGGTCGCGGACATCGCCGCCGGCTTGCTGGGCCTGTGGATCGTGCTCTACCTGCTCGACGCGAACCGGGCCAATCCCTTCGTCGGTTTCGTTCACGAAACGGCGGGCTGGCTGTCCGGATGGGCACAGGACATTTTCACGATGGACACGGAAGGCCTGCGAGTCGTCCTGAATTACGGCCTCCCCGCCGTCATCTATTTGCTGATCGGTCATGGGATCGCCGCCCGGATCAACCGGGCCTGACCGAATTCCCGGACGCTCGTTCGCGTCCGGCGGAAACCGCGAGAGCAGGACGACGGAAGGAGAAACGCGGTGACACTCACTCCGGGCACGACAGAACAGGCACCGATCTACGAAGAGCTGGTGCGTGAACTGGGTGACGCCGTGGCGGAGGCCCAGACGGCCGCCGAGCACACGCAGCACCGGGCGGCGGAGCTGCTGACGGCCGGGGTGCCGGCCGGCACCCGGCCACGGAACAGCGGAAGCTGACTGCGACCGGGCCGTCCGGCACGCACGAGGAGCGACCAGGTTTCCGCCACTCCTCGTACACGAGCCGAGCCCTGTCGGGTGGACCGGCGAGGTCCGTGAAGCCCGGGTTCCGCTCTGCCGATGCAGCCGGACTCCCCGGAAGGTGCTGCCGCGTCCTGGTCCGCGGCGGGAGCACCACCACCGTGGTTGGTGTCGATCACTGTGCTTTCACGGAATCAAGCGACAGGCATTGACGACCGGGATGGGATGTCTATCATCCAGAGGGTCCGAAAAACCGAGCAACGTTCGATATTTCAGACAGTTGGGCGGGGAGTCGGGCGGCATCGGCTCTGACTCCCTTACGGCGACACCAGCGCGACGGCTCCTTACGGCACCAGCACCGTCCCTACCGGTATGGCCTTTTGCTTCCCGTCGGCGAGTACGACCAGCCTGTCCTGGCGTGGGGGCGAAGCCGTTCACCCCTTGGAGTTCGGTATGCCCCCAGCCCCACGACGTTCGGCGCGGCCCCCCTCCCCCGTTCGGCCACCGCGGCGCACAGGCGGCGCACGGCACCTCGTGGCGAAGGCAGCCGCGTACGTGGCGGCGCTCTCGGTCACCCTGCTCGCCGCGCTGATCTCGCCGGTTCCGGCGGCCGCCGCCGCCGGGGGCCCCTGTGACCTCTACGCTGCCGGTGGAACGCCCTGCGTCGCGGCACACAGCACCGTGCGCGCCCTGTACGCCTCGTACAACGGCGCTCTGTACCAGGTCAGGCGCTCCTCGGACAACGCGACCAGGAACATCGGGGTCGTGGCCGCCGGCGGGGTGGCGGACGCCGCGGCCCAGGACTCCTTCTGCGCGGGCACCACGTGTGTCGTCACCTGGGTGTACGACCAGTCCGGCCACGGCAACAGTGTCGGCTACCAGGGGCCGGGAGGTGTCGGCGGGTCCGACACCGCGGCGAAGGCCACCAGCGAGTCGCTGACGGTCGGGGGCAAGAAGGCGTACTCCCTCTACATCAACGCCAAGAACAGCTACTGGCGTGACGGCCATCTGACGGGCGTACCCACCGGCAGTGCGCCCGAAGGGATGTACATGGTGACGAGCGGCACCCACGTCAACAGTGGCTGCTGCTTCGACTACGGCAACAGCGAGACGACCCGCAAGGCCGACGGCCCGGGCGCGATGGACGCGATCAACTTCAGCAAATCGTGCTGGTTCGGCGGGTGCTCCGGATCCGGGCCCTGGGTGCAGGCAGACCTGGAATACGGTCTCTTCCCCGGCGGCAGCACCACCTGGAACCCCAATCAGCGTGCCTTCACCAGCAAGTTCGTCACCGCGACCCTGAAGAACAACGGCACGTCCCAGTTTGCGATCAAGGGCAGCAACGCCCAGTCCGGCGGCCTGACCACCCTGTACGCCGGTGCTCTCCCCCGTGGATACAGCCCCATGAAGAAGCAGGGCGCGATCATCCTCGGTAGCGGCGGGGACTGCTGCAACGGCAACACCAACCTCAGCATCGGCACGTTCTATGAGGGCGCCGTCGTCTCCGGCTACCCCTCCGACGCAACGGAGAACGCCGTACAGGCCAACATCACAGCGGCCGGCTACCGCTGATCGTGAAGCGGTGAACTCCCCTTCGGGAGTCCGGTCGGACAGACGAAGGAGTGAATGATGCCCAAAGTCAGATTATGGCCCGCCCTGGTCGCGACTCTGCTCGCCCTGGCCATGGTCACCGGCGGGACGGCGCTGCGCGGCGGCGCCGGCGGCCGGCACGCGGCCCTCGCGGCCGCCCAGACCGCCACGGCGACCGCCGGGTGCGGCAAGGCCCCGGGGCTCGCGAGCGGCACGCATACTCTGCAGGTCAACGGCAAGAGCCGCAGCTACATCCTGAAGGTGCCGGACAACTACGACCGCAACCACGCCTATCGGCTGGTCTTCGGCTTCCACTGGCTGGGCGGCACCGCCACGGACGTCGCCACGGGCCGCACCGTGGAGAACGGCACCTGGGCGTACTACGGACTCCAGCGGCTGGCGAACAACAGCGCCATCTTCGTCGCTCCGCAGGGTCTGAACAACGGCTGGGCCAACTCCGGTGACGAGGACCTGAAACTGACCGACGCCGTGGTCAGCCAGATCGAGGGTGCGCTCTGCGTCGACACCACCCGGCTGTTCTCCGTGGGCTTCAGTTACGGCGCGGCCATGACCTACGCCATCGCTTGTGCCCGGGCGACGGTGTTCCGCGCGGTCGCGGTCCAGTCCGGTGGACAGCTCAGCGGATGCAACGGCGGCGCCCAGCCGATCGCCTACCTCGGTGTGCACGGCATCCGGGACAACGTTCTGGGCATCTCCGGCGGACGAGCCCTGCGCGACAGGTTCGTCAGGAACAACGGCTGCACCGCCCAGAACCCGCCCGAGCCCGCGCAGGGCAGCCGTAGCCACCGCATCACCACCTACTCCGGGTGCTCGGCCGGACATCCCGTGGAATGGGCCGCCTTCGACGAGGGGCACATCGCCGCACCACAGGATGGCGCCGGCGGTGACAGCGGATCCAGGACCTGGGTGCCGGCCGAGGTCTGGAAGTTCTTCACGCAGTTCTGAGACTCCCCTCCGGCACCGGGCCCGACAGCCACCCCCCACCATCGAAGGAGCCCGTTCATGCCCATCCGACCGGGGCTACGGCCCCTGCAGCGTGCCCTGCTGGCCACCGGAGCGGCCGCCGCGCTCAGCGCCGGCGTGCTCGCCGGCACCGCACCGGCCGCCCCCGCCGCCGCGGCCGCCGCCTCGCTGCCGTGCGACCTCTACGCCGCGGGCGGCACCCCTTGCGTGGCGGCGCACAGCACGACCCGCGCACTGTACGCCTCCTACAACGGCCCGCTGTACCAGGTGCGCCGCGCCTCGGACAACGCCACCCGGGACATCGGCGTCCTCAGCCCGGGCGGGGTCGCCAACGCCGCGGCGCAGGATTCCTTCTGCGCCCGCACGAGCTGCCTGATCACCGTCGTCTACGACCAGTCCGGCCGGGGCAACCGCCTCACCCAGGCACCGCCCGGCGGATTCTCGGGGCCGGCCGCGGGCGGTTACGACAACCTCGTTAACGCGACCGCGGCGCCGATCACGGTCGGCGGTCACAAGGCGTACGGCGTCTACGTGGCCCCCGGCACCGGTTACCGCAACAACAACACCAACGGCGTCGCCCGGGGCGACCAGCCGGAGGGCATGTACGCCGTCCTCGACGGCACGCACTACAACGGCGGCTGCTGCTTCGACTACGGCAACGCCGAGACCAACAGCCGGGACAACGGCAACGGCACCATGGAAGCCATCTACTTCGGCAACATCAAGGTGTGGGGCTACGGCAGCGGCAACGGTCCCTGGATCATGGCAGACCTGGAGAACGGCCTGTTCTCCGGCGTCAACCAGCACTACAACGCGGGCGACCCCTCGATCAGCCACCGCTATCTGACCGCCGTCGTCAAGGGCGGGCCCAACCGCTGGGCCATCCGCGGCGGCAACGCCCAGTCCGGCGGCCTGTCCACCTTCTACAACGGGGTCCGTCCCAATGTGGCGGGCTACAACCCGATGAGGAAGGAGGGAGCCATCATCCTCGGCATCGGCGGTGACAACAGCCACGGCGCCGCCGGCACCTTCTACGAAGGCGTGATGACGTCCGGCTACCCGTCGGACACCACCGAGAACGCGGTACAGGCCAACGTCACCGCGGCCGGCTACGGAAGGTAGGAGCCTTGCGACAGTTGACCACCACGGCGAGCGTGCTGGCCTGCGTCGGCGCACTGCTGGCCGTTGGCCAGGTGCCGGCCGATGCCGCGTCGGCGGTGGCCGTGAACGGCGCGAGCACGTACCAGACGATCGACGGGTTCGGTGTCTCCGAGGCCTTCGGCCAGGCCGACTCGATCCGGAACCTGGGTGGCGCGGCGCAACGGAAGGCGTTGGACCTTCTGTTCAGCACGTCCGATGGTGCCGGGTTCAGCATCCTGCGCAGCATCATCCCGTCCGACCCGGGCAACACGATGGAGCCGCACGCGCCGGCCGGCCCGTCGTCGCCGCCGACCTACGTGTGGAACGGCAACAGCGACGCCACCGACGAAGGGCAGCTGTGGCTGGCCAAGCAGGCCCGGACCTACGGCGTGGCGAACTTCTACAACGACGCGTGGAGCGCTCCGGGCTTCATGAAGACCAACAACAGCGACTCCAACGGCGGCTCGCTGTGCGGCACCACGGGGGCGTCGTGCGGTTCGGGAGACTGGCGGCAGGCCTACGCCAACTACCTCGTACAGCACGCCAAGAACTGGGCTTCGGTGGGACTCACCCCGTCCTACGTCGGCTTCGTGAACGAGCCGTCGCTCACCACCAGTTACTCGAGCATGCTGGTGAACGCGTCGCAGGCGGTCAGTTTCCTGTCGGTCTTCAGCCCCGCCATGAAGGCCTCCGGTCTGGCCACGAAGGTCGCCTGCTGTGACACGCTCGGCTTCACCCAACTCCCCGGCTACGTCAGCGCGGTCTCGGCCAACTCCTCGGCGAACTCCGACGTCGGCCTGTTCTCCAGCCACGGATACTCAGGTGCGCCCACCGCACCGGTCAACAGCGCCGGCCGGTCGGTGTGGGAGTCCGAATGGTCGGTGAACGGGAACAACTGGGACACGGCCTGGGACGACGGCACCGAGGCTTCCGGGTTCACGTGGGCCCAGCGCATCCAGACGGGCATGAGTGCCGCCAACCTCAACGCGTTCCTGTACTGGTGGGGAATCAGCAGCACCAGCCACAACAGCTCGCTGATCGGGCTGAACGGCACCACTCTGACCCCGTCCAAGCGTTACTACGCACTCGCCAACTACAGCCGGTTCATCCGCCCGCGCGCCGTGCGGATCGCCGCCACCAGCGGTGACGGCAACCTCAAGGTCAGTGCGTACCGCAACACCGACGGCTCGGTGGTGCTCGTGGTCCTCAACACCGCCACCACTGCCACGTCGACGAGCTGCACGGTGAGCAATGCCGGACTGTCCAGGGGTACGGTCACGCCGTATCTGACCGACTCCGGCCACAGCACCGCCGCTCAGTCCTCCCTCACGCTGTCCGATGGGACCTTCAGCGCCACCGTGCCCCCACGATCGCTGACCACCTACCGGATCACCGGCACCTCCTGACCGCCCGCGCCGTGTCGCGCCGACGGCTCCCAAGAGACCCAAAGGAGGCAACACACCCATGAAGAGGGTACTTTCCGCACTGGCCGCACTCGGTGCCGCGTGCCTGACGGCTGCCACGGTCACGCTGACGGCGCCGCTGCCGGCCTCGGCGGCAACGCCGGCAGCGGCGACGCTGACCGAAGTCACCGGCTTCGGCTACAACCCGTCCAACCTGCGGATGTACGAATACGTTCCGCAGAACGCCGGCTCCCACCCGGCGATACTGGTGGCCAACCACTACTGCGGGGGCTCCGGACCGGCCATGTACTCGGGCAGCGAGTTCGCTTCGCTGGCCAACCAGCACGGGTTCATCGTCGTCTATCCGTCGGTCACCCGCAGCAGCAAGTGCTTCGACGTGTCGTCACCGCGCGCACTGACCCACAACGGCAGCAGCGACCCGGCCGGTATCGTGTCGATGGTGCGGTGGGAGGAGCAGCACCGGGGCGCCGACCCGAACCGTGTCTACGCCACCGGCTTCTCCTCGGGCGCGATGGAGACGAACGTGCTGCTCGGGGACTACCCCGACGTGTTCAAGGCCGGCGCGGCGTTCTCCGGAGTGCCCTTCGGCTGTTTCGCCACCACGAACGGCTCGGAGTGGAACAGCGACTGCTCCGGCGGGAGGATCACCAAGACGCCGCAGCAGTGGGGCGACCTGGTGCGGGCCGCGTATCCGGGGTACAGCGGGTCCCGGCCTCGCATGCAGGTGTGGCACGGCACGCAGGACACCACACTGAGCTACGTCGACTTCGGTGAAGAGATCAAGCAGTGGACCAACGTGCTCGGCGTCAGCCAGACGCCGGCCTTCACCGATCATCCCAAGTCGGCCTGGACGCGCACCCGGTACGGCGGCACCGGTACCAGCGCCCCGGTCGAGGCGATCAGCGTCCAGGGTGTGGGGCACGGCCTGCCGCAGAGCGGCATGGTACCGCTGGCCCTGCAGTTCATGGGCCTGACCTGACGGGCACCGCGACGGACCACGGGCGCCGCCATCCGCACACGTGCGGGTGAGCGGCGCTCTTCGCGCACTCGGTCCGCGGCGACCGCCGAACGTCACACTCGGCGACATGGGGTCACGGAAAGTGAAACCTGACGGTCGCGGGTGTCCTTCGCCGATGCAAGGTCGATACTGCCAATAGACGGAACGGGTGATGCCCCGACCGGACCGGCCACCCACCCCCGACCACAACGAAGCGTCAAGATCAAAAATCGCCCTTCATGCCGGTGACCTGCTGAGACACAGGTTCCGGGCGCAAGTGTCAAGCTCACGAGGAGACACCATGAGGATGCTGATCAACGTCCCGGAGACCGTGGTCGCGGACGCGCTGCGGGGTATGGCGGCCGCTCATCCCGAGCTGACCGTCGACGTGGAGAACCGGGTGATCGTACGGCGGGACGCCCCCGTGTCCGGGCAGGTGGCGCTGGTCTCGGGCGGAGGATCGGGGCACGAGCCGCTGCACGGCGGGTTCGTGGGACACGGCATGCTGACCGCGGCCTGTCCCGGTGAGGTGTTCACCTCCCCGGTGCCGGACCAGATGGCGCGGGCGGCCGCCGCGGTGGACAGCGGGGCGGGCGTGCTGTTCGTCGTGAAGAACTACACCGGCGACGTGCTCAACTTCGACATGGCCGCCGAGCTCGCCGAGGACGAGGGCATTCAGGTGGCGAAGGTGCTGGTCAACGATGACGTGGCGGTCACCGACAGCCTCTACACCGCAGGCCGGCGCGGCACCGGCGCCACACTGTTCGTGGAGAAGATCGCGGGCGCCGCCGCGGCCGAGGGACAGCCGCTGGAGCGGGTGGAGTCCATCGGCCGCCAGGTGAACGAGAACTCCCGCACCTTCGGTGTCGCGCTCAGCGCCTGCACCACCCCGGCGAAGGGCAGTCCCACGTTCGACCTGCCGTCGGGCGAGCTGGAACTGGGCATCGGGATTCACGGCGAGCCGGGCCGGGAGCGACGGGCGATGATGACCTCCGGCGAGATCGCGGACTTCGCGGTCCACGCGATCCTGGAGGACCTCACGCCGCGCAACCCGGTCCTCGTACTGGTCAACGGCATGGGCGCCACCCCCCTGCTGGAGCTGTACGGCTTCAACGCCGAGGTGCAGCGGGTGCTCGGCGAGCGCGGTGTCGCCGTGGCCCGCACGCTCGTCGGCAACTACGTCACCTCACTGGACATGGCGGGCGCCTCGGTCACCCTGTGCCAGGTCGACGAGGAACTGCTCCGGCTGTGGGACGCGCCGGTGCGGACTCCGGCCCTGCGCTGGGGCATGTGAGGCGCACCGGAGCGACCGACCCACCCACCACGCAAGGAGACCCAGTGCTCGACGCCGACTTCTTCCGCCGTTGGATGACGGCGACCGCCGCATCCGTGGACCGTGAGGCGGAACGGCTCACCGCCCTCGACTCGCCGATCGGGGACGCGGACCACGGCAGCAATCTGCAGCGCGGGTTCACGGCCGTGCGGGCCGCCCTGGAGAAGGAGGCGCCGGACACGCCGGGCGCCGTCCTGACCCTGGCCGGGCGCCAACTGATCTCCACGGTCGGGGGCGCGTCCGGGCCGCTGTACGGCACTCTGCTGCGCCGTACGGGCAAGGCGCTCGGGGACACCGCCGAGGTGAGCGAGGAGCAGCTCGCCGAGGCGCTGCGGGCGGGCGTGGACGGAGTGATGGCGCTCGGCGGTGCCGCGCCCGGGGACAAGACCATGATCGACGCCCTGGTTCCGGCCGTCGACGCGCTCGGCGACGGTTTCCCGGCGGCCCGGTCCGCCGCCGAGGCGGGGGCCGAGGCCACCATCCCGCTGCAGGCCCGCAAGGGCAGGGCGAGTTATCTCGGAGAACGCAGCATCGGCCACCAGGACCCGGGCGCCACCTCGTCGGCGTTGCTGATGGCGGCGCTCCAACAGGCGGCGGAGGCCGCAGGTGAGTGACGGCGCGCTGGTCGGGATCGTGCTGGTGTCGCACAGCGCGGACGTGGCCGCTTCCGTCGCGGAGCTGGCCAGAGGACTGGCCGCCGGCGGTACGGCGGTTCCGGTCGCCTCGGCGGGCGGCACCGAGGCCGGCGGGCTCGGGACCAGCGCCGAGCTGATCGCGGCCGCGGCGGCGGCCGTGGACCGGGGCGCCGGGGTCGCCGTGCTCACCGACCTGGGGAGCGCGGTGCTCACCGTGAAAGCACTGCTCGCGGAGGGGGACGAACTGCCGCGGCACTCCCGGCTGGTGGACGCCCCCTTCCTGGAGGGCGCGGTGGCCGCGGTGGTCACGGCGGCGACCGGCGCCGACCTGGACGCGGTGGAGGCGGCGGCCGTGGAGGCGTACACGTACCGCAAGACATGACGCGGAAGGCGGCCCCTGCCGTGCACGGGGAGCGGGCCGTCGTGTCCGGTCCCCGCTCAGGCGCCGCCGAGGAACCGCCGGGCCAGCCGCTCACCGGTCGCCACCGCCGCCGCGTGGTCCTCGATCGTCTTCACCCGCGAGTGCTTGAAGACGATGTACGTGACGCCGGACGGCACCCCGCCGGTGCGCGGATCGGCGGGGATGCCGAGGTCCCGGGCGGTGGCGTACGAGGCCTCGCCGATGATGTCGCGCGGCCCGGTGTCGCCGACGACCGCGTACCGCACCGTGTCCCGGTAGACGACTGCGGCCACCGAGCCCCCGCGCACGCCCTGCGCGCGGGGGTCCCAGATGGGGCTGCGGGCCGGCACGACGATGTAGGGCAGGCGTTCGGCGCTCAGATGACGGCCGTCGGACTGCCGGTACGCGGTGGCGGCGCAGAACAGCGGGTCGGTGCGGCGGTTGCAGTGGGCGGTGGGCCGGCCGTCGCAGTCGATGTCCATGTCGGCCTTCCAGAACACCGCGTCGCGGGTGGCGCAGACCCGGATCTTCGCGGAGCCCGAGGCGTCGGAGCGGTAGCGGCCGTGGGAGACCGGAACGCAGTCGTGTGCCTTGGCCAGCAGGTCCGCGGCCTGGATCCGGCCCTCGCTCCGCGGCTCGGGCGCCGCGCGGTGGCGTACGGCGAAGGCGGGGCCGGGCTGCGGCGTGGGGACGAGCAGGGCGGCGGCGCCGGCCGCGGCCAGCGTCAGTGCCTGGGCACGCAACACTATGAGGACCCTCTCATGGGGGGACGAGGACAGTAACCCGGCCAAATCTGACATATCGGACACCCCATGAGATGCCGGGAGACCGGGGACCCGAGCCCGTGTCGGCCCAGGCCGCCCCGGCCGCCCGCACGGGCGCGGGATCGGCGACGACAGCGTTCCGCGCCCCAGGCGTGAACTGACCTGTACTGCAAGGGAGTTCAGCCGTGAGGTGACTCAGCATACGTAAAGCCCATCACCGGTCGCCAAATAGGACCATCACATCTGTCGAGCAGGATTGAGGTGATCACACCAACGGCGCCACGGACCGTGCGGCCCGGTCGGATCCGGCCGGGCCCCCGGGACGGCGCCCCGCCCCGACACGGCAACGCATCACCCAGCCGGGTGCGGTCCGCATGCGGGACGGCGCGGACGCACGTTTGCTGACCCTGAGGCAGCACGGACGTTTCCGACCCCCGGCGGCGCATGGGACGTACCGCCAACCGTGCCGCCGGAGGGCAGCCAATGCGCACTACTCGACTTCTCCTCCGCTCCGGCCTCACCGTGGCGTCCGCCGCCGCGCTCCCGATCTGGCTCGCCGGGCCGGCCGGCGCGGTCTCGGGGATCTCCGTCAGCACCACCGGCTCCACGGTGTCGGTCACGACCAGCACCTGCACCCAGGTGAACGGCAGCTGGGGTACCGCCTCACTGCTCACGAGCAGTCAGGGCAGCTTCGCGCAGGGCCGCCAGGTGGCTCTGTCCGGCACGTCCGCCACCCAGTCCGCCGCCTGGTCGGGGGTGAGTCCGGGGACGTACACCGTCGTGGTCGTCTGCTCCAACGGCATCACCGCCGGCACCCAGGCGGTCATCGTCGCGCCGCCCTCGAGGCCGACGATCTCCGCCACGTCCGCCCCCTCTCCGTCGCGCGGCGTCATGGGCGGCACGGGCGGCACCGCGCACGACTACGGCCCGGTCACGATCGCCGTGGGCGGGGCGCTGGTGGGCGTCGGTCTCATCGCCACGGGCTGGGTCCTGCGCCGCCGCTCGAGGCCGTACCGGCTCTGATCCGGCCCGCCGTCAGGTTCTGTCCTCGGCGGCGTCTTCGGGCAGCTCGGCGAACTCGGTCAGGGCGTGGGCCAGCCACTGGGTCCAGAAGGTCTCCAGGTCGATGCCCGCGCGCAGCACCAGATGGCGCAACCGGTCCTGGGTGCTGTCGCGGTCCGGCGGGAAGTCGCGCCGCTCGATCTGCTGGTACTCGGCCAGTTGCCGCCGGTGCAGCTCCAGATGGCGGCGGATGTCGGCCTCCAGCCCCGCCGTGCCGACCACCGCCGCCGCGCGCAGCCGCAGCAGCAGGGCGTCACGGTGCGGCTTGGGGTCCTGGGACGCGGAGGTCCAGCGGGTCAGTTCGGCGCGCCCCGCGGGCAGAACCTCGTAGCTCTTCTTCTGCCCGCGGGCCGGCTGCTCGGCCGGAAGGGCGCGGATGTACCCCTCGGCCTCCAGCTTTCCCAGCTCGCGATAGATCTGCTGGTGCGTCGCCGACCAGAAGTAGCCGATCGACTTGTCGAAGCGGCGGGTCAGCTCCAGCCCCGACGACGGCTTCTCCAGTAGGGCGGTGAGGATCGCGTGCGGGAGTGACATGCCCTCCATCCTAGGGACGGCGTGGTGTCGTTCCGGCGTCGTCTACAGGGCCGCCGCCAGCTCCGTGCCCTGCTTGATGGCGCGCTTGGCGTCCAGTTCGGCTGCGACGTCGGCCCCTCCGATGAGGTGCGCCGGGCGTCCGGCGGCGACCAGCTCCTCGTACAGGTCGCGGCGCGGCTCCTGGCCGGTGCACAGCACGATCGTGTCGACTTCGAGGACGGTGCTCCGCTCGCCGACGGTGATGTGCAGTCCGGCGTCGTCGATGCGGTCGTAACGCACGCCGGGGACCATGGTGACTCCGCGGTGCTTGAGCTCGGTGCGGTGGATCCAGCCGGTGGTCTTGCCGAGCCCGGCACCGACCTTGGTGGCCTTGCGCTGCAGCAGGTGCACGGTGCGCGGCGGCGCGGGCCGCTCGGGGGCGGTGAGGCCGCCGGGTGTGCGGTAGTCCATGTCGACGCCCCAGGCGCGGAAGTACGTCGCCGGGTCCTCGCTCGCCTTGTCATCGCCGTCGGTGAGGAACTCGGCGACGTCGAAGCCGATGCCGCCCGCGCCGAGGATCGCCACCCGGTCGCCGACGGGGGCGGCGCCCCGCAGCACGTCGAGGTAGCCCACGACGCGGGGGTGGTCCACGCCGGGGATGTCCGGGGTGCGCGGGGTGACACCGGTGGCGACGACGACCTCGTCGTAGTCGGCCAGGTCCTCGGCCGCCACCGGGGTGTTCAGCCGTACGTCCACTCCGTGCTCCTGGAGCTGGTGGCCGAAGTACCGCAGGGTCTCGTCGAACTCCTGCTTGCCCGGGACCTTGCGGGCCACGTTCAGCTGGCCACCGATCTCGCCGGCGGCGTCGAAGAGGGTGACCCGGTGGCCGCGTTCGGCGGCGCTGACCGCGCAGGCGAGGCCGGCGGGGCCGGCGCCCACGACGGCCACGTGCTTCGCGAGACGGGTCGGCGAGAGGACCAGCTCGGTCTCGTGACAGGCGCGCGGGTTGACCAGGCAGGAGGTGATCTGCCCGCTGAACGTGTGGTCCAGGCAGGCCTGGTTGCAGCCGATGCAGGTGTTGATGGCCTCGGGCTTCCCGGCGGCGGCCTTGGCGACGAAGTCCGGGTCGGCGAGCATCGGGCGGGCCATGGAGACCATGTCGGCGCGGCCTTCGGCGAGCAGTTGCTCGGCGAGTTCGGGGGTGTTGATGCGGTTGGTGGTGACCAGCGGGACGGACACCTCGCCCATGAGCTTCTCGGTCACCCAGGTGTAGGCGCCGCGCGGCACCGAGGTGGCGATGGTGGGGATGCGTGCCTCGTGCCAGCCGATGCCGGTGTTGATGATCGTCGCCCCGGCGGCCTCGACGGCCTTGGCGAGGGTGACGACCTCCTCCAGGGAGGAGCCGCCCGGAACCAGGTCCAGCATGGACAGCCGGTAGACGATGATGAAGTCCTCGCCGACGGCCTCGCGCACCCGCCGGACGATCTCGACCGGGAAGCGCATGCGGTTCTCGTAGGAGCCGCCCCAGCGGTCGGTGCGGTGGTTGGTCCGCGCGGCGATGAACTCGTTGATGAGATAGCCCTCGGAGCCCATGATCTCGACGCCGTCGTAGCCTGCCTGCCGGGCCAGGCGGGCGGCGCGGGTGTAGTCGTCGATCGTGCGCTCGACCTCGTCGTCGGTGAGCGCGCGGGGCGGGAAGGGGCTGATCGGCGCCTGGACCGGGCTCGGCGCGACGAGGTCCTTGTGGTAGGCGTACCGGCCGAAGTGCAGGATCTGCATCGCGATACGGCCGCCCTCGCGGTGCACTGCGGCGGTGACCGCGGCGTGCTGCTCGGCCTCGGCCTCGCTGGTGAGCTTGGCGCCGCCCTCGTAGGGGCGCCCCTCCTCGTTCGGGGCGATGCCGCCGGTGACGATGAGCCCCACTCCCCCGCGCGCGCGGGCCGCGTAGAACTCCGCCATCCGCTCGAACCCGCGCTCGGCCTCCTCCAGTCCCACATGCATCGAGCCCATGAGCACCCGGTTGGGCAGCGTGGTGAATCCCAGGTCCAGCGGGGTCAGCAGATGCGGGTAACGGCTCATCGGGGCCCTCCGTACGCGGTGTCGTCGCCTGTAGTTGTAGAGGAGGGACCCAGCTTTTTGCAACTAGTTGCACAATCGCTCGGCAGTGAATCCCGCCACTCTGTAACTACTAGTATGTACACTCGGTTCCGCTCACGCCGCCCGCCCGCATTCCGGAAGGAACTGCCATGCCCTTCGTCCGCATCGACGCGCTCGGCACCGACCGCGACCGCCTGCAGTCCCTCGGCCGGGCCGTGCAGGACGCCCTCGTGGAGGCGCTCGGCGTCCCGCCCGACGACTTGTTCCAGGTGCTGACCTGCCATGACGGCGCGACCGGCACCCTGCGCTACGACGACTACCTCGGCATCCACCGGGACGACGGCGTCGTCTTCGTCGCGATCACCATGCGCTCCGGGCGCACCCCGGGGCAGAAGCGGGCGCTGTACCGGCGGATCGCCGCGCTCGCACACGCCTACGCGGGCACCGAACCGCGCAACGTACTGGTCACCGTCACCGAGAACGAGTCGGTCGACTGGTCCCTCGGCTTCGGCGAGACGCAGTACGCCCCGGCCGCCGGTGGGGCGGTCGGGGCGTCGTGACGGCGGGCCGGAACCCGGTCAGCGGCTTTCGAGCCGGAGGTGGAGATCCCTCTCCTGGTCGCCGGAGGCCGTGCAGGTCTCGTGGACGGTGAACATCGAGTCCAGCGTGTGCCGGAACCGGTCGACGGCCCAGTAGCCGCCCTGCACGTCGGCGAGAACCGGTGACGAGAGCCGGACCGGCGAGCAGGACCCGGCGTGGGAGTCCGCGACGTCGTAGGTGCCGAGCCACACCATGGGACGGGTCTCATGGAGCTGCTGCGGCACCTCCTCGGGGCCTCGGTCGGAGGTGAAACAGTGGCCCAGGGCATCAAAGACGACCCGGGCGTCCTCCTTGGAGCACCCACTGATCTCCACCGAGACGGTTTCCGGATGCGACCGCTCCGCGTTCATCATGATCGCTCCTTTCGTGGCCGCGCTGCGGTGGAACGGGGTACCCCGCCGAACCGCGTCCATCCTCAGGAAAGCATTACTCCCGCTGGAGCACTACGCCGGAGAGCCGGTGTGGGCGCGGTGGAACGTGTGAGCGCGGTAGAACAAGGAGAGGCGGCACTGGGGAACGGGTGCCGTGCGACCGGCAGGAGGCGGTGCGTGGCATGAGTGCAGCCGAGGCTCCCAGGAACGGGAGCGGGGAGACCCCGCGCGGGCCGGTGCGGCCGAGCGGCCTCCTCGACGTGCTGGGGGTGGCCTCGGTGGTGCTGGACCTCCGTGGGCGCGTCGTGCTGTGGAGTCCCCAGGCGGAGGAGCTGTTCGGCTACTCGGCTGGGGAGGCGCTCGGGCATTACGCGGCCCGCCTGATGGTGCACGAACAGCACATCGAACTGGTCGGCGAACTGTTCGCCGACGTGCTGCGGACGGGCCAGAGCTGGGCCGGGGGTTTCCCCGTCCGGCACAAGGACGGCGGCACCCGCCTGGTGGAGTTCCGCAACATGCGACTGCTCGACGACCGGGGCAACGCGTACGCGCTGGGGCTGGCCGCCGACCAGTCGACGGTCCGCCGGCTGGAGCAGGACCTGGCGCTGTCCCAGCGCATGGTGCGGCAGTCGCCGATCGGCCTGGCCGTGCTGGACACGCGGCTGCGGTACGTCTCGGTCAACCCGGCGCTGGAGCGGATCAACGGTGTGCCCGCCGCGGAGCACACCGGACGGACCATGCGCGAGGTGGTGCCGCGGCTGGACGCCGACGCACTGGAGTCCGCGGCCCGCAGGGTCCTGGACACCGGGACGCCGGTCGTCGACCGGTCCACCGTGGGCCGCACCCCGGCCGACCCGGACGACGACCACGCCTGGTCCGTTTCGCTGTACCGGCTGGAGGACGCCACGGGCACGGTGCTGGGTGTGGCGGCGTCGATGGTGGACACCACCGAGCAGTACCGGGCGGGCGTCGAGGCCGAGGCCGCGCGACGCCGCCTCGCCGTAATCGCCGACGCCTCGGCCCGGATCGGCACCACGCTGGATCTCGACCGCACCGCCCGGGAACTGGCCGACGTCGCCGTGCCGGAACTCGCCGACGTGGCCGCCGTGGACCTCCTGGACGCGGTCGTCGAGGGACGCCGCAGCACGCTCGGGCCGTCCGAGCCGGCGCTGATCCGCGCCCTGGCCGTCCGTGCCGAGGGCGGGCCGGACGTCCTGAGCGCCGCCGACCCGCCCGGGCAGATCGCCCGGTACGCACCCGACCGCCTGGTCACCGAGTGCGTCAGGACCGGCAGTCCGGTCCTGGTGGCTCAGGTCAAGGACGAGGACCTGCCCCGCATCGCCCGCTCCGCCGAGGCGGCCGCCCTGCTCGGCCGGGCCGGCCTGCACTCGTATCTGGCCGTACCGCTGATCGCGCGCGGCGAGGTGCTCGGTGCGCTCGATCTCAAGCGCACGCGGAACCCGGAACCCTTCGGCGAGGACGATCTGCTGCTCGCCCGGGAACTGGCCGCCCGTGCGGCCGTGCAGATCGACAACGCCCGCTGGTACCAGAACGCCCGCGACACCGCGCTCACCCTGCAGCGCAGTCTGCTGCCCAGCCATCCGCCGGTGACCACCGGCCTCGAGGTGGCCTCCCGCTACCAGCCGGCCGGGGCCACCAGCGAGGTCGGCGGCGACTGGTTCGACGTCATCCCCCTGGAGGACGGCAAGACCGCACTGGTCGTGGGGGACGTGATGGGCAGCGGCATCAGCGCCGCCGCGACCATGGGCCGGCTACGCACCGCGACGACCACCCTGGCCGCGCTCGACCTGGATCCCGCGGCCCTGCTCGAGCACCTCGACAAGACCACCTCGGGACTCGACCACTCCATCGCGACCTGCGTGTACGCCGTCCACGACCCCGGTCTGCGCCAGTGCCGGATCGCCAACGCGGGGCACCTTCCCCCGGTGCGCGTGCGGGCCGGCCGTTCGCCCGAACTGCTGGAACTGCCGACGGGTGTGCCGCTGGGTGTCGGGGGCGTGGGCTTCTCCACGGTCACCGTCGACTTCGCCCCGGGGGACGAGCTCGTGTTCTACACCGACGGTCTGGTGGAGACGCGCCGCCACTCGCTCGACGAGCGGCTGGACGCCCTCCTGACCCTGCTCGACGGGCCCGCCCGTCCGCTGGAGGAGGTCTGCGACCTCCTGCTGCGGACGATGCACCACCCCGACAACCACGACGACGTGGCACTCCTCATCGCACGGGCGCAGGAGCCGGCGTAGGCCCGTGTCCGACGTGCACGCCGATCACCACATGGGCGTACATTTCGTCCGACACGGCCAGACGCGTGGTCAGGCCGGCGCGGGTGAAGGCCTCGACGGCCGTCGGGGACTGGCGTTCGCTCGTCTCGACGAGCAGACAGCCGCCGGGGGCGAGCCAGTCCGGGGCCGCCGCGGCGACCCGGCGCAGGACGTCCAGGCCGTCCGGGCCGCCGTCGAGGGCGACCAGCGGTTCGTGCTCGCGTGCTTCCGTGGGCAGGAGCCCGACATCCGCGGTGGGGACGTACGGCACGTTGGCGGCGAGGATGCCGATCCGGCCGCGCAGGTCGCCGGGCAGCGCCGCGAACAGGTCGCCCTCGTGGACGTGACCGCCGTAGGGGGCGACGTTGCGGCGGGCGCAGCGCACCGCGGCGGGGTCGATGTCGGCGGCGTGCAGCTCGACCTGTCCCAGGGCGGCGGCCAGGGCCGCGCCGACCGCGCCCGAACCACAGCACAGGTCGACGACGACGGCCGTCTCCGGGGCCTGAGCGAGGGCCTGTTCGACGAGGAACTCGGTGCGCCGGCGGGGTACGAAGACGCCCGGCTCCACGGTGACCCGCAGACCGCTGAACTCGGCCCAGCCGAGGACGTGTTCGAGGGGCAGCCCGGCGACGCGCCGGTCCACCATGGTGGCGAGCTGCTGCGGGTCTCGGGCGGTGGCGAGGATCAACTCCGCCTCGTCCTCGGCGAAGACGCAGCCTGCGGAGCGCAGCGCGGTGACGACGGCGGCAGGGGAAAGAGGAGAAAGAGGGGGCATGGAAGCAGAGAGCCTTTCGACGGGCCTGGGGCCGTGGGGCGCTCTCGCGACGCGGTCACCGGTGCCGGTGACCCGTGCCGTCATCGGGAGAGAGCACCCGCGCTGACACAGCGGTAATGGGTCCCACCTCCTCGACAGCCTGCGGCCGGGACTGTCCTCGGCCGGACGGCAACCTTACCTCAGCGCCCCGGACGGCCCCTCGGCCGCACCGAGTTCACGCCCGTGCGAAACTGCGTGGCGCGTGCCGGAGGGGCCCGCTACGCTCGCCGCGATGACAACTCACTCCGCTTCCGGATTGGGGGTCCCGTACACGCAAGGTGAGTGCTGATGCTCACTGCGACCGTGTACGGGGATTCCCGGCTTTCCCTGTGGCTGCGCGTGCGCGAGTTCGCCGTGCCGCCGTCCATGATCGAGACCGCGTCCGCCCGCCGCCGCGCCGGGGACTGGGCGGGGGCGTGCGCCGCCGCCGGTGTCGATGTCGACCTCGATCTGCGTTCCGTCGCTCGGGTCCATGGCCGTGAACTCGCGGCCCGGCTCCGGGCCGACCTCCGCCACCTGGCGCCCGACCTGCTGCGCTGGCACATGCCGAGGGTCGCCCCCGACGGGCTGCTGCGCCCGGGGGTGACCCTGACGCTGGCCCGGTACGACGGCGCCGGGCGTGCCGCGGCCGACGCGCCGCAGCTGGTGGCCCGGACCCCGCCGGCCTGGGCGGACGCCGGTCAGCGGATCAGCCTGACGCTGTGGGACGGATCCGGATCCGGCGCCGGCCGGCATCCGCATCCGCGTCCCGACCGGCGCTTCCGGCTCGACCTGCACCGCCACCTGTGGGACGCGCGCAGGTCGGACGAGCTACGGGTCCGCTCCGGCGCCGACCGGCCGCCGCACGCCGACGGCGGTCCGCCCGGGGCTCCGGCCCCGCCGGACGGCGTGCCGCCGGGGCTCGGCCTCGCCGTCGACCGGTGGGCGGCGGAGGCGGCGATCCTGCTCCGCAGCGAAGGGCGCTCCTCCGGCACCGTCGCCGTACGGTTCGGCGCGCGGCGGCGGCTCGTCCTGGGGCCGGCCGCGGACGAGGACGGTGCGACGCCGGGCGTGGTCGCGACCGCACCCCCGGACGGCGGGTTCGCCGCGCTGCCCGTCCTGCCGGACGCGGCGACCTGGGTCCTGCCCGACCTGGCGCTGCTCCGTGCCGGACTCCTCGAAGCCGACCGGCTGCACCCGCTGGTCGCCTCCGCACTGGCACCCGATCGCGCACCGTCCGGCTCCGCCCCTCCGCGCGCCGCGCCGGACGGGCCACGCATGGTGGAGTGCCGGGGCGCCCGGCACCGCATCGGTCTGGTCGACGGCGTGCTGGCGGCTCTGGACCACGACCCGGCCGAGCTCCGGCGGGAGGAACTCCTGGCCGCGCTCGGCGGGCCTCCGCTGCCCTGTCTGCAGTTCATCGACGAGGCGCACCGCCGCCCCGACTGCCTCACCGGCGTACGCGAACGCCTGGACCACGGCGACACCGCCGGGGCGCTCGCCGTCGTCGAGGGACTCCTCGGTCCCGAGGTGCTGCTGCGCGGCGGCGAGCTGCGGGACGCCCTGCGGGCGGCCGCGCAGCGCCGTATCACCTACGGGCTCTACCGGGCGGGTCTCATCGGCCCCGGGCGGGCCCCCACCCATGGAGACCGCCGCCGTACGCCCGCGCACCGCAGCCGTCCGCGTCTCGCGACCTTCGACTGACCCCTCGCCGCCGTCCCCCCTGGGCCGCCGTCACGCCACCACACACCAAAGGTGATCACACATGCCCGCACACCTGCCCGCCGCTTCCCCTGCTTCGACGACCCGCCCCTCTTCCGCCTCCGTCTCCCGACTGGACGTCGCCGGCGAACTGTTGGCTCTGCTGCGCAACACGACCACCGAGCCGCGCGCCGACACCCAGCTGGCGGCCCTGACACTTGCCGTCTGCGCCGACCTGCCGGTGCTCCTGTGGGGTGAGCCGGGGATCGGCAAGACCGCGGCGCTGACCCAGCTGGCCGCGGCCCTGGACCTGCCGCTGACCACGGTGATCGCCAGCGTCCATGAGCCGTCCGACTTCTCGGGGCTGCCCGTGGTGGGCGACGACCCGGCCGAACAGGGTGTCCCGATGGCCCCGCCGGACTGGGCGGTGCGTCTGGTCCGGGCGGGGCGCGGGCTGTTGTTCCTGGACGAGCTGTCCACCGCGCCCCCGGCCGTGCAGGCCGCGCTGCTCCGTCTCGTACTGGAACGGCGGGTCGGCGCGCTGCGGCTGCCGCCCGGTGTGCGGATCGTGGCCGCCGCCAATCCGCGGTCGTCGGCGGCCGACGGCTGGGAACTGAGTCCTCCGCTGGCCAACCGGTTCGTGCATCTGCAGTGGACCCATGACCACGACGTCGTGGTACGCGGGCTCGGCGGGACCTGGCCACGGGCGACCCTGCCCCGGCTCGCCCCGGAGAGGCTGCCGGAGGCCGTGTCCTTCGCCCGGCGCGCGGTGTGCGGGTTCCTCTCCGCCCGCCCGGGGCTCGTGCACCGGCTGCCCACGAGCGAGACAGGCCGGGGCGGCGCCTGGCCCTCGCCCCGCAGCTGGGAGGCGGCCCTTCGGCTGATCGCCTTCGCGACCGCCGCGGACTCCCCGCGGGACGTGTTGTCCGTGCTGGTGCGAGGCACCGTGGGGGACGGTCCGGCCTTCGAGCTGCTGGCGAGCGTGGACCGGATGGACCTCCCCGACCCCGAGGCGCTCCTGGCCGACCCGGCGGCGGCGGTGCTGCCCGAGCGCGGGGACCTGCGGCAGGCGGCGCTGGACGGGGTGGTGGCCGCGGTCCGGGGGCGCCCGGAGCGGGCCCGCTGGGACGCGGCCTGGGCGCTGCTGGTCCGCGCGCTGGAGACCGGGGCGCCTGATGTGGTGGTCGTCCCCGCGACCACGCTGGCCGCCCTGCGCAGGGAGGGCTGGGACGTCCCGGCGTCGATCGAGCGGCTGGCCGGAGCGGTGTCCCTGTCCCGGCGGGCCGACGCCGCCGCGGCCCGGGCCGAGACCGCCGTGCGGGCGGGCCGGTGAGCGCGGACGGGCCGGGGACGGCGGACGCACCGAAGACGGCGAACGCGCCGGGGGCGCTGGACCGTGAGAAGCTCTTCGCCGCCCGGCTGCACGCGGCCCGGGTGCGGCCGTACCTGGCGACGGCTCTGTTCGCGCTGCACGCCGTGGAGTCGCGGCGGGTGCCGACGATGGCCGTCGACCGGCACTGGCGGTGCTATGTCTCGCCGGCGTTCGTGGACCGTACGCCGGTGGAGGAGCTGGCCGGGGTGTGGGTGCACGAGGTGTCGCACCTGCTGCGGGACCACCACGGGCGCAGCGACCGGGTCGCGCGGGAGCGCGGGCTGACCGGCCGCGCGGAACGGCTGCGGATGAACATCGCCGCGGACTGCGAGATCAACGACGACGTGTACGGTGACGGGCTGGTCCGTCCCGAAGGCGCCGTCGATCCCCGGCGGTTGCGGCTGCCTCCGGACGAGCTGATGGAGGACTACCTGCGGCGGTTCGGGCTGGGGCCGATCCTGGGGGAGCTGGCCTGGCTGGACTGCGGCAGCGGCGCCGACGGGCTGGAGCGGGAGTGGGACCTGGGGCCCGACGGCGCGCACGGTCTCGACGAACAGGAACGGGACGCGGTCCGGTTCCGGGTGGCGCGCGGCATCAGCGGCCGCCCGGGAAGCGCCCCGAAGGGATGGCGGCGGTGGGCGGAGGAGGTGTTCCATCCGCCGCAGCCGTGGCGGGAGTTGCTGGGCGCGGCGGTCCGCTCGGCCGCCTCCGCCCCGGGTGCCGGCGAGGACTACAGCTACGGCCGCCCGTCACGGCGCTCGGCCGGAGTTCCCGGCGCCGTCCTGCCGAGCCTGCGACGCAGGCCGCCCCGGGTGTCGGTGATCGTCGACACCTCCGGGTCGGTCAGTGACGCCGAACTGGGCAGTGCTCTGCTGGAGGTCGCCGCGATCGCCCGTGCCGTGGGCGGCCGGCGTGACCTGGTCACCGTGCTGTCGTGCGACGCGGCGGCCCAGGCCGTGCTCCCGCTGTGCCGGGCCGAGTCCATACCGCTGGTGGGCGGTGGCGGTACGAATCTCCGCGCGGGGTTCGTCCGGGCGCTGCGGGCGCGGCCCCGGCCCGACGTGGTCGTGGTCCTGACGGACGGCCACACACCCTGGCCGGACGCTCGCCCGTCCTGCCGGACGGTGGTGGGGCTGTTCCCGCGCCGGGGAGCGGCCGGATCGTGGGACGAGGACGATCCCGATCACGTCCCGTCCGCTCCCCCTCGGTGGGCTCGCGTGGTGGTCATCGGATCCGCCGCGCCCTGAACCGGGACCCGCCTCCGTCGCTAGTTGTAGTATGCAACCAGGCGGAGGAGGTACACCCGTGACAGCAGCCGAGACGGCCGTCGAGACCATCCAGCGCGAGATGACCATCTTCGCCCGCCGGGCCCGGGCCTCGGCGGGGCGCATGCATCCGGAGCTGTCACTGGTGTCGTACACACTGCTCGGCCATCTGGAGGAGGTCGGCGGCTGCCGCGCCACCGACCTGGCCGCGCACTACGCCCTGGACAAGTCCACGGTCAGCCGTCAGGTGGCCGCGCTGGAACGGGCCCGTCTCATCGAGCGGCGCCGGGACCCGGAGGACCACCGGGTCAGCCTGTTGCACCTGACCGGGGCGGGACAGGAGATCCTCGCCCAGGTCACCCGGCGTCGCCGGACGGCCTTCCGGGAACGGCTGGCGGGCTGGCCGGAGGAGGACCTGAGGCGCTTCGCCGCCTACCTGGAGCGGTACAACGCGCAGCCCCCGGAGACCGACGGCACCGGGTGAGCGGATCTCCGGGTCGGGCCACCGGCGCCGGCGCTCAGCGGCGAGGAGCGGCGCGGGCGGGTTGCTCCCGGGCCCGTGCAGGGTTCGTACGGCCGCGATGACCGGGGGCGGGTCCAGTGGGCGTCCGGCGCCGCTGTGGGCACGTTCGCCATGCTCACTCGGGTGTGCGGGCTCAAGTGGTGGGTCGGTGAGGTGAGCGAGTTACGCCGTACGGGGTACGAGAGCGGTGTGGACACTCGCATGCGTGCGACGTGCGCCGGGAGGACGGACCGGCTCCGGTGAGGGCCGGCCCGTCCCTCCCGCTCGGGTGACGGCGAGGAGGTCGAGATGCGGACCCGGGTGCGCGGATGGCGCTGGCGGCGCAATCCGCTACGACGCCGGTCGGACGTCGTGGAGGCGTGGACGGCGCTGGCCGTCGCCGTCCTGCTGCTCGTGGGCGCACCGCTGGCCGGGGCCCTGGCGGGCCTGTGGGCCCATGCCGAGGCGGTGGCGGTCGCCACGGCGCAGCGGGCCGAACGCCACCGCGTCCGTGCCGAGGTGATCGGCGTGGCGCCCGAGCAGCTGCCCTCGGTGGGCGACCGGCACGCGTACCGGACCACGGTGCGCTGGGCGGAGCCCGGTGGCGGGACCCGTACGGTGTCGGCGCGGGTCCCGGCGGGGGCAGGGCAGGGAGACGTGGTGGACGTGTGGTTCGACTCCCGGGGCCGCAGCGTGGCACCCCCGCCGAACGACGTCGCGATCTGGCAGCACACCGTCGGCATCGGCCTGTGCGCGGCGGGCGGCACGGCGGTCCTCGTCCTCCTCGGTCACGGCATCACCCGCCGCGTGTCGCTGCGGCACCGCATGGACGAGTGGGAGCGGGAGTGGGCCCGTACAGGGCCGGACTGGAGTCGGCGGAAGGCCTGAACAAGGGATCGGGCACTGCCGCGTGGGCCTGGCGGGGTCTCCGCCGTCCACGTACCGTGTGATCATCCGCACGCTCTCACTCAAAGGCGGTTGCTGATGGCCCTGTTCGACCTTCCACTCGACGAACTCCGCGCCTACCGCAGTGAGTCCGCCGAGCCCGAGGACTTCGACGCCTTCTGGTCCAAGACTCTGCAGGAGGCTCGCGAGCACGACCTGGACGCCCGCTTCGAACCGGTCGACACCGGCCTGTCGACGGTGTCGGTGTACGACGTGACGTTCGCCGGGTTCGGCGGCCACCCGGTGAAGGGCTGGCTGACCCTGCCCGCCGGCGCCGAGGAGCCGCTGCCGCTGGTGGTGGAGTTCGTGGGCTACGGCGGCGGGCGCGGTCTGGCCCACGAGCACCTGCTGTGGGCGTCGACGGGCCGGGCGCACTTCGTGATGGACACCCGCGGCCAGGGCAGCGCCTGGGGCGGCGGAGGCGGCACGCCCGACCCGGTGGGCGGCTCGCCCGCGTACCCGGGCTTCATGACGCGCGGCGTCGACGCCCCCGAGAACTACTACTACCGGCGGGTCTTCACGGACGCGGTACGCGCGGTCGAGGCGGCCCGCTCGCACCCGCTGACCGACGCGGCGCGGACCGTGGCGACCGGCGGCAGCCAGGGCGGCGGCATCACCCTCGCGGTGGGCGGGCTGGTCCCGGACCTGGTGGCGGTCGCCCCGGACGTGCCGTTCCTGTGCGACTTCCCGCGCGCGGTGACCGTGACCGACCGCCACCCGTACCGGGAGATCGGCCTCTACCTCAAGACGCACCGGGGCCGCACCGAGGACGTCCTGCGCACGCTGTCCTACTTCGACGGTGTTCACTTCGCGGCCCGCGGCCGGGCGCCCGCCCTGTTCTCGACGGCCCTGGAGGACCAGACCTGCCCGCCGTCGACGATCTTCGCGGCCTTCAACGCGTGGGCGGACGACGACAAGAGGATCGAGGTCTACGACTTCAACGACCACGAGGGTGGCGGCCCGTACCAGGAGGCGGCCAAGCTGCACTGGTTGCGCTCGTACGCCTGAGAACTCGTCGGCGATGCCAGGAAGCCAGTCGCGCGAGCCTTTCAGCCGGCTGAGGAGTTCGGCCCGGCGGCGCCCGTACTTGGGATCGGCGATGGCCGCGAGGACGTCGTCGTGGTGCGCAGGCCGAGCTCCAGGCGGTCAGCAGTTCCCCGGCGCCCGGTACGACGTCAAGCGGGCCATCTCCCAGGGCGACCTCGTGCTGCTCCACTCCAACGTGGTGCTGGTCCCGGGCACCAAGGGCGCGTCCGTCATCGACATCTTCCGGTTCCAGGGTGGCAAGCTCGCCGAGCACTGGGACGTGATCCAGAACGTGCCGGACACCACGGCCAGCGGCAACGACATGTTCTCCACGCTGAGTTCACCGCAGGTCTCGCAGCCCCTGGACCACCGGCTCACCCAGGCCAACCAGGCACTGGTCACCAAGGCCTTCGACGAGCTCATGGTCCACAAGGACCTGAGTGCCCTCGACCGCTACTGGGATCCCGGCTACCTCCAGCACAACCCGCAGATGCTGAACGGCGTGCCCGCCGCGAAGGCCGGCCTCGGCGGTTACTTCGCCTCGGCACCGCAACTGACGGTCACCCCGAAGCGGATCATCGCCGAGGGCGACCTGGTGGCCGTCCACAGCCACTACGTCAACTACCCGGGAGACCGGGGCTCGGCGATCCTGGACCTGTTCCGGGTGCGGAACGGCAAGATCGTCGAGCACTGGGACATCATCCAGGCGGTCCCGGAGACCTCCGCCAACGACAACGGCATGTTCTAGAGGTTCACCCCCCCAGGCGCCGCTGACGTGGCCGGCCGCCGTCTCGGGGCGGGTGTCGGGTGCGGTGGGGTCCAGGACGCGGTGCGAGCGCAGGGCCCTGCCGTCCGCGGTGGTCAGGACGGTGCCCCGCTCGTCGTCGGTGACCTCGACGGGCCACGGCGGGGAAGGGAGAGCGGCGCCACGCCTGAGTCGAAGTCCGGTTGCCTCAAGGTGCCTCGCGCGTTCTTCCGCGACCGGGGCGCTCGGAGCACCCGTCAGTGTGCTACGGGCGGGCGGCGGGGTGAGGACCGCTGCGCGCCACCACGAGCCGGGCTCGGGGACCGCCGTCCGGGCGCCGTCCGAAACCGGGCAGGACGTGCAGGTCCACCACGAACCCGGCGCGCTCCAGTTCCCCCAGCAGGTCCCCGAACCGGACGGCGCGGTAGTACATGACGAACGGCGGACGCCACACGGCGTTGCGCACCCGCATCACCGCGTCGAAGCCGAGCAGCATCCAGTATCCCGGGGACGACGGCCGGGGCGGAGCCATGACGGGGAACGCGAACCGGCCGCCCGGGCGCAGCACCGAGTGCACCTGGGCGAACAGACCGGGCAGCTCGCGGGGCAGGAAGTGGCCGAGCGCCCCGAAGCTGACGACCAGGTCGAAGGCGGGACCGAAGGGCAGGGCGCGGGCGTCGGCGCGGACCAGCCGGACGGGTGCGCCGGTCCGCCCGCGAGCCTCGGCGAGCATGCCCGCGCTGAAGTCGACGCCGGTGACGCTCCCCCGGCACACCTCGGCGAGGACGTCGAGCCCGGCGCCCGTGCCGCAGCACAGGTCCAGTCCGTCCTCGTACGGGGCGGTCCGGCGCAGCGCGGCGGCCACCGCGTCGAGTACCGGGCCGGGAGTACGAAAGGGGGTGTGGTCGAACTTCGGGGCGAGCAGGTCGTAGCCGTGCTCGACCGACGAAAGCGCCTGGACGGCGAGTTCGCGCAGGGTGGGGCCTTCGGGGCTGAACATCCGGGTCAGCCCTGGGCCACACGCTGCTTCAGGACCGCCAGAACCCGCTCGCACCAGCGGACGTTCTCCTCCTCGAAGGCGATGCCGGCCATCAGCGTCAGATACGGCCCGATACGGTCGCCCCCGCTCAGGTACGCGTCCTCCGTGCGCCCGTCGAGGAGGCGGTCACGGGTGCGCAGATAGCGGTCGAGCTTGCCACGCGCCCATGTCATGCGCTCCTCGATCAGCTCACGGGTGACGGCGGGGTCCACGCCGTCCATCGCCTGGACCTTGACGAGGAGTTCGTCGCGGACGGCCGTGGGCCGCTTCGGCGGTTCGGCGGCGAAGGCGCTCAGGTCCGCGCGGCCGGCTTCGGTGAGGGTGAACATCCGCTTGTCGGGCCGGCGTTCCTGCCGCACGACCCGGGCCTCGATCAGCCCGTCCTGGGCGAGACGCTCCAGCTCGCGGTAGAGCTGCTGCGGGGTCGCCGGCCAGAAGTTGGCCAGGGAGACGTCGAAGACCTTGGACAGCTCGTAGCCCGAGGCCTCGCCCTCCAGGAGCGCGGCCAGGACGGCGTACTTCAGCGACATGTGGACACGGTAACAGCAGGTGATTATTCTCATCGGCACCTATTCAATTAATTGACTATGAGGTGGTCCGATGCGTGCGTTCCGTGAGGCGGTCGAGGCGGGCGACATGGACGCCGTGGAGGCGCTCCTGGCCGAGGACGTCGTCTTCACCAGCCCGGTCGCGTTCAAGGCGTACCCGGGCAAGGCGATCACCGCGGCGATCCTGCGCGGGGTGGCACGGGTCTTCGAGGACTTCCGGTACGAGCGGGAGCTCACCGGCGACGGTGGGCGCGACCACGCACTGGTCTTCGCCACCCGGGTGGGCGACCGAGAGCTGACCGGCTGCGACTTCATCCATCTGAACGAGGACGGCCTGATCGACGAACTGACGGTCATGGTGCGGCCGTTGTCGGGCGCGCAGGCTCTGGCGGCGGCCATGGGCGCGCAGTTCGAGAGGATCGCGAAGGAGGCGGAGGCACGTACGGCCTCCGCCTCCTGACGTCGGATGCCGGCAGCCGGGTCGACGGCGCCGGGATCACCGTCGGTCAGTCCTTGAGGTTCTCCAGGGTCGCCTTCGTGTCCGTCTTCAGCCAGTCGGTCACCTCGTCGAGCCGCGGCGGGTTCTTGTCCTGGTCGTACGAGGACAGATAGGCGCTGTAGCTCATGGTGTACGTCATCCAGCCGTCCCGCACGGCCAGCGTGGCGTACCGCGAGCCGCTGGAGGATCCGCTGGTGGTGTCCTCGGTGACGAGATAGGCCTCGTCACCGATGCCGCTCACGGTCTGCACGTCGTAACCGGAGTGGCTGTTGTCGTAGTTCTTCCAGGTGGCCGTGAACTCCGGTCCCGGATCGGTCTTTCTGTGCAGGTCCATCTGGATGGACAGGTAGGCGTCCGCGTAGCTCGAACCGGTCTTCTTCAGGCCGATGCTGCAGGACCCCTCGTCGAGGGCGGTGGCCTTCAGTGAGTTGTGGGTCGGGGACGTGTCGTTCTCCGGGTACTCGTCCTTGAACGAGGAGTAGTCCGAACTCGAGCAGAGGTTCGAGGGTGCGGAGTAACCGCGCAGGTCCGCCTTGTCCTTGGCTCCGATCACGAACACCCCGACCCCCCACGCCGCGGACGCCACCACGGCACCCACCGCGGCCCACAGGACCGCCCGCCCGACGCCGCCGCTTCCGCCACCGGCCGCTGGGACCGGCACGGGACCGTAAGGGCCCTGCTGCGCATACGGATTGCCCGGCTGCGGCTGGCCCGGCTGGCCCGGCTGGCCCGGCTGGCCGACCACGGTCGGCTGGGCGTAGAAGTTCTGGGCCGGGAGCGTCGGGGACGCCGGGGGCGGGAATCCGGTCGGCCCGCCGGGCGGCGGCGACTGCGGCGCCGGGTAGGGATAGGCGGTCGGCTGAGCGGGTGCGTCCGACGGCTGGTCGGGCTGCGGCGGCGTGGACATGACGTGAAGATAAGGCATGTGGGCGGTCAAGTCCCGCCCCGTACGGGATCGTTATGGTCTGGGGACATCTGCTGCTGACCCGTGACGGAAAACCGGCAGCCCTTGCGGCCGGGGCCGGGGTCGTACCGCCGGCACGGTTTCCGGGCGCGGGCCGCGGCCGGCACGGGGAATGGATCCCGCCGACGCCGTGTTGACGAATGCCGGACCACTGCTACAGTGCGATCAGCATCGAGACGCGCCCTGTGTTCGGCGCCGATGCCCTTTCCACCTCACCCAGTCGCCCAGCCCGCCGCTTTCCGGCCGGCGGGGGCGGCTTCCCGCACCACCTCGCGAGCAGGACGTCCGCGCCGCGGCCGCGACGTCCCCCGGATCACCCGAGGTGCTGCTCCCACCGCCGAGGCGCGTTCCCACGCCCTCCCGCGCGGTCCGCTCCCCCTCCATTCCTTTTCCCGATCGTCCGGAAGGACCCCCATGACCACCACACTCGAACACCCTCCCGCACGTCAGCAGCCCCCGGCCGACCAGCTCGTCACCGGTGTCCTCGACATCGACACCCAGGGGAAGGGGCACCTGCGCGCCGAGAGCTGCCTTCCCTCGCCCGCCGACCCCCAGGTCTCCCCCGCTCTGATCCGGCGTCACGGCCTGCGCCGGGGGGACCTCGTCGAGGGCGTCCGCGGTGAACGGCGCGCACTGACCGACATCGCCCGGGTGGGCGGACGCACGCCCCAGGCGCTGCGCGGACGACGCCACTTCCGTGATCTGACTCCGCTGCACCCGCGCGAGCGCATCCGGCTCGAACACCCGGCCTCCGGGCTCGCCGGACGCGTCGCCGACCTGTTCACACCCGTCGGCAAGGGCCAGCGGGGGCTGATCGTGGCCCCGCCCAAGGCCGGCAAGACCGTGCTGCTCCAGCAGATCGCCGCCGCCGTCGCGGGCAACCACCCCGAGTGCCGGCTGATGGTGCTGCTGCTCGACGAGCGACCCGAGGAGGTCACCGACATGCGGCGCTCCGTGCGCGGCGAGGTGTACGCCTCGACCTTCGACCGGCCGGCCAAGGACCACATCGCGCTCGCGGAACTCGTCGTCGAACGCGCCAAGCGGCTCGTCGAGGACGGTGAGGACGTCGTCATCCTGCTCGACTCCCTGACCCGGCTGTGCCGGGCCCACAACAACGCGGCCTCCGCCGGCGGACGCACCCTCAGCGGCGGCGTCGACGCGGGCGCGCTGCTCGGCCCCAAGCGGTTCTTCGGCGCGGCGCGGCACGCCGAGGAGGGCGGCTCGCTCACCATCCTCGCCACCGCGCTGGTGGACACCGGCTCCCGCGCCGACGGCCTGTTCTTCGAGGAGCTGAAGAGCACCGGCAACATGGAGCTCCGTCTGGACCGGGAACTGGCCTCCCACCGCCTGTTCCCGGCCGTCGACCTGGATCAGTCCGGCACCCGCCGCGAGGAACTCCTGCTGTCCCCGGCCGAATTGACCGTGGTACGGGGCCTGCGTCGCGCACTGCGGTCGCGGGACGGCGGCCCGGCGAACCTGGAGACCCTGCTGCGGCGGCTGCGTGAGACCCCCGACAACGCGGCGTTCCTGCGGCGGGTCCTTCCGACACTGCCGGCGGACTGACCTGCGTGCGGCATCCGGGTTGCTCCGCGCCGTCCTCCGGCCCGGGCAACGCGGTCCACGGCCTGTCCGTTCCTACGTTGATTCATATGATGATCGGACTCTCTTCCCGGGTGGCCGCCACGACCTGCGCCCTGTGTGCGGCGGGCGTGCTCGCGCTGATGCCGGCGGTGGCGGACCCCGCCCCGCCCGGGCGGCCGAGGGCGGCGGTCCCGCAGCCGTCGCTCCTGTACCGCTCCGGCACCCAGGTCCGGCCGCATCCCGGGGCGCCCGGGGTGCCGTACGTCTCCGCGCTGTCGTGGCTGGTGGCCGACGCCGGCAGCGGCGAGGTGCTGGCCGCGTCCGACGCGCACCGCCCACTGCCGCCCGCCAGCACGCTGAAGACCCTGTTCGCCCTGACCGTGCTGCCGTCCCTGCCCGGCGGCACGCGGCACACCGTCGACGCCAGGGAACTGGCGGACGTCGGCGAGGGCAGCAGCCTCGTCGGAGTCGTCGAGGGCCACACCTACCGGGTGGCCGACCTGTGGCGGGGGGTCTTCCTCAGCTCCGGCAACGACGCCGTGCACGTCCTCGCCTCGCTCGGCGGCGGCTGGGAGGCCACCGCGGCGCGGATGCAGACCAGGGCCCGTGCGCTCGGCGCCCTGGACACCAAGGTCGTCTCACCGGACGGCTACGACATGCCCGGCCAGGTGTCGTCGGCGTACGACCTGGCGGTGTTCGGCCGCGCCGGACTGCGCAACCGCGACTTCGCCCGGTACTGCTCCACCGCCGAGGCCCGGTTCCCCGGTGACGACGGCGGGTCGTACGGCATCGAGAACACCAACCGGCTGCTGACCGGCGAGGACGGCGTGGCGCCGTACCCCGGCCTGATCGGCATCAAGAACGGCTACACCAGCAATGCGGGCAACACGCTCGTCGCCGCGGCACGCCGGGGCGGACGCACGCTCGTGGTGACGGTGATGAACCCTCAGGAGGGCGGCGGCTTCGCCGTGTACGAGGAGGCGCGAGCCCTGCTGGACTGGGGCTTCGCCGCGTCCGGCCGGGTCGATCCGGTGGGCTCGCTGGACGCCCTGGCCCCGCGGCCGCACCCGGCCGCGTCCGTACCGCCCCTGGCGGCGCCGACGCCGTCCCCCGCGGACACCGGGTCCGACTGGCCGGCCGCCGGCGTCATCGCGGGCGCGGCCGGTCTCGGCACGACGGCCGTGGCGTTCGCGCTGCGCGCCAGGGTCAGACGGAGGGCGAGCGGCTGACCGACGGGCAGCCCCAGCAGCAGACCGAGGGTGATCCACGTGTAGGTGTTGCTGCCCAGGAACCCGTCGAGGCCCGAGGCGTCGTCGTACCAGAGCCACACCACGCTGGTGCACATCACGGCGTACAGGGCGCCTGCCAGGCGGCGGCGTCCGGCGCGGACCAGCACGGCGAAGGACGGCAGCAGCCACACCAGGTGGTGCACCCAGGTGATCGGGCTGACCAGGCACGCGGTGAGGCCGGTGAGGGCGAAGGCGGCCGGCCAGTCATCTGCCGCGACCGCCCGGCGTGCCCGCCACGCCCACACGCACAGCACGAGCAGTACGGCCGTCGCCCACACCGGGCGGCCCGGTTCACCGAGCCGGGCCAGTACGCCCTGGAGGGACTGGTTCGAGACGTAGTCCGGTCGGCCGACCCTGCCGGTGTCCCAGAGTGCCTCGGTCCAGTAGAAGCGGGAGGCGCCCGGATCCGCCCAGACCGCGAGCGCGCTCGCCCCGGCGGCGACCACCGTCGCCAGCGCGGCGGCCCGCCACCGGCGGGCGACCAGCATCAGGCCGATGAAGAGGGCGGGGGTGAGTTTGACCGCGGCGGCCAGCCCCACCCCGGCGCCCGCCCAGCGGCCCCGCCCGTTCGCGAGCAGCCACCCGTCGCCGAGCACCAGGGCCAGCAGCAGGAGGTTGACCTGGCCGAAGCCGAAGGTGTCGCGCAGCGGCTCGAACAGCGCGAGCAGACAGGCGGCCAGGGACCAGCGGTACCAGCCGTGTCGTCGCCAGTCGGCTCCGGCCAGGATGCGCAGCACGACCGCCAGCGCGGCCAGGTTCAGCAGCACGGAGGCGGCGATCGTGGCGCGCAGGCCGATCAGCGCCATCGGCAGCATGACCAGGGCGGCGAACGGGGGGTAGGTGAAGCCGTACGGCGTGCCCGGCATCCGGTAGTCGTAGATCCGGCCGCCGTGGTGGATCCAGCCGTCCACGGTGCCGTAGTAGACGCGCAGGTCGAACCAGCCGCGCAGCAGCGGCACGGTCGCGGTGAAGACGGTGACCGCGGCGGCGAGGGCCAGGACGAGCAGCAGCCGCCCCCGGTCGGTGTCCGGCCCCCTCACGCCGTACGCCCCAGGACCGGCGTCCGGGCGGCCTGATGGGCCTGCGCCAGGACGACCACCGCGAGAACGCCGCCGGAGACCGCCAGCACCAGTTGTCCGGAGTCCGCCGGGCCGCCGCTCGGCAGGGCCGCCAGCGCGAGCACACCCGTGACGGCGGCCACCCGCCGCCGTACCGAGGTGCTGGGGGCCGCCGCCGCGATCAGGAACAGTCCCCACAGGGCGTACCACGGGCGGATGGCCGGGCCGAGGGCCGCCACCACCGCGAGGCTCAGGCCGAGCGCGTACACCGGGGCGGGCCGCAGCCGCAGCCAGATGAGCAGGACGGCGGCGGCGGTGACCGCGAGGCCGAGCACGTGCCACGCCGGGACGGCCAGCGGGGCAAGGTCGCTGCCGAGGCGCGCGAGCAGTGCGCCGGTGGCACGGCCGAGCAGACTGGTGAGCGCCCAGTTCTGCGGGGAGACGGGTGTGTCGAGCGCGGTGATCCAGCCGTACCCGGTTCCGGCCACGGCGGTTGCCGCGGCAGTGGTCGCGCCCGCCGTGAGCGCGGTCGTCAGGGCGGCTCGCAGCGGCCGGCATCCGCCGCGCACCCGTACGACGACGACCGCCAGCAGGCCGAGCGCGGCGGGCGCCTTGACGAGGGCGGCGAGTGTGACGAGGACGGCGCCCAGGACGGGCCACCGGCCCGACGGGCGGCGCAGCGCCGCCACCAGGCCCAGTCCGAGCAGGCCGAGCATGATGGCGTCGTTGTGGGCCCCGGCCACCAGGTGCAGCAGGACCAGCGGGTTCAGGGCACCGAGCCACAGGGCGGCGGCCGGATCTGCGCCGCTGTACCGGGCCAGACGGGGCAGCGCGGCAGCCATCAGCGCCACTCCGGTCAGGGCCAGGAGCCGCATCCCGAACAACCCGGCGGGCAGCTCGCCCCGGGTCAGCCCGGCCAGGGCGGAGGCCGCTGCCATGAAGGCCGGGCCGTAGGGGGCCGCCGTGTTCCGCCACACCGGAGCGACCTCGTCGGCCAGCGGCCCCCCGAGGCGGTCCGGACCGTGCGCGTACACGTCGATGTGGGCGTCGACCATGGCCCCCTGCGCGAGATAGCTGTACACGTCCCGGCTGAACAGCGGCGGCGCCAGCAGCAGCGGGGCCGCCCACACGGCGAGGACCAGCAGCAGGGCGCGCGGGGTGGGCGGACGGTCGCCGCGCACCAGACGGCCCAGCAGCAGCCAGGCCGCGATGAGCAGCACGACACCGAAGTACACGCCCACCAGGCCGAGGGCGGCGCGGGCGGAGGCGGGGGCGAGGAGGTCCCGGACGGGCAGGGCGCCGGCCGTCTCACCGCCCAGCGCCAGGCAGGTGGTACCTGCCAGGCCCAGTATCTGACAGCGGCGGAGATCGACGGGGGAAGCCATGGCCAACACCGGGGCAGAATGTCAACGCCGGATGGCCGGAAAACGACGCTCCTCCCTCCGGTGGGCGGCCTGCTCGTGACCGGGGTGTGATGGCGCCCCGCGTCCTGTACGGGATCAGAACACCGAGAGTCCGGTGAGGGTCGTGAACCTGTCGAGGGCGGCCAGACCCGCCACCGAGTTGCCGCGCTCGTCGAGTCCGGGGCTCCACACGCACAGGGTGCAGCGGCCCGGCACCACCGCGATGATCCCGCCGCCGACCCCGCTCTTGCCGGGCAGCCCGACACGGTAGGCGAACTCCCCGGCCGCGTCGTACGTCCCGCAGGTCAGCATCACCGCGTTGACCTGCTTGGCCTGGCTGCGGGTGAGCAGGCGGGTGCCGTCGGCACGGACGCCGTGCCGGGCCAGGAACGTGGTGGCGAGCGCCAGGTCGGCGCAGGAGGCGGCGACGGAGCACTGCCGGAAGTACTGGTCGAGCAGGACCGGCACCGGGTTGTCGATGTTGCGGTAGGACGCCATGAAGTGGGCGAGGGCCGCGTTGCGGTCACCGTGCGCGGTCTCGGAGGCGGCTACCTCCTTGTCGAAGTCCAGGTCCGCGTTGCCGCTCTCGGCGCGCAGGAAGGCCAGCAGTTCTCCGGCCGCGTCGCCGGTACGGGTCTGCAGTCGGTCGGTGACGACCAGCGCGCCCGCGTTGATGAAGGGATTGCGCGGGATGCCGTTCTCGTACTCCAGCTGCACCAGGGAGTTGAACGGGTTGCCGGAGGGCTCCCGGCCCACGTGCTCCCAGAGTTCGTCGCCCTCACGGGCGAGGTCGAGGGCGAGTGTGAAGACCTTGGTGATGGACTGCGCCGAGAACGGCTGCCGCCAGTCCCCCACCCCGTAGACGGTGCCGTCGAGCTCGGCTACGGCCATACCGAAGCTGCGGGGGTCGCAGGCCGCGAGCGCCGGGATGTAGTCGGCGGGACGCCCTCGGCCGGGCGTCCGTGCCATCTCCTCGGCGATGCGCTCCAGGACCGGCAGGAAGGTGGGGGACGACGTCGTTGTCATGATCACCATTGTGCCTCCGGCCGGTCCCGGGATCCGAACGTGCTTGCTTCGACGCAGGTCAGGCGAGGGATGCCCCGTTGCCGGCGAGGATCTCCGGGCGCAGCAGGCCGGCCAGCGTGTCGGCGGGCAACAGGCCCTTCTCCAGCACCAGTTCGGCCACGCCACGGCCGGTGGCGAGGGCCTCCTTGGCGATGTCGGTGGCGGCCGTGTACCCGATGTGCGGGTTGAGGGCGGTGACCAGGCCGATGGAGTTCTCGACGGTGGCGCGCAGCGCCTCGGTGTTGGCGGTGATGCCGTTCACGCACCGCTCGGCGAGGGTGACGCAGGCGCTCTGCAGATGCGTGATGCTCTCCGACAGGGAGTGCAGGATGATCGGTTCGAAGGCGTTGAGCTGGAGCTGTCCGGCCTCGGCGGCCATGGTGATGGCGACGTCGTTGCCGATCACCTCGAAGGCGACCTGGTTGACGACCTCGGGGATCACCGGGTTGACCTTGCCCGGCATGATGGACGAGCCGGCCTGCACCGGCGGCAGGTTGATCTCGCCCAGGCCCGCGCGCGGCCCGGAGGAGAGCAGCCGCAGGTCGTTGCAGCTCTTGGACAGCTTGACCGCGATCCGCTTCAGCACCCCGGACATCTGCACGAACGCGCCGCAGTCCTGGGTGGCCTCGACGAGGTTGGCGGCGGTCACCAGGTGCAGGCCGGTTATCCCGGCGAGGTGGCGGCGGGCGGACTCGGCGTATCCGGCGGGGGCGTTGAGGCCGGTACCGATCGCGGTCGCGCCCAGGTTGATCTCGTGGATCAGCTCGACGGCCTCCGCCAGCCTGCTGCGGTCCTCGTCCAGCATCACCGCGTACGCCGAGAACTCCTGCCCGAGCGTCATGGGGACGGCGTCCTGCAGCTGGGTGCGGCCCATCTTCAGCACGTCCCGGAACTCCACCGCCTTGCGTGCGAAGGAGTCCTGCAGGACGGCCATCGCCTTGAGCAGTCCGCGTACCGCGAAGACCGTGGCGATCTTGACCGCGGTCGGGTAGACGTCGTTGGTGGACTGCCCCCGGTTCACGTCCTCGTTGGGGTGCAGGTACCGGTACTCGCCCTTGGCGTGGCCCAGCAGCTCCAGTGCCCGGTTCGCCACGACCTCGTTGGCGTTCATGTTGGTGGACGTGCCCGCGCCGCCCTGGATGACGTCCACGACGAACTGGTCGTGCAGCTTGCCGTCGCGGATCTCACGGCAGGCGGCGACGATGGCGGCCGCCTTCGCCGGCTCCAGCAGCCCCAGTTCCTCGTTGGCCAGCGCGGCGGCCTCCTTCACGGCGGCCAGGGCGTCGACCAGGTGCGGGTAGGCGGAGATGGGAGTGCCGGTGATGGGGAAGTTCTCCGTGGCGCGCAGGGTGTGGACACCCCAGTACGCGTCGGCGGGGACGTCACGGTCGCCGAGCAGGTCGTGTTCGATGCGGGTGGCGGCGGCAGTCATGCGGTGCGGGCCTCTTTCGGAGGTACGGAGTGGTGGTGGGGTGGATCGGTGGGGACGGGGTGGGCGGGCGGCTCTCCCAGGCAGGCCGGCTCTGGTGAGGGAAACGGAGCCCCGACGGATCCGGCGCTGCGGGGGTGCCGGCTTCCCCGGGCAGCGTCCGCGGCGCCCTGGACCGGCGCACCCGTCCGCCCGGCGGAAGCGGTACGACGGACACCGCCTCGGCCTCGGGGCCCGGCCTGCGACACGGCCCGGCCGGGGCCCGCGCCCTGACGCCGTCGAACGGCGGTCGGCCGTCCGGCTCCGCGCACCGTCGGCACGACCGGGCGCCGTGCCGGGCGCGCCCCCGGCCGAACCGGCCGCCAGCACGCGCACATGTCCACCGCCGGTGGCCACGAGCGGTGCCGAGCGGCACCCCGGGCAGCGTCTCGCGCCGGGGCCCGGCCGGTACGTCGGGCAACCACCCGGCGGTCGAACCGGGCCAGTCCCACGGGCACCGCCCGCGGAGCCGGCCGCTTAGGGGTCCTTGCACTATGCCCGCCCGGGTCGCGCGGCCTGGCACCGCACCTCGCCGCGTTGCCGAAAAGCCCTGGTAGCTCCTCCCCCACTCTCGGCTTCACTCGAGCGGGGGGACCCCCATCGAGGGCTCTCCGGCGCCTTGCGATGCACGGCACCAGACCACGCGACCTCATCGGGCGCCCATAGTGCAAGGACCCCTTAGGCGTCGCGGACACCCGCACGGCAGACCCCGTCGAAACCCGGTGTCGCGGCTACGCGCAGGCGGACAGGAGCGCGACCGGGTCCAGTGTCCGGACCGGCTGTACGCAGCCCACGGGCTCCCCGCCGCCGAGCAGCGGCTCGCCCGCGAACTCGGTGAGCAGGGCGGGGTCGACGCCGGCGCGGACGAGGGCGGCGGCGGTGACGGGGACGCGGGCCCGGTTGGCGCCGTCGGCGATCTTGACGGCGACGGCCCGGCCGTCCGGGAGGGCGGCGACCTCGACACCCTCGAAGCCGTCCTTGGCCAGCAGTCCGGGAACGGCCCGCATCAGGGCGGCGACGTCGCGGCCGGAGCCGGAGGCCATCTCGGCGTGCTCGCGCATGGCATCGGCGACCTGGCCCTCGGCCGTGCTGGGCGCCCCGGTGGTGATGCGGGCGGCGGCACGGGCGAGGCCGTTCAGGGAGACGGAGAACAGCGGGGCGCCGCACCCGTCGACGGTCACGCGGGCGATGCGCTGGCCCGTGAGGTCCTCGACGGTCTCCGCGATCGCCTGCTGGAGGGGGTGTCCCGGGTCCAGGTAGTCGTCCAGGGACCAGCCGTTGAGTTTGGCGGTCCACAGCATCGCCGCGTGCTTGCCGGAGCAGTTCTGGGCGAGCCGGGAGGGCAGGCGGCCCTCCCGGACCCAGACGTCCCGCACCACGGGGTCGAAGGGCAGGTCGGGGACGTTGCGCAGGTCGTCCTCGGTCAGCCCGGCGAGCTCGAGGATCTGCCGGGTCCCGGCGAGGTGGTACTCCTCGCCCGAGTGGCTGGCCGCGGCGAGGGAGAGCAGGGCCCCGTCGAGCGGCAGCCCGAGCCGCACCATGGCCACGGCCTGGACGGGCTTGAGCGCCGAGCGGGGGTAGAAGGCGACCTCGATGTCACCGAGTTGGAGGCGGACCTCCCCGTCGGTACCGAGGACGACGACGGAGCCGTAGTGGACGCCCTCGACGATCCCGCCCCGTACGAGGTGGGCCACGGGAGCATGGAGCGGCTCGCGGGCGATGGGTGCTGCCAGGGGTGAGCTGCTGTACATCATTGCCTGAATCACTGGTGGGTGGTGTGGTGGACCGGCGCCCGGTTCACGCGTCGGCCCCCGTGGACTGGCGCGCCGTTCGGCCGCGGACGGCGTACCAGCCCGCGACCAGCGCCGCGACGATCAGCGGCAGGCACAGCACGGTGGTGCGTCCGGCGCCGCCGTCGGCGTACATCAGGACCAGGACGGAGGCGAGGAACGCCAGCGTCACGAGTTCGGTCCAGGGGGAACCCGGCAGCCGGTAACCGGGCCGGGTCAGTTCGCCCTTCTGGGTCTTCCGCCAGAAGAACAGGTGACAGATCATGATCATGCCCCAGGTGGCAAGGATACCGATCGCCGCGAAGTTGAGCACGATCTCGAAGGCGTCGGCGGGGACGACGAAGTTGAGGCCGACGCCCAGCACACAGATACCGCTGGTCAGCAGGATCCCGCCGTACGGCACCTGACTGCGGCTCATCCGCGCGGTGAACTTCGGGGCCGAGCCGCTGACCGCCATCGAGCGCAGGATGCGGCCGGTGGAGTACAGGCCGGAGTTGAGCGAGGACATCGCCGCGGTGAGGACCACCAGGTTCATCACACCGCCGGCCGCCGGGACGCCGATGTTGGACAGCACGGTGACGAAGGGGCTCTCCCCTGCCGAGTACTTGTTCCAGGGCAGCAGCATCGACAGCAGGACGACCGAACCGACGTAGAACACGCCCACGCGCCACATGATCGAGTTGATCGCCTTCGGCATGATCTTCTCGGGGTTCTCGGTCTCACCTGCCGCGACGCCGACCAACTCGACGGAGGCGTAGGCGAAGACGACGCCCTGGATGATCAGCAGCATCGGCATCAGGCCGTTGGGGAAGACTCCGCCGTTGCCGGTGATCAGGGACGGGCCGGGGTGGTGGCCGTCCACCGGGTGCTGGGTGACCAACAGGAAGATGCCGATGCACATGAAGACCACGAGTGCCCCGACCTTGACGATCGCGAACCAGAACTCCAGTTCACCGAACATCTTCACGGATATCAGGTTCACGGTCAGGACGACGGCCAGCGCGACCAGCGCGATGACCCACTGCGGGATGTCGGAGAACATGCCCCAGTAGTGGGTGTAGGTGGCCACCGCGGTGATGTCGGCGATACCGGTGGTCGCCCAGTTGAGGAAGTACATCCAGCCCGCGGTGTACGCGCCCTTCTCCCCGAGGAACTCCCGGGCGTACGAGACGAAGGCGCCGGAGGACGGCCGGTGCAGCACCAGTTCGCCGAGGGCACGTACGACGAGGAACGCGAAGACGCCGCAGACCGCGTAGGCGATGAACAGGGACGGTCCGGCGTCGGCCAGACGGCCGCCGGCGCCGAGGAAGAGGCCGGTGCCGATGGCGCCGCCGATGGCGATCATGTTCACGTGCCGGGACTTCAGGGACTTGCTGTAGCCCGAGTCGCCGGCGTCGACGTGACGGGACGATGGGCGCGTCTCTTCTTTGAGGTGCTCGCTCACGCCTCGGGTCCGCCTTCCGTGGAGGTGTCCGTGCGCGGGGAGCGCACGATGTCGGTGAGGGTCGTCTCGACGCGGTCGAGGTGGTGGGACATGGCCTCCACCGCGTCGTGCTCGCTGCCGTCGACCAGCGCCTCGACGATCGCCCGGTGCTCGCGGTTGGACTGCTCCCGGCGGCCGCCCAGCTCGTTGAGGAAGGCCGACTGACGCGCCAGTGCGTCGCGGATCTCCTCGATGACCCGGCGGAAGACCGGGTTCTGGGCGGCCTCGGCCACGGCGAGGTGGAAGAGGGTGTCCATCGCGACCCAGGCGGTGGTGTCCGTCTCCCGCTCCATGCGGTCCAGCAGGTGGGCGAGGTGGTCGAGGTTCTCCGGGGTGCGGCGCGCGGCCGCGTAGCCGGCGACCGGGATCTCGATGTGCCGGCGCACCTCGAGCAGGTCACTTGCCGCGTAGTCGCCGAAGGTGGGGTCCTCGACGGCCTGCGCCACGACGAAGGTGCCCTTGCCCGTCTTGGAGACGGTCAGGCCCATGGTCTGCAGGGCCCGCAGGGCCTCGCGGAGCACGGGCCGGGAGACCTCGAGTGTGCGGCAGAGTTCCGCCTCGGACGGGAGCTTCTCCCCGATGGCGTACTGACCGCGCTCGATGGCACCGCGGAGGTGGGCGAGTACCGCTTCCATCGCGCTGACGCGCCGCGGTCCCGGACCACCTGTCTGGCTGTCTGACAGGTTCACGGGCTCGATCCTGGGGGTTACGGAACGACGCTGTCAAGACACCTGGAAAGGAAACATTCACGGGGTGTGATGCATGAATCTCTGCATCACACCCCGTGGGAGATCACGGACGACCGGCGACCGGACACCGGTCAGCTGTCGAGCACCCCGCTGCCCAGCAGACCGAAGAGCGCGAGGCCGACGACGATCCGGTACAGCACGAAGGCGTTGAAGGAGTGCTTGGCGACGAACTTCAGCAGCCAGGCGATGGAGGCGTAGGCGACCACGAAGGAGACGATGGTGCCGACGGCCAGCGGGGCGGCGCCCACGCCCGCGCCCAGGGCGTCCTTCAGCTCGTACAGACCGGCGCCGGTCAGGGCCGGGATGCCCAGGAAGAAGGACAGACGGGTGGCGGCGACGCGGTCCAGGTCGAGGATGAGCGCGGTGGACATGGTGGCGCCGGAACGGGAGAAACCGGGGAAGAGCAGGGCGAGGATCTGGGAGCAGCCGACGAGCATCGCGTCCTTGAACGAGGTGTCGTCCTCGCCGCGCTTGTGCCGGCCCATCTGGTCCGCCGCCCACATCACACCGGAACCGACGATCAGCGAGCCCGCGACCACCCACAGCGAGGCGAGGGGGCCCTCGATCAGCGGCTTGGCGGCCAGACCCACCGCGACGATCGGAATGGTCGCGTAGATCACCCACCAGGCGAACTTGTAGTCGTGGTGGTAGCGCTCCTGCTTGTTGCGGATGCCACGGCCCCAGGCCGAGACGATGCGCACGATGTCCTTGAAGAAGTACACGAGCACGGCCGCGATGGCGCCGACCTGGATGACGGCGGAGAACCCGACGACGGACTTGTCGTCGACGGGGATGTTCATGAGCCCCTCGGTGATCTTGAGGTGGCCGGTCGAGGACACGGGGAGGAATTCGGTCACCCCCTCGACGACTCCGAGGACGACGGCCTGACCGACGGAGATGGCGCTCATGGGATCCAGTTCTGCTGAGGAGTTGGTCGACAGTGCTGTAGACAGTCTTACTATGCCCGGGTGTGAGTCCCGTGCCTACGCCCCTACCGCCTGGGCGAGCGACACGCCGGCGAAGGCCGCACCGAGGCCCACCGCCACACTCGCGACGGCATTGGCGGCAGCGTAGAGCCCCGCACCGGTCTCGGTCAGCCTCAGGGTCTCGTACGAGAAGGTCGAGTACGTCGTCAGCGCCCCGCACAGGCCGGTGCCCAGCAGCAGCCTCAGGTGCGGGTCGGCGGAGGACGCCCCGGCCAGCAGGCCGAGGATCAGGCAGCCGGTGACATTCACCACGAACGTGCCCCAGGGGAAGAGCGAGTCGTGCCGGGACTGCACCGCGCGGTCGGTCAGGTAGCGCAGCGGAGCACCGACCATGGCGCCCAGGGCGACCAGCAGCCAGTTCACAACGACTTCTTACCCTTTCCGTCCGTGCCGCCCGGACCGGTGTCGCGGGCCGCGTACCTGATGACCTCGCAGTCGTCGAGGATCACCAGGCCCTCGGTGACCAGTTCGTCGAGCTGCGGCAGGAAGGCCCGTACCCGCTCCTCGGTGTCGACGATGACGATCGCCACGGGCAGGTCCTCGCTCAGGGACAGCAGCCGTGAGGTGTGGATCAGGGAGGAGGCGCCGAAGCCCTCGATGCCCCGGAAGACGCTGGCTCCCGCGAGACCGGCCGCATGGGCCCGGTGCACGATCTCGCTGTACAGGGGCTTGTGGTGCCAGGTGTCGTGCTCGCCGACGAAGACGGTGACGCGCAGCGCGCTGCCGGTCAGCCGGGTCATGGCTGCCTCCGCTTCAGTACACGGCGGGTCGCCGCCGCGGCGGCCCAGACCGCCGCGAGGGCCGCGAACAGGGTCGCGGCGAGATCGGCGAGCGCCGTACGGGGGTGACCGCCGTCGAGAAGCTTCTGGATGTCGACGGCGTACGTGGAGAAGGTGGTGAACCCGCCGAGCACACCCGTGCCGAAGAAGGGGCGGACGAGGCGGTGGGCGGCCCACACATCGGTGATGATCACCATGAACACGCCGATCACGGCGCAGCCGCTGACGTTGGTCCAGAAGGTCGCCCAGGGGAAACCGTCCGGGGCGGTCGGCCAGGCGAGGGACAGTGCGTAGCGGGCCGTCGCGCCGAGGGCACCGCCGAGGGCGACCACGGCGACCACGGGTACCTGCGCACGCCAGGCCGGCGGCCGCACGGGGCCGGGCTGGACGCGGAGGCTCTCGGCTTCCGGGGCTGTCATGGTGGTACGTCTCCTGGTTCGGCCCCGTCGTCTCGATCACGGCCGGGCATCAGGGTACCGCCGGGCGGCGGCGGGGGTCACGTCGCGGTGGGTGCCTCGCAGACCGCGATCCCGCGCTCCCAGAGGCTGCCCAGGACCAGGTGGCCGCCGGTGCGGCAGACGCTGGTGACCATGCGGAAGCCGGATCGGCGGCGGGTGAGGTGGTGGACGGTGGTTCCGTCGTCGTCGACGGCCAGGACGCCGGCGTAGCCCGTCGGGCGGAAGGGCGCGTGCGCGGCCGCGCGTGCGGCGGCGCGGCGCACTGCGGGCGGAGCGCGGTGCAGCAGGTCCAGCGGGGGGACGGGCGGCCCGGCCAGAGCCACCCAGATCGGACCGGACCGTCCGGCGCGCCAGATGTTGTCGGGCATGCCCGGAAGGCCGTCGGCGAGGGGCTCGGCGGTGCCCGCCCGCGGGCCGGTGAGCCTGTAGCGGGTCAGCCGGCGGGCACCGGACTCGGCCACCACCAGGCTGGACTCGTCCGCGCTCGGGGCGAGGCCGTTGGCGAACCGCAGCCCTTCCAGCAGCACCTCGGGGCTGCCGCCGCCGGGCGGGAGGCGCAGCAGGCGTCCCGTGCCGGTGTGTTCGACGAGGTCGGCCATCCAGTGACGCAGGGGGTGACGGCGGCTGGAGACGGTGAAGTACACGCTGCCGTCGGACAGGGCCACCACGTTGCTGCAGCACCGCAGCGGCTCCCCCGCCACCGAGCCGGCGAGTACCTCCACGGAGCCGCCGGCACGGTCGGACACGGAGCCGCCGGCACGGTCGCCGAGGCCGACGCGGAGCAGACCGCGTTCGGCGTCGCACACGAGCAGGTCGCCGTCCGGGAGGAGTTCCAGGCCGAGGGGCCGGCCGCCGGTCTCGGCGAGCACCTCGACGCGGGCCGTGCCCGGGTCGTCGAGGCCGTCGAGGCCGTCGAGGCCGTCGAGGCCGTCGAGGCGCAGGATGCGGCCGTCCTCGACGCCGGTCAGGACACGGCCCCGGTCGTCGGCCACCACGTCCTCGGGCCCCCGGCCGCCGATCGCCACGTAGTGGAGGGGGCGCAGGGGTGCGGGTGCCGTGGCTCGGTCCATGTGCGCCCTGTCCTTCGTGATCCGGGGTGCGGTGGCGGGGTGGTCGTCGTGGCAGGTGCCCCTACCAGCCCTTCTCGAACATCCGGGCCACCTCGGCGATCCGGACCTCGTCCCGCCGGTAGTACGTGCGGCGCCGGATCCGTTTGGCCCGCAGCAGGCCGAGGCGGGTCAGCAGGCCGAGGTGGGTGTCGGCGACCCGGCGGGAGACGCCGAGCTTGGCGGCGACGGCGCGTGCGGTGACGCCGTCCTCGACCGGGTCGGCGTGGCGCTCGACTGGGAAGTGCGCGGCCGGGTCCTTGAGCCACTCGAGGATGTCCAGGCGCCGATCGCCCGCGGGAGTCCTCAGCATCGCGTCGCCTCCGTCCGCGCCTCCTCATGTTCCGTCTTCCCACTGTCCCGCGGCCCTTACCGTCGCGTACGGGACTCGCCGGCCCTTGTCCGGTACCGAACGGCCCTTCCCGCCAGGGGAATTCCGCTTCCGGCGCAGGCAAGACGCCGAAGGGCCCAGCCGCCCCCACACGGCCGGGCCCCGTCGCGGTGGTTCAGCGGTGGCTGAACCACGACATGGACGACAGCGCCTTGTCGTCGTAGCCGAACAGGGCCTGGTTCTCCCAGCCGTTGCCGGAGCCGGCGTCGGCCGGGTCCCAGCCGTTGCCGGTGACCGCGGTCCAGGTGGCCTCCCAGTAGAAGACGCCGAGGCCGCGGCCGTTCGGGACGGCCTCCACGATGCTCGCCACGTCGTTCATCCACCGGGTCTGCCCGGCCACCGTCGCCGGGTAGCCGGTGACGAGTTCTCCCGTGGTGTCGATCTGGTTGGTGAGCGAGTCGTCGCTGTCCAGCCGGAAGGGGTAGGCGGTCTCGGCGATGAACACCGGTTTGCCGTAGCGGGAGGCGGCGTCGTCGAGGGTGGTCTGCGCGGCGGCCAGCGAGCCGTGCCAGTAGCCGTAGTAGGACAGGCCGATCACGTCGTAGTTGATTCCGTAAGTCCTGGCGTTGTCGAACCACCAGCGGACGGTGGCGTCGTCACCGGCGTTGGCCAGGTGCAGCGCGACCCGGGTGCCGGAGGAGACCGCTTTGGCGGCGCTGTAGCCGGAGTTGATCAGGCCGGCGAGCTGCGGCCAGTTGTCCGTGGAGCCCTCGGACCACAGCATGCCGCCGTTGATCTCGTTGCCGATCTGCACCATGTCGGCGGTGGTGCCCTGCGCCTTCAGCGCGTTCAGGACGTCGTACGTGTGGTTGTAGACGTCGGTCTTCAACTGGCTGTAGGAGTGCGAGGCCCAGGCGGCGGGCTTGGTCTGCTTGCCCGGGTCGGCCCAGGTGTCGGAGTAGTGGAAGTCGACCAGCAGCTTCATGCCGGCCGCCTTGATGCGCTTGGCCATGGCCAGCACGCGCGTCTTGTTGTTGTAGCCGTCGGCCGGGTTCACCCAGACCTTCAGGCGGGCGTAGTTCATGCCGGCGTCCTTCAGGATGGTGACCGCGTCGCCGGTGCTGCCGGAGCCGTACTTGTACACCCCGCCCTTGGCCTCGCTCTTGGCGAGGGAGGAGATGTCGGCGCCCTTGATGGTCAGGCCTGTCCTGCCCGGGGTGAAGCTCAGGTCGTCGACGTTGATCCAGTTGCCCGCGTTGGCATCGGAGTTGACGCTGATCGTGCACTGGTTGTTCGTCACCGCTATGGAGGTGACGATGCGGACCCAGCCGCTGGTGGACACCGGAAGGTCGGTGCGCTGGGTCGGGCTCCCGCAGTTCTTCAGTGCCAGGTAGGCGGAGTTCTGCCCGCCGCTGGAGCGGACCCAGGCGGTGAGGGTGTAGGTGCCGTCGGTCAGCCCGGACAGGTACTGGTACGTCTCCACCTTGTAGGCGGAGGACGCGTAGTGGCTCAGCCGGTAACCGCCGGCGTGGCCGCCGGACTCGGTGTACGAGGCGCCGGTGTCGCCGTACTCCGACCAGCCGCGGGGCGTGGCCACGCCCGTGCCGTCGGACTCGAAGCCGCCGTTGGTGAGCGTGCTCGCCGCCCGGGCGGTCTGGGCGGGCAGGGCGGTGAGGGCGAGCCCCGCCGCGAGCGGCAGCAGCAGGGCTCTCAGGGTGCGTCTGGGATGGAACATCGTCGTCCGTCGTCCCTTCGACGTGGTGGGTCGGGGGGTGCCCTCCCAGGGATGGGAGGAGAGCCCCTCCGCCCGCGGCTCGTACGGCTCACGCGGGCGGAGGGGAGCCGGTGGGCCCCAGGGGGTCGTCGGGTAGTCCTCAGCCGTCGAGTCGTACGACCCGGACGGCGCCCGCGGGGACCACCAGGCGGCCCGCGGCACGTTCGCCCGTCAGCAGTTCGGTGCCGGGTGTCTCCAGGGGCACCTTGGCGTCGGTGGCCGTGTGGTTGATCGCGAAGAGGAAGGCGGGGCTGCCCGGCTCGCCGGCGCGGAGCACGACTTCCACGTCCCGGGGCAGGTCGGTGCGCGGCGCGATCCGGGCGTCCGCGGCGGCCCGGGCCAGCACCTCGTCCAGGCCCCGGATGTCGAGGCGGGTGGAGACGTACCAGGCGGTGCCCTCCCCGAGCCGGTGCCGGGTGACGGCGGGGCGGCCGGCGGTGAGGCCGTCGGCGTACGCCCAGACGGTCTCGGCGCCGTGCGGCACGACGAACTCCGTCCACACGTCGCCGGTGAGCTCCGAGCCCTCGGGGCCGGTGACGCGCACCCGCTGGTTCTCGAGCAGGGGCGAGAACTCCTCCACGGTCAGGCCGAGGACGTCGCGCAGCGGACCCGGGTAGGCGCCGTCGTGCACGGCGTCGTGCTCGTCGACGATGCCGGAGAAGTACGACACGACGAGCGTGCCGCCGTTCGCCACGTACTCCTGGAGGTTGTTCCCGGCGGCCTCGGTCATCAGGTACAACGCCGGTACGACGACGAGCGGATACCCCGACAGGTCGGCTTCGGGGTGGGCGAAGTCGACGGTGAGGTGGCGGTCGTACAGGGCCTCGTAGAAGGAGTCGGCGCGCTCCCGCGGGTCGTGGTCCTCACTGGGGCGCCACTGGAGGTTCTGCGCCCACCAGGAGTGCCAGTCCCAGAGGACCGCCACGTCCGCCTGGGTGCGCGTGCCTCGGATCCGGCTCAACGAGTCGATGCTCGCGCCGAGTTCGACGACCTCGCGCCACACGCGGGTCTCCGTGCCGCCGTGCGGCAGCATCGCCGAGTGGAACTTCTCGGCGCCGCGCCTGGACTGCCGCCACTGGAAGAACAGGGCGCCGTCGGAGCCCCGTGCGACGTGCGCGAGGGAGTTGCGGGCCATCTGGCCGGGGGCCTTGGCGGGGTTGCGGGGCTGCCAGTTGACGCCCGACGTGGAGTGCTCCAGGAGCAGCCAGGGTGCGCCGCCCGCGACCGAACGGGTGATGTCGGCGGCCATCGCGAGGTTGACGTGGGTGCGGCGGCCGTCGGTGATCAGGTAGTGGTCGTTGGTGACGAGGTCGACCTCGCGGCCCCACGCCCAGTAGTCCATCGAGTCGCACTGGCTGAGCGCGGTCATGAAGTTGGTGGTGACCGGGATCCCCGGCGAGAGACGGTGCAGGATGTCCCGCTCGGTGCGGAAGTTCTCCCGGACGGTGGCGTCGGCGAACCGTTTGTAGTCCAGCGCCTGGCCCGGATTGCCGACCGTGGGGGTGGCGCGCGGCGGGTTGATCTGGTCGAGGGCGGTGTAGCGCTGCCCCCAGAAGGCGGTGCCCCAGGCCTCGTTGACCGCCTCCACATCGCCGTAGGTGTCGGCGAGCCAGCGGCGGAAGTGGGCGGCGCAGGAGTCGCAGTAGCAGGCGGAGACGGGGACGCCGTACTCGTTGTGGACGTGCCACATGGCGAGGGCCGGATGGTCGCCGTAGCGCTCGGCCAGCTTCGTCGTGATGTTCGCGGCTGCGGCACGGTAGTCGGCGTTGCTGTGGCAGATCGCGCCGCGCGAGCCGAACTCGTAGCGCACTCCCTCGGCGGTCACCGGCAGGGCCTCGGGGTGTGCCCGGTAGAACCAGGCGGGCGGTGCGACGGTGGGCGTGCCCAGGTCGACGCGGATGCCGTTCTCGTTCAGCAGCCCCAGGATCCGGTCCAGCCAGCCGAAGTCGTACTCGCCGGGTGAGGGCTCCAGCAGGACCCAGGAGAAGATCCCGGCACTCACCATCGTGACGCCGGCCTCCCGCATCAGCCGGACGTCCTCGAGCCAGACGCTCTCCGGCCACTGCTCGGGGTTGTAGTCCCCACCGAAGGCGAGCCCGGTGAGGCCGCTGGGGGTGGTCTCCGGCATGGATGTCTCCCGGGATGTCGATCATTTGGGAACGTGCACACACATCAACGGCGATGCGAGGCCAACATAACCGCACAGCAACAACCATTGACAAGTGTCCGGGATGTTTCTCTACTGTGAACGCTCACAGAAGCAGGACAGGGCCTCGCGACGGGCGGGGACCCGGGTCAGCGGGCTTCTGCAGGGCAGGTTCCCGCAGCGGGCGGGAACCCAGGTCAGGGGAGAGTTCCATGCCGCACACGAAGCGCCGTCGCCTCGTGACAACCGCCGTAGCCGTCTCGCTCGGCGCCACCGCCCTCGCCGCCTGCGGCTCCGAAGACGGCAGCAAGGCCGAGTCGGGCCCGGTCTCACTGACGTACTGGACCTGGACGCCCGGTATGGACAAGGTCGTCGACCTGTGGAACAAGGGTCCGGGGAAGCAGGACAAGATCACGGTCACCGTGAAGAAGCAGGCGTCCGGCGACACTCTGATCACCAAGATCCTCACCGCGCACAAGGCGAAGAAGGCGCCGGACCTGGTGCAGGCCGAGTACCAGGCGCTGCCGACACTGGTGAGCAACGACGCGCTGGCCGACATCTCCAAGGAGGTCGGCGACGTCAAGGGCAAGTTCGCCGACGGTGTGTGGCAGCAGACCACACTCGGCACGGACTCCGTCTACGCGGTCCCCCAGGACATCGGGCCGATGATGTTCTACTACCGCGCGGACCTGTTCAAGAAGTACAGGCTGAAGGTCCCCGCGACCTGGGAACAGTTCGCCGCGACCGCCCGCGCGTTGAAGAAGGCCGCTCCCGACAAGGACCTGACCACGTTCTCCGCCAACGACTCCGGTCTCTTCGCCGGTCTCGCCCAGCAGGCCGGCGCCAAGTGGTGGACCACCTCCGGTGACAAGTGGAAGGTCGCGATCAACGACGCGGCCACCCAGAAGGTCGCCAGGTTCTGGGGAGGCCTGGTCAAGGAGGGCGCCATCGACAACCAGCCCATGTACACCCCCGCCTGGAACAAGGCGCTCGACACCGGCAAGCAGATCGCCTGGGTCAGCGCCGTGTGGGCGCCGGGCACGCTGACCACGGCCGCGCCCGACACCAAGGGCAAGTGGGCCATGGCCCCGCTCCCCCAGTGGTCCGACAGCGAGAACGTCACCGGGAGCTGGGGCGGCTCCTCCACGGCCGTCACCACCGACTCGGCGCACCAGGAGGCGGCCGCCAAGTTCGCCGAGTGGCTGAACACCGACCACGAGGCGCTCAACGCGCTGGCGAAGGACAGCGGCATCTACCCGGCCTCGACCTCCGCCCAGCTCTCCGGCGCCTTCACCAACCCGCCGGCGTACTTCTCCGACCAGGCGGACTTCTACACCGAGGCCGCCAAGATCGCGAACACCACGGCGCCGTCCGCGTGGGGCCCGAACGTGAACGTCGCCTACTCGTCCTTCAACGACGCCTTCGGGGCCGCCGCGAAGAACAAGTCGGACTTCGCCGCCGCCCTGGACAAGATGCAGGGCGACACGGTCGCCGACATGAAGAAGCAGGGCTTCGAGGTTGTTCAGTGACCAGCACGAGCCGGAAGGCGTACGGGGTCAAGGGGGCCCCGTACGCCCACCCGTCTCCCACCACCACCCTCAAACGAGCGCGAAGCGCCCCCTACTTTTTCCTCTTCCCCGCGTCGGTCCTCTTCGCCCTGTTCTTCGCGCTGCCCATCGGGTACGCGGTCTGGCTCAGCTTCCGCAAGGTGCACGTCTCCGGGCTCGGCCTGGGGTCGGGGGCGCGCAAGGAGGTCTGGGCCGGGCTGGAGAACTACTCCGACGCCCTGCGCGACCATGAACTCCTCGACGGCGCCCTGCGCGTGCTCGGTTACGGCTGCATCGTCGTCCCGGTGATGCTGGGCCTCGCCCTGCTCTTCGCTTTGATGCTCGACTCCGACAAGGTCCGCCTCGCCCCGTTCACCCGGCTCGCGATCTTCCTGCCGTACGCCATCCCCGGCGTCGTGGCGGCGCTGCTGTGGGGCTTCCTGTACCTGCCGGACGTCAGCCCCTTCTACTTCGTGCTCGACAAGCTGCACCTGCCGCAGCCGAACCTGCTGGACGGCGGCCCGCTCTACTTCGCCCTGTCGAACATCGCGGTCTGGGGCGGCACCGGTTTCAACATGATCGTCATCTACACCGCACTGCAGGCCATCCCTGCCGAGGTGTACGAGGCGGCGAAGCTGGACGGCGCCACCCCGCTGCAGATCGCCGTGAAGATCAAGATCCCGATGGTGGCGCCGTCGCTGGTGCTGACCTTCTTCTTCTCGATCATCGCGACGCTCCAGGTGTACAACGAGCCGACCACCCTCAAACCGCTCACCAACTCCCTCAACACGGCCTGGAGCCCGCTGATGAAGGTGTACGTGGACGCCTTCGGCCGGAACGACATCTACTCGGCGGCCGCCGAGGCGACGCTGATCGCCGTGGTCACGCTGGTCCTGTCGTTCGGTTTTCTGCGGGCCGCGAACCGCCGGAACAAGCAGGAGGAAGCAGCATGAGTTCTCTTGCGCTCCGTAAGGCCGCCCAGGCCGCCGGCACCGCCCCCGGCACCGCCCAGGGCCCGCCGCTGCGCCGCCGGGTCGCGCTGGTCCCGACGGTCACCCTGCTGCTCGGCGCCGTCTACATGCTGCTGCCGGTCGCCTGGGTGGTGATCGCGGCCACCAAGTCCGGGCACGAGCTGTTCTCGACGTTCACGTTCCTGCCGGGCACCGGTCTCGCCGACAACCTCAAGGACCTGACCGCCTACCGCGGGGGCATCTACTGGAGGTGGCTGGGCAACTCCGCCCTGTACGCCGGTCTCGGCGCCCTGCTGTCGACGATCGTGTCCGCGATCAGCGGCTACGCCCTGGCGACCTACCGTTTCCGGGGCCGCGAGTCGCTCTTCAACGTCCTCCTCGCGGGCGTGCTGATGCCGCCGGTGATCCTCGCCGTCCCGCAGTACCTGCTGCTCGCCAAGGCGAACCTCACGGACTCCTACCTGTCCGTGCTGCTCCCGCAGATCCTCTCCCCCTACGGCGTCTACCTCTCGCGTATCTACTCGGCCGCCGCCGTCCCCGGTGACGTGGTGGAGGCCGGGCGGATGGACGGCGCGGGCGAGTGGCGGATCTTCACCCGCATCGCCCTGCCGATGATGGTGCCCGGCCTGGTGACGGTGTTCCTGTTCCAGTTCGTCGCCGTGTGGAACAACTTCCTGCTGCCGTTCATCATGCTCAGCGACGACGAGAAGTTCCCGATCCCGCTCGGCCTGTACACGCTGCTGGAACAGGGCTCCAACACCCCGGCGCTGTACACGCTGGTGATCACCGGCGCCGGACTGGCCGTCCTGCCGCTGATCGCCCTCTTCCTGGTCATCCAGCGGTTCTGGAGCCTGGACCTGCTGTCCGGGGCCGTAAAGTCATGACCATGAGCAGCAATGCGGCGGGCCGGCGCAGACCGCCGACGATCCACGACGTGGCGCGCGAGGCGGGGGTCTCCAGGGGCACCGTCTCCCGGGTGCTCAACGGCGGGCACTACGTCAGCCCCGCCGCACAGGAAGCGGTGAACGCCGCGATCCGCAGGACCGGGTACGTCGTCAACCGGCACGCCCGCTCCCTGATCACCGGGCGCTCCGACTCGATCGGCTTCCTGCTGACCGAGCCGCAGGAGCGGTTCTTCGAGGATCCCAACTTCAACGTCCTGCTGCGCGGCTGCACCCAGGCGCTGGCCGCACACGACATCCCGCTGCTGCTGATGCTGGCGGGTACGGAGGACGAACGGCGGCGCATCGCGCGGTACATCACCGCCGGGCACGTCGACGGGGTGCTGCTGGTCTCGAGCCATTCCGGCGACCCGGTGGCCCAGGAACTCCGCGAGGCCGGCGTGCCGCTGGTCGCCTGCGGCAAGCCGATCGGTCTGGGCTCGAAGGTGAGTTACGTGGCCGCCGACGACCGCGACGGCGCCCGCGACATGGTGCGCCATCTGCTGTCGATCGGCCGCCGCCGGATCGGTGTGGTCACCGGCCCGCTCGACACCCCCGGCGGTGTCGAGCGTCTCGCCGGCTACAAGGAGGTGCTCGCCGAGGCAGGCGTCGGACTGGACGACGACCTCGTCGTCTCCGGTGACTACAGCCGGGCCAGCGGCGAGACGGGCGCGGAGCGGCTGCTGGCGCAGGTCCCGGATCTGGACGCCGTCTTCGTCGCCTCCGACCTGATGGCGCAGGGTGTGCTCACGGCGTTGCAGCGGGCGGGCAGGCGGGTGCCGGACGACATCGCCGTCGGCGGTTTCGACGACTCGCCCGCGGCGACCGCGGTCACCCCGGCGCTCACCACCATCCGCCAGCCCTGGGACCGGATCAGCGCGGAGATGGTCCGTGTGCTGCTCGCCCAGATCGGCGGCGAGGACCCGGCGGCGGTGATCCTGCCGACGGAACTGGTGCGCCGCGATTCCGCTTGAGCGGACACAGCCCCGTGCCCCTGTACCGGTTCCTCACCGCTCCCCCGGTCTGACCAGCCCCGTCTCGTACGCGAGCACGACCGCCTGGGCACGGTCGCGCAGCCCGAGCTTGGCGAAGATGCGGGCGACGTGGGATTTGACGGTCGCCTCGCTCAGGGTCAGCTCGGCGGCCAGTTCGGTGTTGGACAGACCGCGGCCCAGCAGGGCCAGGACCTCGCGCTCCCGGGGGGTGAGGGCGGCGAGGTCGGCGTGCACGACGGGGGCCCGGTCGGCCTCCGCCGCGTACCGCTCGACGAGGCGCCGGGTGATCGCCGGGGCCAGCAGGGCGTCGCCGGTGTCCACCAGCCGCACGGCGGCGGCAAGGTGCTCCGGCGTGACGTCCTTCAGCAGGAACCCGCTGGCACCGAGCGACAGCGCGGTGTACACGTACCGGTCGAGGTCGAAGGTGGTCAGGATCAGCACCCGGCACTCCGGGGCCCGTTCCAGGATGCGCCGGGTCGCCTCCAGACCGTCCATGGCCGGCATCCGGATGTCCATCAGCACGACGTCCGGCCGCAACTCGCGCGCGGCCACCACCGCCTCGGCGCCGTCCGCCGCCTCCCCCACGACCTCGATGCCCCGGGCGATGAGGATCAGCCGGAAGCCGGTCCTGATCAACGTCTGGTCGTCGACGATCAGCACCCTGGGCGCCCGCTCGGCGGCGGCCGGAATCACGGGTGGTCCAGCGGTATGCGGGCCCGCACCCGGTAACCCCCGCCGAGTCTGCGGCGGGCGTCCAGGTCACCGCCGTACACGGCGACCCGTTCGCGCAGCCCCAGCAGGCCACGGCCGGTGCCCTGATGGCGCCCCGACCGCTCGGGCACGTCGCCGGCGACGGTGCCGGTCAGCACGCTGGGGCCGGTGTTGAGGACCTCCACGCGCAGTGCGTGGTCGGCGTAGCGCACGGTCACCTCCGCCTTTCCGCCGTCGCCGTGCCGCAGCGCATTGGTGAGGGCCTCCTGGACGATGCGGTACGCGGTCACGTCGACGCCCTGGGGCAGGGGACGCGGATCGCCGGATATCCGTACCTCGACGGGCAGTCCGGCGAACGATATCCGGTCGACGAGGGGGCCCAGGCGGTCGAGGCCGGGTTGCGGGGTGAGGTCCGGGTGGGCGTCGGCCGGCCCCGGGTCCTCGTCCTCACCGCTCGCCGACGGTGCCAGCAGCCCGAGCAGGTGCCGTAGCTCGGTCATCGCGCCGCGCCCGGCGTCCTCGACGGCCCGCAGGGCGACGGCGGCCTCGTCCGGCATGATGCCCAGCACCTCCCTGGCCGCGCTCGCCTGTACGACCATGAGGCTGACGTTGTGGCTCACGATGTCGTGCAACTCGCGGGCGATACGGTCCCGTTCGGCCGCGACGGCGACGTGCGCGGCGCTCTCCCGCTCCCGCTCCAGCAACCAGCCCCGCTCCCCCACGGCCGCCTGCCAGCGGCGTCGGGTCCGCAGCAGCGCCACGCCCAGGCATACGACGGCCGCGCACGCCACCCCCAGCGCTGCCGCCAACCACTCACTTTCCCCCATGCGATCACTGTCGCAGACTCCACCGACATCCGCATCGGCCTGTGGATCCAGCTGCCTGCATCTGTGGGATGAGGCGTGTGCCGGCATGCGGTCCGGGGAGGGATGCCGACCGGCCGGCCGCACCCTTAGCGTCCTGTCCATGATCACTGAGGTGCAAACGGGAGAGGCCGTCGTACGACTCGACGGTGTACGCAAGGAGTACGGCGAGACGGTCGCGTTGGGCGGTGTGTCGCTGGAGATCCGGGCCGGGGAGGCGGTCGCGGTGATGGGGCCCTCGGGGTGCGGCAAGTCCACACTGCTCAACATGATCGCCGGGCTGGACCGCCCCACGGGCGGCTCGGTCGTCGTGCACGGCGAGGACGTCGGTGAGTTGAGCGAGAAGGGGCTCGCGCTGTACCGGCGACGCAGGATCGGCATGGTCTTCCAGTTCTTCAACCTCATCGACGACCTGTCCGCGCTGGACAACGTGGCCCTGGCCGCCCAGTTGACCGGCACACCGGCCAGGCAGGCCCGGCGCCGGGCGCTGGAGCTGTTCGAGGAACTCGGCATCGCGGACCGGCGCAACTCCTACCCGGCGGTGCTCAGCGGCGGCGAGCGGCAACGTGTTGCCGTGGCACGGTCGTTGATGAACCGTCCGGCGCTGCTGCTGGCCGATGAGCCGACCGGCGCCCTGGACAGCCGGTCCGGTGAGCAGGTGATGGACCTGCTTCTGGACCTCAACCAGATCGGCCAGACCCTGGTCCTGGTCACCCACGACGACCACCTGGCCCGGCGGTGCGCGAGCCGCCTGGTGGAACTCGCCGACGGCCGGGTGACCGGCGAGCACACCCTGGAGCCGTCCGCATGAGGGCGGTGTGGCGGACCGCACGGGCGGCCGTGCGGCGGCGCAAGTTGCAGACGCTGGTCATCTGGCTGGTGACGATGGTGTCGACGGGCTCGATCGTGGTGGCGCTCGGGCTGGTGGACGCGGCTTCGGCGCCCTTCGACCAGGCCTTCGCCAAGCAGCACGGACCGCATGTCGTCGCCGCGTTCGATCCGGCAAAGGTGTCGGACGCCCGGCTCGCGCACGCCGCCCGGGACCCGGGGGTCGAGGCGGTGTCGGGTCCGTTCCCCCAGGCGAACGTCACGATCCCGCGGGGCGCCCAGAACTTCGGCCTCGGCGGGGAACTCACCGTCGTCGGCCGCCCGGGGCCGGGCGGCCCGGTGGACACGGTGGATCTGTGGGCGGGCCGGTGGGCCACCCGGCCCGGCGAGGTGGTGGTGAACCGGCAGTCGGACTGGACGGCGGACGACCTGGGCAAGAGGCTCCGGGTGCCGTCCGGGCCGACGCTCACCATCGTGGGGTTCGCCTTCGACCTGAGCCGCACGGCGGACGCCTGGGTCGCCCCCCGCCAGATGAGGGCGATGCACCCGACCGCCGAACAGATGCTGTTCCGGTTCCACGACGCGTCCTCGGAGGCACGGCTGCGGGCCGGGCTGGCCCGGGTGACCGACGGGATGCCGAAGGGCGCGGTGACCGGAACCCAGTCGTACCTGGCGCTCAAGCACCGGATCGGCAGGAGCGCCCGGGCGTACGCACCATACCTGATGGCCTTCGGGATCCTGGGAATCCTGGTCGCGGTCCTGATCGTCGCGAACGTGGTCGGCGGTGCCGTCGTCTCCGGCTTCCGGCACATCGGCATCCTCAAGGCCCTCGGGTTCACACCGGGGCAGGTGCTGACCGTCTACCTCACCATGATGTCCGTGCCCGCCGTCCTCGGGTGTTCGCTCGGCACCCTGGTGGGCAACCTGCTGGCGCGCCCGTTCTTCCAGTTCGTGTTCTCGGGTCCGGACGCAGGGGTCTTCCACGACACCGCCGGCATCGCGCCCTGGGTGAACGTGCTGGCGCTGCTCGGCATGCCGCTCGTCTGTGCCCTCGCCGCTCTCGCCCCCTCGCTGCGGGCGCAGCGGCTGCCGGCGGCGCGGGCGATCAGCGCGGGCAGCGCGCCACGCGCCGGCCGGGCGCTGGGCCTGCAGCGGTGGCTGTCAGGCACCCGGTTGCCCCGGTCCGTGAGCCTGGGGCTGGGTCTGCCGTTCGCCCGGCCGGGGCGCAGCGCCCTCACGCTCGCCGCCGTGGTCGTGGGGGTGACGACCGTGACGTTCGCCACCGGTCTGGCCACCACGATGACCAGGTTCGGCAGCACCCCCGACAAGGTCCGCTACGACGTCACGGTGTACGCGAGCAGCTTCAGGCACGGCAAGGAGATCCAGCCGGAACACGGCGACCGCGAACTGGAGTCGCTGCTGCGGTCGCTGCCGGGCGCGACCCGCGTCAGCGCGCGAGGGATCTTGGAGGCCACCGTCCGGGGAACCTCGCTGAAGGTCTTCCTGGAGGGCCGGCGCGGCGACCCGGGACTGGACAGCGTGCTCACCGAGGGGAGGTGGTCGCGACGCCCGGGCGAGATAGCGGCCGGATCCGCCTTCCTGCGCCAGAACGGCCTGCGGGTCGGCGACCGTCTGGTCCTGCAGAGGGGTGACCGCCGGGAGAAGGTGACCGTCGTCGGCGAGTACATGATGGACAACGACAACGTGGTGGCCGCCGACTGGTCGGCCTTCGCCGCCCTGGCGCCGCAGGAGCGTCCCGTCGCCTACCACGTCCGGTTGCGCGGCGGCACCGACCCGGCAGCGTACGCCCGTGCGGCCCGGGCCGCCGACCGTGGCATCAGCCCGGAGCCGAACGGTCCGAACAACGTCACCCGGACCGTCGTCGGCTCTGCCGCGGCGCTGACCCTGATGCTCGCCGTGGTCTCGTCGCTCGGCGTCTTCAACACGGTCGTCCTCAACACCCACGACCGCCGCCGCGACCTGGGCATGCTCAAGTCGATCGGCATGACGCCCCGCCAGGTGACGGTGATGACGGTGACCTCGATGGCGGTGCTCGGAGCGGCCGGTTCGCTGTGCGGCATCCCGTTGGGAGTGCTGGGCTACGAGATCGTGATCCCGCGGATGGCGAACGCCATGGACATCACCCTGCCCTCCTACGTGACGGATGTCTGGCAGGCCCGGGCCCTGGCCGGGCCTGCTCTCGCGGGCCTGTTCATCGCCCTCCTCGGCGCCTTTCTCCCTGCCCTGCGCGCGGCCCGGCTGACGATCGCGGAGGTACTGCACAACGAGTAGGCGCACGGGAGCCCGCAACCGGTCAGGATCGAAGAAGCCGGGGCGGGCTCCCCGGCCCTAGCGTGGGAGGACCGACGGGGACCCCGTCGGACCGCCCACCCAGAGGAGTGAGTCCCATGACCGCCGGCCTGCAGACGATCATCTACCCCGTCAAGGACCTCGCCCGGGCCAAGGCCCTGTTCTCGGCCCTGCTGGGCGTCGAGCCCTACGCAGACGAGCCCTACTACGTCGGTTTCAAGGCCGCCGGACAGGACGTCGGCCTCGACCCGAACGGGCACGCCAAGGGCATGACCGGGCCGGTGCCGTACTGGCACGTCACCGATCTGCGGGAGCGGCTCGCCGCCCTGCTGGAGACGGGCGCCGAGCTGCTGCAGGACGCCCAGGACGTGGGCGGCGGCAGGCTGATCGCCTCCGTCAAGGACACCGACGGCAACCTCGTCGGGCTCCTCCAGGATCCTGCCGCCTGAGTGGCGTACGACTGCATGGCACCCGCACTAGTTGCACACTCAATAATCGGTCGGACCGGTGTTACCGTGCAGTCATGGCAGTCAAGACGGCCGAGGCTCGACTCGAGGAGCGCTGGCGGGACATCCTCTCCGTCCATGCGCGCACGATGTGCGAGATCGACCGGGCCCTGCATCCGCACGGGCTGGGCGCCAGCGACTTCGAGGTGCTGGACCTCCTCGCCTCGGAGTCGGGCCGGCAGGGCGACCAGTGCAGGGTGCAGAACCTGGTCGGGCGGGTCCATCTCAGTCAGAGCGCGCTGTCCCGCCTGATCGCGCGGCTGGAGAGGGACGGCCTGGTCGAACGCTCGGTGTGCGCGGAGGACCGGCGCGGCGTCCGGGTCGCGCTCACCCGCAAGGGTCGCGAACTGCACACGGACGTGCTGCCGCTGCAGCGGGCGGTGCTGGCACGGATGCTGGAGGAGCGGCCGGACTGACGGGCGGCCGGGATCGTCCCGGCCGCCGAAGCAGTCCGCTACGCGGACCGGGCGAGCAGGGTGCGCACCCCCTCGGAGGTGAGGGTCAGGCTGTGCTCCGAGCTGCCGTCTATGGTCAGCGAGATGTCGTCGGCCGGCCACTGGGACGCGAGCGCGCCCAGCGGCACCAGACGGTAGCGGGAGACGAAGGGCAGCAGTTCGGCCATCGTCGTCTCCGAGGTGAACACCGGGACGACCGGGTTGTCCCCCGGCCGCTCCAGGACCGGCAGCGCCACCGCGGAGGGGTCGGTGGCGTCCTCGGCGGCGGCGTCGTCCGGCACGGGGAGCAGCACGTCGCTGCTGGCGAGCGTGTGCAGCGCGACCGAGTCCTCGGCGTTCTCGGCCAGCGCGTCCAGTGCCCGCTGGGCCGGTGTCGGCATGTCGTCGTACGCGGGTGTCTCCATGGCAGATCCCCTGCTAGCGGCGGTCTTACGGCCGCCCGGAGCCGCTCGGCCCCGGGCGCGGTCCTGGGCGCGTACCCAGTCGGCCGCGCCGCATGCCGGACGGACGGCGCCGAGTGGGTGACGGGATGGTGAACCGTGTCCCGCGATCAAGACCGTGCCCGGGAGGCCGGCGCGGTGGTCGGCGACGCGGACGGCAAGCCCTGGAGTGCTTCCTCCGACGTTTTCCCCGCACGGGCGCCCCGCCCGCTCCTTTTCGGGGCGCTCAGCCGCCGAGGAGTTCGGCGAACCGCTGGGCGCCGATGTTGCCGCCGGAGAGGATGACACCGATCCGGCGGGGCAGCGGATCCACGCGGTGGGACAGAAGGGCGGCCAGGGCGCTCGCGCCGCTCGGTTCCACGACGGTCTTCAGACGCTCGAAGGCGAACCTCATCGCCTCGCGGATCTGGTCGTCGCCGACCAGCGTGATGCCTTCGAGCAGACGCCGGTTGATGGAGAAGGTGAGTTCGCCGGGGATGTCCGCGGCCTGGCCGTCGGCGATGGTGCGCGGCACGGGAATGGATACCCGCCGCCCGGCCTCCAGGGACCGCTTGGTGTCGTCACCGGCCTCCGGCTCCACGCCGATCACCCGGATGCCCGGCAGGAGTCCCTTGGCGGCGGTCGCGCTGCCGGCGATCAGTCCGCCGCCGCCGACCGGCACGACCAGTGCGTCCAGCTCGCCGGCCTCCTCGATCAGCTCCAGGGCCGCCGTTCCCTGCCCGGCGATGACGTGGGGGTGCTCGTACGGCGGGATCAGGGCCAGCCCGCGGTCGGCGGCGAGGGCCTCCCCGATCGCGACCCGGTCACCGGTGTAGCGGTCGTAGGTGACGATCTCCGCGCCGTATCCGGCGGTCGCCTCGAGCTTGGCGCGGGGCGTGTCCTCGGGCATCACGATGACCGCGGTGGTGCCGAGCTCACGGGCGGCCAGGGCGACGGCCTGGGCGTGGTTGCCGGAGGAGTAGGCGGCGATGCCCTTGGCCAGATGCTCGGGAGCGAGCCGGGAGGCGGCGTTGTAGGCGCCGCGGAACTTGAAGGCGCCCACCCGCTGGAGGTTCTCGCACTTGACGAAGACCTCGGCGCCCGCCAGCCGGTCCAGGGTCCGTGAGCGCAGCACGGGTGTCCGGTGGGCGACGCCCTTGATCCGTGCGGCGGCGTCCTGGACGTCGTACAGGGTGACGGGCGGGGTGTCGGGCATGGAGGTACTCCGTTCTGGGCGCTGCCGGCCACTGTGGCCGGCGGATGCCCGGCCACGCCGGACTGGAATCATTGTCCAGCATCTAGACGGAAAGTCCAGCCGTTCCTCGCGCGGGGATCCGGCAGCGCCCAGCCGTGAGTGCTTCCTGCCCGGCCTCAGTGCGTCTGGCCGGGGTCGCCGGGCTTGATGCGCCCGCGCCAGGATCCGCTCTCGCCGCCACGGTGCTCGATGTAGTCCTTGAAACGGCGCATGTCTCCCTTGATCCGCCGGTCGATCATGCCCAGCGCGTCCGCGCCCTTCTCCACCATGCCACTGGGCTCGATGTCCATGACGAGCTCCACGCGCGTGTGCGTATCGTCCAGGCGCTCGAAGCGGACCATTCCCTTCTGCCGCGTGTCACCGGTGGTGGTGCGCCAGGTGATCCGCTCGTCGGGAAGCTGGTCGACGATCTCGGTGTCGAACTCGCGCTTCATTCCGCCGATCTTGGTGGTCCAGTGGTTGTGGCGGTCGTCGAGTTGCCTGACTTCCTCCACCCCCTCCATGAACTGCGGGAACTGCTCGAACTGCGTCCACTGGTTGTAGGCGGTGTGGAGAGGGACCTCTACCTCCACCGTTTCCTTCACCGTGCTCATGGGTGCTACCTCCTTCGTCGGTCGGTCATGACGACCAGGGGCCGCCTTTCGTCGGCCGGCGTTCGAGTACCCCTGTGACCGCTCCGATCACAGCTGTCCGTGGGGCCGTCAGCGGTCCAGTTCCTCCTGGATCGGTGAAACGCTGGTGTGCGCCATGGGAGAGCCTCCTTGAGCTACTACTTGTCCTACTTGTCCGCGAAGTCGTCCCGGTCGACTCCCGCCTCGTCCAGCGCCTCCCGCATGGTGCGGCTGGACGGTCCGGAGGTGCGACGCCGCTCGTCCTGCGCCGACTCCGTGACCACCTCGTCCGTGGCGTCCGTCTTCGGGCGGTTCTCCTCGGGAACGGTCATGCCGGGGATCTCCTCACTCGTACCTGCGCTCTGTGCGCCTTCGTGTTGCCTGCGGTGCGGTGAGTACCCGGGACCCGACGGGGGACACCGGATCACCCGCGGCCCCGGAAGACCTCCTGCGTTGCGGTGAAGCGCAGCTCCTCCAGCGTGCGCAGCTGCCGTTCGGCGCGTTCGAGCAGCTCGTCCAGCTGCCGCGGGTCGAGGCGCTCCTCCGTGTCCGCCAGCGGACGCAGCATCCGCCAGCAGGCCGCCTTGCCCTCGACTCCCAGCAGGAGGAACTCGAGCTCGACGACCGTCGTGAGCGGTGAACGGCGCACGACGCGTCCATTGGGCTTGAGCCGCCCCGCCCATTCGGCCGCGGCCCCCGCCAGGACCTTGTACCGGCGCGCCGGCACCCCGAGCCGGCCCATGATGGCCAGCAGGTCCCTGCGGTCCTCCGCGATCTCGTTCGCGAGCGGTTGCAGCACCCGTCCCAGCGGCATGCCGTGGTGGGCCCGGGCCACGTAATGGGCGCGGCGGGTGCCGATGGTCGCCCCCGCCAGATGGTCGTTGAGGTAGATGCCGAGCAGGTCCACCCGTAGCGAACCGGACCGCCCCGCACTCGTCGCGCTCCCGCCGGGGATGTCGCTGGTGCTCACCGCAGCCTCCTTTTCCGACCGGGTGACTTCTCCGGCCGACGCCCCGGGTACCCATCCGGTGCCGGAATCCCGGTCGGTGCCCGATGTGCGGGAAGCCCTGAGGCAGCAGCACGGTCGCCGACCCGCCGGCTGCGGCCTGCGCCGCCCCGGGCGCGCCATAAGGCGTCGCCCAGCACCCGCTGTCTTCCCGCGACCCGAAAAGCCCGAATCGCCTCCGTGCGGGGTGAGTACTTGGGCAGTCCGGTGTCCCCTCCGACGCCGGTGTCGCACAACAGTCGGCACAGGCTGCACATCGCACCGCCTGGAGGAACCATGGCGGCTGTCAGGCCCCCTGATCTGCAGAAAGCCCTGTCCGGAGCGGAGTACCCGGCCGACCGGGACCAGCTCCGGAAGGTGGCGGAGAAGAACCACGCACCGAAGGAGATCACCGAGCGCATCTCCCACCTCGGGAAGAAGGAGTTCCAGAACCCGGCCGAAGTCAGCAAGGCCGTGTTCGAAAACGAATGACAGCACCTGGGGACACGGCGGCCGGGGCCTCGGTCTCCGGCCGCCGTGTGCTGCCTGGCCTCAGTTCCCGGACCTCACTCCCCGGGGGCGAGCGTGCGGGCGAGCACGCGCGCCGTATCGGCGATCAGCGCGTTGTCCACCGCCGCGTCCGCTGTGGCCCTCGACGACAGCACGACCAGCACGAGAGGTGTCTGCCTGGTGGTCCAGGCGACGCCGATGTCGTTGGCGGTGGCGTAGTCACCGGTACCCGTCTTGTCGCCGATGACCCAGTTCCGCGGCAGCCCGGCACGGAATCGTTCGTCGCTGGTGCGGTTGCCCTTCAGCCAGGTCAGCAACTGTTCGCGGGCGGAGTCCGGCAGGGACCGACCCAACGTCAGCCGCGCGAAGCCGCCGCCGATCGCCTCCGGTGTGGTGCTGTCGCGCAGGTCACCCGGGACGGCGGCGTTCAGGTCGGGCTCCCAGCGGTCGAGCCGGCTGACCGGATCGCCGATCGAGCGGAAGAACCGCGTGAGCCCGGCCGGACCGCCGATCTCGCGCAGCAGGAGGTTTCCCGCCGCGTTGTCGCTGTACTGGATCGCGGCGGCGCACAGGTCACCGACCGTCATGCCGGTCTCGACGTGCTTCTCGGTGACCGGGCAGTTGCTGAGCTCGACGTCGGCCGGCGGGTAGTGGATCACCTTGTCCAGCGGCGCACAGCGATCATGATCGCGGAGGATCGCCGACGCGGCGAACGCCTTGAACATGGAGCACATCGCGAACCGCTCCCGGGCCCGGTGGGACACCATCTGCCCGGTACGGAGATTGTGCGCGTAGACGCCGAGGCGCGCCGCGTACTTCTGCTCGAGGTCGACCAGCTCTCTCTCGGGGCCGCGCGCTCCGGGCCCCCGTGCGGCCGAGGCGGTCGGCGCCGACGCGGCGGAGGCGAGTACGGCCGTCGACACGGCGAAGCCGGCTTTGAGCAGGCCACGTCGTGGAAAAGGGGTGGCATTGGTCATGCGCACAGCGAAACAGCCGGACCCCTTCCATGTCCAAGAGTGAACTTTCAACGCTCCATAACTAGTTGATATGAATGCAGGGTGGACCTGCTCGCTCATCTCGAGGCGTATGTGGCGGCCGTCGACGAGGCCGGCTTCTCCCGGGCGGCCGACCGGCTCGGCATCGCGCAGCCGCTGCTGAGCCGGCGCGTCAGGACGCTGGAGGAGCACTTCGGCGGTCTGCTGTTCGACCGTTCCCGGCGCCAGGTCACGGTCACCGAGTTCGGTCGGCTCCTCCTGCCGTACGCGCGGGACGTCCTGGACCGGGCGCAGCGTTTGCGCCACGTCGCGGAATCCGCCCGGCAGTCGGCGGTACGCGCCGTGGGTGTGCCCGCGGACTGCGGTCCGGCGGCGCTGGCGCGGGTCATCCGAGCCGGTACGCAGCACGGCATTCCGCTGGGCGTGCTGGAACTGGCCCCGGACGAGCGGGCGGCCGGCCTGGCCGCCGGGTCCCTGGCGTATGCGCTGCTGCGCGTTCCCCCGGAGAACGCCACCCTCCGAGTGCCGCTCGGTCTGGCGTCCGCACCGCCGAACGCGCCGGAGGGAACGCGTCCTGAGGGAGCCGAGGCCCGGCAACGGCCCCGGCCGCGCTCGGTCCACCTGGAGGATCTGCGGCCTCCACGCGGTCGTGGCGGGGCACGGGAGAGGCGGGCCGCGATGCCGGTCCTCACCATGGCCGAGGAGCAGGTTCCCTACGCGGAGGACCGGTTGCGTCGTGCGGCGGCCAGGGCCGGACTCCCGGAGGGGGTGATCCGTCCGGCCGGGCCGGCCGCCACCGCGCTCGCCGAGACGCTCGCAGGACGGGTGACGCTGCTGTGCGCGGAGCCGTTCGCCCGCCGGCACGGGGCGGACTGGGCGCCGCTGGGTGACGCGTCGCTGCACCGCGGCTATCGGCCGGCGTCGACCCGGCGTCAGGACGCGGCGGCCGTGCCGCACTGGCTGGTGGCACTGCTGGCGGCCGCGGTCGGTGCCGTAGGCGGGCAGGCGTCGTTCGGCGCGTCCGCGGAGGGCGCCTCGGCACATCTGGCGGCACGCGGATGACCGCCGGGCCACCCCACCGTCCGGTGCCCGTCGGGAACGACGCGGCCCTCCTCGCGGTCGCCGAGGCGATCGCCGCGGACTGGGCGGAGATCGGTGTGCGCGGCTCGTTCCTCGCCCGCCATGTCGACACCGGTGAGCAACTCGGCTTCGACGTCGACGAGCCGGTGCCCCTCGCCTCGGTCGCCAAGGTCCCGCTGGCGCTGGTCGTGCTGGACCGGATCGCGGCCGGGGAACTCGACGCGGCCCGGCAGGTGACCGTCGACCCCGCCACGAGCAGCGTCGGGCCCACCGGGCTCGCGGCCTTCCGGCACCCGGCCACCGTGGCCGTCGCCGACCTGGTCTTCCTCATGCTCTCGGTGAGCGACAACGCCGCCGCCGACGCGCTGCTCGACCTGGTCCCGGTGGCTGACGTCGACGCCCGGCTGGACGCCTGGGGATGCGGCGGCATTCGGCTGCGGCACCGGTTCGACCACATGTACCGATGCGCCGCGGGAGCCGCGGGCAACGACTTCTCACTCGCTTTGGAGCTCGCCATCCGCGACGAGCGCTCCGGGCGGTACACCATCGAGACGCTGGACCCGGCGCACGCCAATCTGGGCTCCGCCGCGGCGCTCGTCACCCTCCTGCAGCGCGTCTGGCGGGACGAGATCGCCCATGGCGACGCGGCCGCGGAACTGCGCCGGCTGATGGGGCTGCAGGTCTTCGCGCACCGGATGGCGAGCGAACTGCGCGCGGACACCGTCCGGGTGAGCGGCAAGACGGGTACGTTCCTGCATCTGCGGCACGAGACGGGCGTGGTGGAGGCCGAATCCGGTGACCGGGTGGCCGTCGCCGCCCTCACCCGCTCCGACCGGCGGGCCAACCTGGCACCCGACATCGACCTTGCGATCGGCGTCGCCACCCGGCAGGCCTTCGAGGCGTTGCGCCGCTGAGGCGTCACCGGTCGACGGGCGGGCCATCGTCCCGGTCCTCGGCCCGCGCGGCCACCCACGGCGCGACGAACTGCGCGTGGTGGCACGCCCAGCTCGTCGCGGGTGTGATGGCCGACAGCTGTCAGCTGCCCGCCGCGGCCTTCTTGATCGCTTCGCGGATCCTGGAGTACGTACCGCAGCGGCAGACGTTCTCGATCCGGTCGATGTCGGCGTCGGTCGGGTCGGCCGTCCTCTTCAGCAGGGCAGCCGCGGCCATGATCTGGCCCGGCTGGCAGAAACCGCACTGGGCGACGTCGCGGTCGAGCCAGGCCTGCTGCACGGGGTGCAGGGTGTCGCCGACGGCCAGGCCCTCGATCGTGGTGACCTCGCGGTCCGCGCAGTCGGCGACCGGCACGACGCAGGGCTGGACCTCCTCGCCGTCGAGATGACTGGTGCAGGCGCGGCAGACGCCCACACCGCAGCCGTACTTGGGTCCGGTGACGTGCAGCAGGTCCCGCAGCACCCACAGCAGGGGCATGCCGGCGGGTGCCTCGACGGTGACGGGCTCGCCGTTGAGGACGAAGGAGTAGGAGGGCATCGGCACCTTCTCGCAAGTGTCAGAAGTTCAGGGGGAAGCGGCGGGGCTTGGTACCGGTGGCCCGGGCGTAGGCGTTGGCCACGGCACCGGCCGCGGCCGGAACGCCGAGCTCCCCCGCACCACCCGGTTCCCGCCGGGAGGGCATGACGTGCGCCTCGAAGTGCGGCGGGGAGTGCCGCTGGCGGGCGTAGTGGAAGTCCGCGTAGCTGCTCTCCCGGACGGCGCCGCGGTCGATGTGGAGGCCGGCCTGGAGGACGGTGGAGATGCCGTCGATCGCGGTGCCCATGAGCTGGGCCTGAAGTCCCCGTGGGTTGACGGCGATTCCGACGTCGGCCGCCATCACCACCTTGGTCACCCGGGGGTTCTTCGGGTCCGTGGCGTCGATCTCGGCCAGGCAGGCGACGCACGAGCCGTACTCCTCGTGGACGGCGACACCCTGCGCCCGCCCGGCCGGCATGGTCCGCCCCCAGTCCCCGGCGGCGGCGACCTTGTCGAGTACGGCTTCGACGGCCTTGTTCCGGAGCGTGGCCCGCCGGAAGGCGACCGGGTCCTTGCCCAGGCTCGCGGCCACCTCGTCGACGAGGACCTCCTCCGCGGTGCGCATCGTCCCGGAGTCCACCGACCGCCACGCGCCGAGCGGCATCGCCAGTTCGACCGAGCCCGAGTTCCCGGAGACGCGGCCGAAGTGGTACAGGCCGCTCTCGCTGGGCAGCGGGCCGGCTGTGCGGGCTCCGACCGGGGCCCTCCCGCCCTGGGCCGACAGTCCCCGCCCCTCGTACGCCTCGCTCACCGAAGCCATGTCGTGGGTGAACGCCACCACCCTGCCCCCGGCGTGGCTGGCCCGGATCCGGTGGTGGCTGGCCGGGCGCATCCTGCCGTGCCGGATGTCGTCGGCACGGCTCCACATCAGCTTCACCGGTCGGCGTGCCGCCTTGGAGACGAGGGCCGCCTCGATCGCCGCGTCGTAGTTCAGCCGCCGGCCGAACGAACCGCCGCCGCGGATCACATGGACCCGCACTTTCCCCTTGGGCAGCCCGACCGCCGAGGCGATGCTCTCCCGGGCGTCCATCGGTGTCTGGGAGGAGAACCAGATCTCGGCGCGGTCGGCACGCACGTCCGCCACCGCCGTCAGCACCTCCATCGGCGCATGACTGACGAAGGCGAACTCGAACTCCCCTTCGACCTGCGTCGAACCGCGCGGCGGGGTGCCCTGCCGGGGCACGGCGGCCCGCAGCCGCGAGCGGATGCCGGCGTCCGACAGCGCCACGAGCGGACCCGGGGCCCAGGTGATCCGCAGGGCGTCCCTGGCCTGGAAGGCGTGATGGAAGGTCTCCGCCACCACGGCGACCCCACCGGCGGCCCTGACGACCGCGTGCACACCGGGCATCGCGCGGGCCACCCGGTCGTCGACGGACACCACCTTGCCGCCGAGCGTGGGCGGCCGGGCCACCACGGTCGGTTTCGCTCCGGCCACCGTCAGGTCTCCGGCGTACTTCGCCCTGCCGGTGACGATGTCCCGCGCGTCGATACGGGTGGTGGGCCGGCCGATCACCCGGTGCCGCGAGGCCGGCTTGGGTTTGCTGGAGACGGCCGGGCGGTGGATCCGGGCGGCGCTCGCGGTCAGGGACCCGAAGGTGGCCGAACGCCCGTCCGGCGCGACCACCGTGGTGTCCTCGGTGTGCAGCGACCACGCGGGGAGGTGCCAGCGCCTGGCCGCCGCGGTCACCAGTTTGGCGCGCGCCGTGGCCGCGAGCTCGCGGGCCGGGCCGTACAGCGAACTGACCGAGCTGGAACCGCCGGTGTACTGGTTGCCCTTGGCCCGGGCGTCGGCGAGCGGTACATCGACGTCGTCGAGCCGGGCGTCCAGCTCCTCGGCGATCATCATGGCGACGGCGGTGGTGACGCCCTGGCCGACCTCGACGCGGGGCAGCCGTACGACGACCTTGTTGGCTTCGGTGACCTCGAGGACCAGCATCTCCTCGTCGGTACCGGTCACGAGGACGTCGGACCGCCCGCGGACGGGCTCGGCGCCTTCCGCGGGTGACGCGTCGCAGGCGAGGGGGGCCGCGACGGTCAGCGTGGACGCGGCGAGCGAGTAGACCATGAACCTGCGACGGGACAACTGACGGGCCAACAGGCGCTCCTTACAGGTTCCGTTTCGGTGCGGCGCTTTCGTCGACTGGTATGAGGTCTCCGGACCGTTCGGGGTTGCCTGCGCCGGTCTGCGGATCCTCGGGAGGGCCGGGTGGGCGCCGGGAAAAGACGTCACCGACGAAATGCGGGAAATTCACACCACACGCCCCTTGGCGATTTGGTGGCGGGCATGTGTGGATGCCGTGGTAATCGGCCGTGATGTGTTGGCGTATAAGCCTGTCGGTACGGATTCTGACCGCCGATGACCCCGGGAATGGCTTGCGGGGATATCTTCGGTGCAGTAACTAGGTGAATCATGAACCTGTTCAACCGCGGTGCGTCCCTGCGCCGCTCGGCTTCCGCCACGGCCTCCCAACTCACCGCCGAACCAGAGGGTTTCGCCGCTTCCGGGCTGCCGGATCCGACGTTGGCGGCGCTGACCGGAGAGTGGATGATCGACCCGGCGCACAGCCGGATCGGCTTCTCCGTGCGGCACGCCATGGTGACGACGGTGCGCGGGGCATTCACGGAGTACCAGAGCCGGCTCTACTTCGACGGGCGGAATCCCGCGCGTTCGAAGGCGGAGATCGTACTGTCCACCGGCAGTGTCGACACCGGCGTGGAACAACGCGACGCCCACCTGGTGGGCCGTGACTTCCTGGACGCCGCGGCCTATCCGCGTATGCGTTTCGCCAGCACCGCCGTCGAACTCGCGGGCACCGACGTCTACCGCATGACCGGCGACCTCACCATCAGGGACGCCACCCGTCCCGTCGTCCTGGAACTCACCTACATCGGACGGGTCACCGACCCCTTCGGCTACGAGCGGGTCGGATTCGACGGCACGACCACCATCAACCGCTCCGAATGGGGCCTGACGTACAACGCCAGACTGGCCGAGGGCGGAGCCATGGTCAGCGAGAAGGTACGCCTGCAGTTCGACATCGCCGCCATCCGCTCCACGCCGGTCGGCTGACGGAGGGCCGGCGCCCGTCGACGGGCGCCCTGGGCGGCCCGGACCCGAGGATCACCACGGGTCCGGGCCGTGGGCGCCCGGATCGGTGAGCAACGTCAGATGGGCCAGGTCCCCGGGCGGCGGGGTCGTCACCGACCACAGCGGTGGAGGGCTGCCGTCGGCCACCGCGGCCGGGGCGTCGGTCAGGTTCATCCGTTCGCGCAGACGGCCGTAGAAGTCCATCGGGCCCAGCCGGACCGCCCGCAGCCGCCGCGGCGCCGCGTACACGCCGATCCAGTCCCCCGGGTCCAGTACGCCGCGCAGCTGGCCGTCGATGCTGACCGCGGCCCGCCCCGACCGCTCCAGCACACGCAGCCCGACGGGCTCGTCCGGGGCGGTCACGACCGACCTGTCGAACGCCATGTGCGGGGCGACCGGCGTGAACACCAGCCCCTCGGCGCGCGGCGAGACCACGGGTCCGCCGGCGGCGAAGCTGTAGGCGGTGGAGCCGGTCGGGGTGGCCACCAGCAGGGCGTCGGCGGAGTAGGACGCCAGGAGCCGGCCGGACACATAGACCCCGACCGACACCTGACGGTCCCTCGACAGCTTCTCCACGACGACGTCGTTCAGCGCGAAGACGTCCAGGGGGATGCCCCACTCGTCGTCCACCCGGCAGTCGGTGCGCACCCGGGGAGGCGGCAGAAGCGGCCCACGACCGTACCGCAGCAGCGCCTCCATATCCGCCGGCACCTTCAGCCGGCACGAGGCGCGCAGGGTCAGCAGCATGCGGCTCTCCACGTCGACCCGGTCCTCCCGTACGGCGTCCAGGGCCTCGCGCACCTCCGCGAGCGGCACCTCCGTGAGGAAGCCCACCCGTCCCAGGTCGACGCCGAGGACCATGGCGTCGTGCTCGGCGGCCAGCCGTGCGCCGCGCAGGAAGGTGCCGTCGCCGCCCAGCGTGACGATGAGGTCGGGATCACCGGCGGCGTCGACCTCCTCCCGGGCGCTGTGCCGCCCGCCGTCCCGCCACACGTCGATGTCCGCGCACGGCACGCCGTGTTCGGCACACCACTCGCGTACGGTACGGGCGGCCTCCGCGGCCCTCTCACGCCCACCGTGCACGACCAACCCGAGTCGGCTCACCGTCACGTCTGCCTCCCGAAACCCAGGAACGGCCTTCAGTACACCGTAGGCGGCGCACCGCCGCGGATGCCACGCCGCCGGTGTGCCCGGGGGTCTTGGCACTGCCGTGGGACGACCCACCGCCCGGCGCACCGGCTGCCGGGACGAGCTGGACCGCGGCGGCGCCGGCCCCCTGGAACGGGCCGCTCAGCCGCCCGTCAGCAGCCGGACGGGAGTACCGGCGAGGAAGGCGGTGATGTCTTCCACGGCCTGCGTGTAGAAGGTGCGGTAGTTCCGGTCGGTGACGTAGCCGAGGTGCGGGGTGGCCAGCACGTTCGGCAGGGAACGCAGGGGGTCGTCGGCGGGCAGCGGCTCCGACTCGAAGACGTCGAGTCCCGCCCCGGCGATCCAGCCCTCCCGCAACGCGCGCAGGAGTGCCGCTCGGTCGACGATGGGTGCGCGGGAGGTGTTGACCAGGAAGGCGTGCGGGCGCATGGCGCGCAGCTCCGGCTCGCCGAGCAGGCCGCGGGTGCGGTCGGACAGGACGAGGTGGACGGACACGAAGTCGCTGCGGCGGAGCAGGTCCTCCTTGCCGGAGGCGAGTCGGGCGCCGGCGTCGGCCGCCCGTTCCGCGGTGAGGTTCTCGCTCCAGGCGAGGACCTCCATGCCGAACGCGGTGGCGACGCGGGCGACCCGGGTGCCGATCTTGCCGAGTCCGAGCAGGCCCAGGGTCCGGCCGTCGAGGTCCTGGCCCACGGTGGACTGCCAGGGGCCGCCCGCGCGCAGGGCCCGGTTCTCGTCGGTGACGTGCCGGGCGAGACCGAGGAGCAGCGCCCAGGTCAGTTCGACGGGCGGGGTGGAACTGCTCGCCGTCCCGCAGACGGTCACGCCCTGTGCCGCCGCCGCGGCGAGGTCGATGGAGGCGTTGCGCATACCGGTGGTCACCAGCAGACGCAGCCGGGGCAGGCGGCGCAGGAGGTCGGCGCCGAAGGGGGTGCGCTCCCGCATGGCCACGATGACCTCGCAGTCGGCGAGTTCGGCCACGAGCTCGTCCCGGTCGGTGATGTGTTCGCGGAGCGTGCGCACCTCGACCTCGTCGGCGAGGGCGCTCCAGTCCGCCAGGGACAGGGCGACGCCCTGGTAGTCGTCCAGCACAGCACATTTGATGGTCATACGATCATTCTGCCGGGGCACGCGTACCCGTTCGGCTCGCGTCGCACGCGGTCGGCGGCCGGGCCGGCGAGCGGTTCGGCGGCCACCTCCCACGCTGCGGTCCGGTCGGTCCCCCGGGCGGCCGCTCTTGACCCAGCGCTTTCCCGAAGGTCGTACCATCCGACCGAGCACCATCGGTGGAACGTCCCCCCACGTCTTCGACGCCGTCACCGCACCGAGCGTCCACACCGGCCGAACCACCGAACCAGCACACCGGAAAGAGAGATCCACATGACCGCCGTACGTGGCACCGCCGTCGACGTCCCCACCCGGGACGGCACCGCCGACGCCTACTTCGCATACCCCGACGACGGCGCCGCCCACCCCGCCGTACTGCTGTACATGGACGCCTTCGGTCTGCGCCCGCAGCTCAGGGCGATGGCCGACCGGCTCGCCGGAGCGGGCTACACGGTGCTGGTCCCCAATGTCTTCCACCGGCACGGGCGGGCGCCGGTGTTCGCCCTGCCCGAGTTCATCAGCGATGCCGACCGGCCGGCTCTGTTCGAGCAGATCGTCCCGGTCGCGGGTGCGCTGACCGGGGACATGGTGGCCCGCGACGCCGCCGCGTATCTCGACTGGCTGGCCGCGCGTCCCGAGGCCGCCGCCGGACCGGTCGGCGTGTCCGGCTACTGCTTGGGCGCCCGGCTGGCCCTGCTCACCGCGGGCACCCACCCGGAGAGGGTCGCCGCCGCGGCCGGCTTCCACGGCGCGGGCCTGGCCACCGACGCTCCCGACAGCCCCCACCTGCTCGCCGGCCGGATCACCGCGGAGGTGTACTTCGGCCACGCCGACCAGGACCCCTCCATGCCGCCCGAGCAGATCGAACGCCTCGACAAGGCCCTCACCGAGGCGGGCGTCCGGCATCACAGCGACGTCTACGCCGGTGCCGCACACGGCTACACCATGGCCGACACCGACCGCTTCGACGCCGAGGCCGCCGAACTCCACTGGACCGTGCTGCTGGACCTGTTCGGCCGCACCCTCTGACTCCCCGGACGTGGGTGAGACGTGCCTGGCGTGGTACCGGGCCCGAAGGCGCCGGCGCCCTGATGGACGGGATCGGTCACCCGCGGCACCTCGACCGCCGTTTCACGGTCGGCTACCGAGAGTGACGTGCGGCGGGTCCGGGCGCCTGGGGCCGCGATTGCGACCTTCGGTGACCGACTCCACGATGAGGGCATGGTTCCCGCCGGCCCCGCGGACCGCTTCGACGCGTTCCGGGCCCTGGCCGACCGACGTGGACGGCCAGGAGCCCGGCTGATCGAGTCGCTGGCCGAGACCCGGGCCCGAACGGCGGACGGTCCCGAAGCCTGGGCGCCGGCCGTCGCCGCCCGTATGGGTCTACCCGCGGCCGCCGGGCTCGGACCGGCCGACTACTACGCGGACCTGGCCGCCCCGCACGGCCGCCGCCACGTCCGGGTGTGCGAGGCGACGGCGTGCTTCGCGGCGCAGGGCGGACGGCATCTCGCCGACGTCGAGCAGGAGCTGGGTGTCACTACGGGCACGGTGTCGGCAGACGGGGAGACGTCGCTGCAGACCGTTCGTTGCCTCGGGTACTGCTATGCGGGTCCCGCGGCGCTCGACGGTGCCGCACCTCGCACCGGTCCGACACTGTCCGGTCAGCTCGCGGGGCGTGAGCCTCCCCGGGCCCCGGAGATTCCGGCGGCGGACGACACCGGCGATCCGGTGCTGCTCGGCGGAGTACTGGCCGGCGAGCCCGGATGGCAGGTGTGGCCTCGGGTCGTGACGTCCGGCACTTGTGACGACGTCCAGTCGGAGGTGGCCGTGTCGGGGCTGCGCGGACGCGGCGGCGCGGGGTTCGGGGTGGCCGGGAAGTGGGCGGCGGCCGGCCGGGCACCCGGCACCGTGGTCGTCGCCAACGGGGACGAGGGGGACCCGGGCTCTTTCGCCGACCGGCTGCTGATGGAGGCGGAACCCGAACGGGTGCTGGAGGGCCTGGCCCTGGCCTGCTTCGCCTGCGGGGCAGGCCGGGGTGTGGTGCTGGTGCGTTCGGAGTACCCGCGGGCATTGGCACGACTGCGGGAGGCGGTCGGGCAGGCGTACGCCGAAGGACACCTGGGCCGGTCCGTGCACGGTACGGACATCTCCGTGGACGTGGACGTGGTACGGGGCGCGGGATCCTATGTCGCGGGTGAGGAGACCGCTCTGATCGCGAGCCTGGAAGGGGACCGCGGGTGCGCCCGGCCCCGCCCGCCCTACCCGACCCAGCGCGGGCTGTGGGGCGCGCCGACGGTGGTGAACAACGTCGAGACCCTCGCGTCCGTGCCGTGGATCGTCTCCCGGGGCGGTGCGGCGTACGCCCGACGCGGCGCTCGGAGCGAGACCGGGACGAAGCTGGTCTGCTTGTCGGAGAGGTTCGCCCGGCCGGGGGTGTACGAGGTGGAGCTGGGCACTCCGCTGCTGCATGTCGTCACCGAGTTGGGCGGCGGTCTGAAGGACGGCGGCGAGCTGACCGCGCTGCAGGTAGGCGGGCCGCTGGGCGGATTCCTCGGTCCCGGTGCCCTGGACGTGCCGCTGACGACCGCCGGCCTCGCGGCCCGGGGCGCCGCGCTCGGGCATGCCGGACTGGTCGCCTTCGACCAGCGGGTGGCACCCGAAGAAGTGCTGCGCCACATCTGGCGTTTCGCCGTGGCCGAGAGCTGCGGCGCCTGCTCCCCCTGTCGTGTGGGCTCTCGCCGCGGCCTTCAACTGGCGTCCGGGGACACCCCGCCCGGCCCCGAATGGGGGCGGCTCGCACATGTTCTGGCCGAGGCGAGCCTGTGTGCCTTCGGGCGGCGCATCCCGGCCGCGGTGCGCAGCCTCGCCCGCGCCTATGGAGACCGGCCGGCGGGATGGGATCCATGACCATGCGCGAGATCGAGCTCAAGGTCGACGGCACGGACGTCGCCGTTCCCGAGGGAGCCTCGCTCCTCTCCGCCGTGCGGGCGGCCGGGATCGAACTGCCCTCGCTCTGTTCGGACGCCCGGCTGAGCGCGGCCGGGTCGTGCCGGACCTGTCTGGTGCGGGTCGAGGGCACGGTCGTGGCGGCCTGCGTGACACCGGCCCGGTCCGGTGCGTGCGTCGAAACCGCCACGGGCGGTCTCCGGCAGCTGCGCCGGGACGCCGTGGAACTCATCCTCTCCGCCCTGCCACGCCGGGCGCTCACCGAGCACAGTTCCAGTGAACTGGCTCACGTCTGCAAGTCGTTGGGCATCGCACCGGACGCGGCACAAGGCGCCGGAGGCCGCGGCGGGGACGACTCCCATCCGTACGTCCAGCTGGACCGGGACCTGTGCATCGCCTGCGGACGATGTGTCCGCATGTGCGCCGAGGTGCAGGGCACCTTCGCCCTGACCCTGGTGGGCCGGGGCGCCGACACCGTGGTCGCGCCCGGCACCGGCGGCCCCTGGGCCGAGTCGGACTGCGTGGCCTGCGGCGGCTGCATCGACACCTGCCCCACCGGTGCGATCACCGCACCGGGGCCGGGGCGCGGGCTCACCTCCGCCCACCGGCCCGCTGCGACCCGTACGACGTGCGGATACTGCGGTGTCGGCTGTGCCCTGGACGTCGTCACCTCGGGCGGCCGGGTCACGGCCGTACTGCCCGCCCGGGACGGCCCGGTCAACCAAGGGCATGCCTGTGTCAAGGGCCGCTTCGCCCACGGATACCTCACTTCTCCCGAACGGCTCACCCGGCCCTTGCTGCGCCGTGACGGCCGCCTGGAACCGGTGGGCTGGGAGGAGGCGCTCACCCATGCCGCGCGCGGACTGCGCGCGGCCGTCGAGACCGCCGGCCCGGACGCCGTGGCGGCGATCTCCTCGGCGCGTGCCACCAACGAGGAGAACTACCTCGTCCAGAAGTTCATGCGGGTCGTCATCGGCACGAACAACGTCGACAACTGCTCACGCCTGTGTCACTCCCCGTCCGCCGCCGGACTGACCGCCTCCTTCGGCTTCTCCGGCGGCACCGACACCTTCGACGACGTCGAACGGGCCGACTGCCTGCTCGTGGTAGGCGCCAACCCGGTGGAAGCCCACCCGGTGGTCGGGGCGCGGCTGCTCCGGCGCGTCCTGCACGGAGCCGGGCTCGTCGTCGCCGACCCCCGCGCCGTCGGCCTCGCCCGGCACGCCGACGTTCACCTGCGGCCCCGGCCCGGGACCAACGTCGCGCTGTTCCACGGACTCGCCCATGTCCTGCTCGCCGAAGGGCTGGCCGACGACGAGTTCCTGCGCGACCGGGCCACCGGCCTGCCGGAGCTCACCGAGTTGCTCCGGGACTACCCGCCCGACCGGGTCGCGGACATCACCGACGTGCCCGCCCCGGACCTGGTCGCCGCGGCCCGGCTGTACGGGCGGGCCCGGCAGCCCGCGATCGTCTACGGTCTGGGCGTCACCGAACATCTGCACGGTACGGACGGCGTCCGGTCGCTGGCCAATCTGGCGATCCTGCGCGGCGCCGTGGGCACAGGACGCGGGTACGGCGTCAACCCGTTGCGCGGCCAGAACAACGTCCAGGGCGCCTCCGACATGGGCGCGCTGCCCGACCTGCTGCCCGGCTACGGGAGGGTGGCCGACCCCGCCGCCAGGTCCCGGGCCGGGTCGGTGTGGGGCGCTCCGGTTCCACAGCGGCCCGGACTGCGTATCCCCGGCATGTTCGCCGCCGCGCGGGCGGGGCGGCTGCGGGCTCTGTGGGTCATCGGTGAGGACGTCTGCGCCACGGACCCCGACACGAACAAGGTGGCCGAAGCCCTGGCCGCCTGCCCCCTCGTGGTGTGCAGCGAACTGTTCCTGTCCGAGACCGCCCGCCGTGCCGACGTGGTCCTGCCGGTCGCGTCCTGGCTGGAGAAGGACGGCACGTTCGTCAACTTCGACCGCCGCTTCCAGCGGGTCCGATCCACCGTACCCCCGCCCGGGGAGGCCAGGAGCGACTTCGACGCCGTGCGTGCCATGGCCGCGGCCATGGGCGCCGACCTCGGCTGCCCCACTCCCGCGGACGCCCTGGCCGAGTGCGGACGGGTCGCACCCCTCTTCGCCGGCCTCTCCCACGAACGGCTGGACCGGGAAGGCGCCGTGCCGTGGCCCTGTACCCACCCCGGCCGCCCGGGTGAGGCCAAACTGTACGTGGAACGGTTCGCCACCCCGGACGGCAGGGCTCACCTCACCGCGGCCCCCTACCTCCCGCCCGGTGAACAACCCGACGACGACTACCCACTGCTCCTGGTCACCGGGCGGCGCTGGGCCCACTACAACTCCGGCAGCATGACCCGGCGAGGCGGCAACCTCGCGCTCGACCCGGTCGACCTCCTCGACCTCCACCCCGACGACGCCCTCCGGTACGGCGTGCGGGAGGGCGCGCGGGTCAGCGTCGAGAGCCGGCACGGCCGAGCCCGGCTCACCGCACACGTCAGTGAGCAGATGGCCCCCGGCCAGGTCTTCTGCTCCTTCCACTTCCCCACGAGCGGGGTGAACCGCCTCACCTCCGGCCACGCGGACACCGTCACGTCCTGCCCCGAGTACAAGGTCACGGCGGTGCGCGTGACGGCCCGGTGACCGGGTGCCGGTCAGTGCTCCGGCAGCGAGAGGGTGCAGGTTTCCCCGGGTGCGACCGTGACGGCCCGGTCGGCCAGTACCACGCGGATCGGTGACTCCTCCGAGTCGGGCACTCCGATCTCCAGCTGCCCGCTCCGGCGCCGGACGCCGACCCCCCAGTGACCGCGGTAGCGCAGCGAGAAGCCGTACTCGGAGAGGGCGGGGAGCGGCACCGGGTCCAGCCACAGCGCGTCCTCGCGGGTCTCCAGTCCCGTGAGACCGCGCTGGACGAGGTCGAGGGTCCCGCCCATGGCCCCCAGATGGATGCCCTCACCGGTCGTGCCGCCCTGGATGTCGGCGATGTCGGCCTCCAGGGCCTCCTGGACGTACTGCCACGCCTCGGCTCGTCTGGCCCTGGCGAGTACCAGGCCGTGGACGAGTCCGCTGAGCGTGGAGCCGTGGCTGGTGCGCCGGAGGTAGTAGTCGACGGTTCCGCGCCACATGTCGTCGTCCAGGTCGTACCCCAGTCGCCGGAACAGGCGCCGCAGCTCGGCGGGGGAGAAAAGGTAGCCGAGCATGAGTACGTCGGCCTGTTTGGACGCCTTGTAGCGGTTGACCGTGTCACCCTCGGCCTCGAGGATCCGGTCCAGCCGCCGAATGCTGTCGTAGCGTGCCCGGTAGGCCTCCCAGTCGAGCTCGGCGAGGTCGTCGTAGCCCTCGAACTGGCTGATGACGCCCCGGTGGAAGGGCACCCGCAGCCGCCTGGAGACCTCGTCCCACTTCGGGAGTTCGTCGCCGTCCAGGCGCACCCGGTCGAACAGTTCCTCCCGGCGCCAGACGGGAAGACGCCGCAGGAGGTCCAGGGCGCGGGCGAGGACCCAGGCGGCCATCACGTTGGTGTACGCGTTGTCGTCCAGTCCCGGCAGGGCGGCACCCGGGTAGGCGTCGTGGTATTCGTCCGGGCCGACGACGCCCCGGATGCGGTAGCGGTCCGTGGCGGGGTCGAAGAACGCGAGGTCCGCCCAGAAACGGGCGATCTGCAGCAGCGTCTCCGCCCCCTTGGTGTGCAGGAACTCGGTGTCCCCGGTGGCCTCGCAGTACTGCCACACGTTGTAGGCGACCGCCGAACCCACGTGGTGCTGGAGCCGCGAACGGTCGGGCAGCCAGCGCCCCGAGTGCGGGTTGAGATGCCACTCCTGGGTCTCCTCGCGACCGTCGCTGCCGCTCTGCCACGGGTACATCGCCCCGGCCCGCCCGATCACGGCGGCCGCCCGGCAGGCCCGCGGCAGGCGCCGGTAGCGGTAGTCCAGCAGCGCCCGGGAGACCTCCGGGAAGTGCAGGTTGAGATACGGCAGGACGAACAGCTCGTCCCAGAAGACATGACCGCGGTACGCCTCGCCGTGCAGTCCCCGGGCCGGAACACCCACGTCCAGGTCCGCGGTGTGCGGTGACAGCGTCTGCAGGACGTGGAAGAGGTGGAAGCGCAGGACGCGGCCGGCCTGGCCGGGTACCTGGATGTCCGCGCGCCGCCACAAGCGCTCCCAGGCCGCGACGTGGGACTCCAGCAGGGCTGGGAAGCCGGCCGCCGTGGACACCCGGTCGGCGGCTTCCGCGAGCGGGTCGCTGATCGCCGTGTCGCGTGAGGTGTGCAGCGCCACGGTCTTCTCCACGGCGACGGGCCGGCCGGGAGTGACCGGGACCACCAGGCGGTGGACGGCGCGACGGCGGCCGGGACGGAGCTCCGAAGCCACCACGGCGGCGCCGGCCACGACCGTCCGGGCGACCAGGGCGACACCGATGTCCGAGGCGCTGGTCCGGCACTTCAGCCAGACGGTGTGGGGTTCCCGCGCCGCCGTCCGCACACGGTCCACATGGCGGCGTTCGAGGGCGCGGTAGCGGTGCACGTTGCCGTTGATCACGTCTCCGTCGAGGCAGGACTCGATCTCGATCTCCCCCGACCAGTCCTCGGCCGTGAACACCGTCCGCAGCGCGGCGAGGTGCGGGTCCCCCATGTGCACCAGGCGGGTCTGCTCGACACGCAGCACACCCGTGTCGTCGTCCCGGTGGCGGAAGGCCCTGGTCAGCGTGCCACGGCGCAGGTCCAGCGTGTGCCGGTGGTCGAGGAGGACGTGCCGGTCCGGGGAGAACCACTGGCCCCACGCTCCCCCGGCGCGGCGCAGGCGAAAACGGAGGAGCAGCCAGTTCGGGAGGTTGACCAGGTCCTCGTTCACCACCCGCCGCCCCGCCACGGTCGACTCCAGGCGGTTGTAGCACCCGGCCACGTAGGTGCCCGGGCAGTGCACGAGGCTCGCCCGGCTCTCCGGTACCGCTCCCCGCGTGGCGAAGTAGCCGTTGCCGAGCGTGCACAGCGACTCACGCAGCCGCTCCGCGGCGGGGTCGTAGCCCGCCCACTCCCATGTCCACTCCGACATCCCTCAGACCTGCTGAGGGACGACGGCGACCGGGCACTGCGAGTGGTGCAGCAGCGTGTGGGCGACCCTGCCCAGTTGCAGCCCGAAGTCACCGCGGCGCCGCCGGGCGCCGACGACGACGAGGTCGGCGTCGGCGGACGCCTCCAGCAGGACCCGATGGGCGGGGCCCTCCACCGGGTGGCGGTGGACATCCACCCGGGGGTGCTCCGGCAGGGCCTCTCGCAGGGCGTCGTCGAGGACGGCGGAGGCCTGCTCCTCGTGCGACCGGGCGGCGGCGTCGGCGATCAGCATGTGGTTCAGGGGCGCGTCGGCGGGAATGCGCCAGGCCCGCACGGCCGTCAGGGCGCAGCCGCGCGCCTCGGCCTCGCGGACGGCGAACCGCACGGCCTCCACGCCCTTGGCCGGGTCGCCGGTGCCGACCACGATCCGGCCGAGGGTTCCCCGTGTGCCGGCCTCCGCGCCACGGACCACGATGACCGGGCACACGGCACGAGCCGCGACCGCGAGGCTGACCGACCCCAGGAGCAGCCCGGCGATCCTGCCGCGCCCACGAGAGCCGGTGACCAGGGCGAACGACTCGGGTGCCGTCCTCAGCAACGCGGTGACGGCGTCCTCGGGCACCACCTCGCCCGACGCCTTCACCTCGGGATCGCGGAGTCCGACGCGTTCCGTGCAGGAGGCGATGATGTGCTGGGCCATGACTTCCTCAGCCGGGCGGTCGGTGCCGAAGGACGGCAGGGCTTCCTCGTACCGCTCCCAGAGGGAGGCGTGGACCAGGCGCAGCGGCACCCCGTGCCGTGCCGCCTCGTCCACCGCCCAGTCGACCGCCCGCAGACTGGAGTCCGATCCGTCGACACCCACGACCAGCGGGAGTTCCATCGTCGCCACCACCCTTGTCCGTCCGGTTGCCGAGCGCCCCCTGTGAATACCGTCGCACCGCCGACGAACCGCCGCGACATACGGGCCGGCCCCCGGACGGGGGTCTTCTGCCCGATTGCGGTACGCGCGGCCGCGGTGATGCTGGAGACATGCCCGACACTCCGCACATCGTGAGCGATGTGATGACGCTGCCCGTGGTGGCCGTCGGACGTGATGCGCGCTTCAGGGAGATCGTGCGGGCGATGGGGCAGTGGAAGATCAGTGCCGTGCCCGTCGTGGAGGGCGACGGGCGGGTCGTCGGTGTGGTCTCCGAGGCCGACCTGCTGCCCGTGGAGGAGCCCCCCGGCCGCGGTCTCAGCCGCGCCGAGGAACTGATGAGCGCCCCCGCTGTCACGGTCCGCCCCGGCACCACCCTGGCCCAGGCGGCGCGGATCATGGCGGCCAGGCACGTGCAGCGGCTTCCCGTGGTCGACGACGAGGACCGGCTGCAGGGCATCGTCAGCCGCGGTGACCTGCTGAAGGTGTTCCTGCGGCCGGACGAGGAGATCGAGGAGGAGGTGCGCCGCACCGTGGTGTCCTACCTGTTCCCGGCCCTCGGTCACACCATTCACGTGTCCGTGCACGACGGGGTCGTGATGCTCCGCGGGCAGGTCCAGGACACCTCGCTGGTCTGGGTCGCGGAGCGCCTCGTCCGCGCGGTGGAGGGCGTGGTGGGCGTCGAGGCACGGCTCGTCGGCAAGGACACCGAACCGGGCGGGCCCGCAACCACCCGGTGATCCGCGCGGTCCCCGCCGAATCCGGCTCGCCGGAGCGCCGGCCCGGGCCGGACCGGCCGTCAGAATGGTGCACGGACCAGGGCTACGGCACCCGGCGGTCGGCTCCGCTCTGATGTCACAGGGGCCATCCGGCGGCCTGCCGGGGACTCCTCCGGGGCGCCCCCGTGCCCTCCATGTCCCGCTCCGCGGCGTTCAGCAACTGGTGCGCGAGATCCACCATCGCCCGGCCCGCCGCCAGTTCGTCACCGATCTCGGGCACGTTCGCGTCCGCCGGGTGGCAGTGCGCGGATCCGTGGCCGGTGAGTGCCGTGGTGCCGGTGTCCAGGACCACGTGTGCCTTCGTCGTTCCCTCGTCGTCCTCGAAGAGGTGGAGGCGAACCTTCCACTCAGCCGTGTGCGACATCGCTTCTCTCCTCCGTCTGGCTGCCTGTGCTCTCGATGCGCCGCCGGACATCGGCCGCGAGCAGGCCGAGCCGTTCGGAGACCGTCGCGCGGGGCGCGACCGGCGCCCGGATCCGACGGGCCGCCGGCGGCAGCCCGCCCAGGTCCGCGGCGAGCCTCCCCCGGCACTCGTCGAGCGTGGACCTCCGGCCGGTGCGCCGCCCGCCGCGCATCACGGTCTCCAGCAGGGGCATGCCCTCGTCGGGCGGTTCCTCGTCGGCGAGCCCGATCACATCGCTGTACCCGGGGCGGCGGAACACCTGCTTCGGGCCCGGTGCTGTGACCTTCGCCGAGGAGAGCTTCATCACGGGCCGGCCCTCGTACGACACCATCTTGTACGCGGAGTCGAGGTACGGTGCGTCGGCCGAGACCCCGACGCGGGTACCGACGGCATAGGTGTCGATCGGTGCTCCGGAGCGGACCAGGTCGTCCACGGCGTACTCGTCGAGACCACCGCTGACGGTGATCCGTACGTCCGGCAGGCCGGCGTCGTCGAGGACGGCCCGGGCGCGGACCGCCAGGGCTCCCAGGTCGCCGCTGTCCAGTCGTACGGCCGAGCCGGGCCCGCGGTCCAGGTCCCGCAGGACACGCGCCGCGACGCGGACGCCCGCCTCGGTGTCGTAGGTGTCCACCAGCAGGGTCACCGGGCCGGGATGGGCCCGTGCGAAGGCGCGGAACCCGTCCTCCTCCGTGGCGAACGCCTCCACGAAGGAGTGGGCCATGGTGCCCACGGCGGGTATGCCGAGAGCAGTGGCCGCGGCCACGTTGCTGGTCCCGGCGAAACCGGCCATCGCACCGAGCCGGGCGGCCTGGAAACCGGCCTGCGGGCCATGGGTGCGCCGCAGGGAGAAGTCCACGACCGGGTGCCCGGCCGCCGCGAGCACACAGCGCACCGCCTTGGACGCGATCAGGGTCTGGTGGCTGAGCAGGTTGAGCACATACGTCTCGGCCAACTGTGCCTGCGGAAGAGGCGCCGTCACCTCCAGCAGGGGCTCCCCCGCGAGCACGATCCGGCCCTCGGGTACGGCCCGCACCCGGCCGGTGAACTCCAGGCCGCGCAGCGGTTCCAGATCCCCCGGCGGCCGGTGCAGCGCGGCGGCGAAGGCGGCGACGTCCTCGGCGCCGACACGAAGGGCGGACAGGTGGTCCAGGGCCGACTCCAGGCCCGCGGCGACCAGGAAGCCCCGCTCGGGGGGCAGGTCGCGGACGAAGAGGCTGAACGTCGCCGGACCGGTCATGCCCTCCCGCAGGTAGGACATGGCCATCGTCACCTCGTACAGATCGGTGGTCGTCGCATCGGACACCGGTGTCGCCTCCCTGCCACGTGGAACGGCGTCATATCTGTGGAACGACCGCGACCGGACACGGTGCGTGGTGGAGGGCCGCGTGATTGATCAGGCCCAGTTGCAGGCCCGGGTGGCCCTGTCGTCTGCGGGCGCCGACGATCAGCAGGTCCGCTCCGGACGCGGCTTCCAGCAGTGCCCGGCGTGCCGGTCCCTCGGTCACCTCTCGGGTCACCCGAGTGCCGCCGTACCGCTCCGCCGGGCCGCGCAGCGCGTCGTCGAGCACCTGCGCCGGCGGGCGCTTGGGGGCCTCCAGGGCCCACGCCGGTGCCCGAGGTGCGGCGAGCGTGCCGATCGGTGCGCTCCAGGCGTGCACCGCCACCAGCCGGCACTGCCGCACATGGGCCTCACGGAAGGCGAACTGCACCGCCGTGCCACTGCCCGCTCCGTCCTCCACACCGACGACGACGCTCCCGAACCGGTCGTGCCGGTGCTCCGTCGCGCCGCGCACCACGACGACGGGGCAGTCCGCTCGCGCCGCCACGGCCAGACTGACCGATCCCAGGAGCATTCCGGCGAGGTCTCCGAGCCCTCGCGACCCGAGCACCAGCGCGAAGGCGTTGCGTCCCTCGTCGACCAGGGCGGAGGCCGCGTCCGCAGGCAGCACCTCGCTCGACAGCGGCACCGTGGGAGCACTCTTCCTGGCACGCTCCGCGGCGGCGGCGACCAGGCCGGACGCCCATGACTTACGCGCCCTGCGGCACAAGGCGGGGACTCCCAGCTACCGGCAACTGGCCGCGCGGGCCCACTTCTCGGCCACCGCCCTGTCGC
>NZ_JBSFIK010000015.1:171521-180485 GCF_053597535.1 Streptomyces sp. NPDC001348 | reverse complement strand
GACTCCCTGTGCGATCACGTCGTGCGCAAGCTGCTGCCCGAGGGCCCCGCCGACGATGCGGCCCTGCTTCTGGTGCGGCCTCGGGCACTGGACGCGCACAGGGTCGCCGTGTGGGACGTGGAGGCCGACGCCTCCGCCGTGGCGCGGATACGGGCGGACGCCGTCCGTGCCCTTGACGCATGGGGGCTGGAAGAGGCCGCGTTCGTCACCGAACTGCTGGTCAGTGAACTGGTCACGAACGCCATCCGGTATGGGGAACCTCCGATCCAGTTGCGGCTCATCCACGACCGGGTGTTGATCTGCGAGGTCTCCGACTCCAGCAGCACAGCACCGCATCTGCGGCGGGCCAGGGTGTTCGACGAGGGCGGACGGGGGCTGCTGCTGGTCGCTCAGCTCACGGAGCGCTGGGGCACCCGGCAGACCGCGGCGGGCAAGACGATCTGGTGTGAGCAGCGCTCGGCCGCGGCCGACAGCTCGCTCCTCCCTCTGGAGGCAATCGCCGAACTGTGACCGCCCCGCATGCGGACGGCCGGGTGAGGAAGGCCGGCCGGCACCGGTCCGTGGACCACCGCCCAGCCGGGACGCCGGCGTCATGAGCAGACCTTGTCGTCCTCCGGCACCGTGCCGTCCAGCAGATAGGCGTTCACCGTCGAGTCGACGCAGTCGCTCCCGCGGCCGTATGCCACGTGGCCCTCGCCCTTCCAGGTGAGCTCGACGCCGACACCGCGGCCCAGTTCGTCGGCCATCCTGCGGGTGCCCTCGTACGGTGTCGCCGGATCCCCGGTGTTGCCGACCAGGAGGATCGGCGCCGCGCCCGGTGCGCTCACCTCCGGGGTCTCGTACTGTCCGGCCACTGGCCAGTCGTGGCACCAGCCGGCCGTGTCCCAGCCGAGGAAGTCCCCGAAGACCGGCGAGATCCTCTCGAACTCCGGCAGCAGCTTCTTCGTCTCCCGGAGCGTGGGCCGCTCCTTGCCGTCCAGGCACGATATGACCCGTTGGGCGTGGGTCGTCGTGCCGTAGCGCCCGGAGGAGTCCCGTTCGTTGTAGTCGTCGGCGAGTGCGAGCAGTTTCGTTCCGTCTCCCTCCTCCGCCGCCGCGAGGGCGCTGGTCAGTTCCGGCCAGCGGGACTCGCTGTACAGCGGCAGGACGATGCCGGTGACGGCCTGCGTCTGCGTCAGTTTCCGCCCCGACGACGTGGGCAGCGGTCGCGCGTCGATGCGCTTCAGCAGGTCCGCGATCTTCTGCGTGCCCTGCTTCGGGTCCTGGCTCCTGGACCTCAGATAGTCGTCGAGCGCCCGTTGGAAGCCCCTGGCCTGGTTCTCGGCGTGGCCCACGGTGTCCGCGCCGGGGTCGACCACCGCGTCGAGGACCAGGCGCCCCACGTGTTGCGGGAACAGATGGGCGTAGACACCGCCCAGTTCGGTCCCGTAGGAGAAGCCGAAGTAGTGCGTCTTGGCGTCGCCGAGCACCTGGCGGATCAGATCCATGTCGCGGGCGGTGTCGGTGGTCGAGACATGGGCCATCAGCTTCCCGGCGGCTCGCGCGCAGCCTTTGCCGAAGTCGGTGGCGTCCTGGAAGTAGGCCTTCTCCTCGGCCGGGGTGTCGGGGGTGGCGTCCACCGCCTCGGCGGCCTGGATGTCCTTGTCGCTGCGGCAGCGGATGCCCTCGCTCGCCCCCACCCCACGAGGGTCCCAGCTCACCAGGTCGTACCGCGCGCGCAGCGCGGACATGGTGGTGCCGAAGGCGGGCATCGTCGACACGCCCGATCCGCCGGGTCCGCCGAAGTTGAACAGCAGCGAGCCGATGCGGTCACCGCCGGTGGCCTTCGCCCGGATGAGCGCCAGGCCGATGGTGTCGCCCTCGGGCTTGCTCCAGTCGAGCGGCACCTTCAGCGTCGCGCACTGCCACTCACCGCTCGGCACCGGGGAGTCCTGCCCGGCCTTGCAACGGCCCCAGCCGGGCTGCTGCGACACGAGCGAGGCGGGGAGGCCGGCGGCGGACGTGCCGGTCGGCGCCGCCGGCGGCGGGCCGGACCGCCGCTTGCCCTCGTCCCCGCCCGACGACCCGCCGCTGCACCCGGCCACCAGCAGCGCGGCGGCCACCGTGGCCGACCACCGTACGAAACGCGACATGCGCCCCCCGTTCCCATGCCCTCCGCGACTCGTGGCGGTGAGCTCTCCGGCCATCGTAGGCGGATCTCCCCGAACCGGTTGCGCCCTGTGGATAACCATCTGACCTGGGAATTCATCGAGCAGTTCGAGATCGTCAGGAACAGACCGTCCCGGCGGCGGGCACCTTCCCGTCCAGCAGATAACCGTTCACCGCGTCCTGCACGCACCGGTTCTTGCTGTCGTACGCGCCGTGTCCCTGCCCCCTGTACGTCAGCTCGACTCCGACGCCCTTGCCGAGCGCGTCCACCATCTTCTTCGCGCCCTCGTACGGCGTCGCCGGGTCACCGGTGTTGCCGACTACGAGGATCGGTGCCGATCCGGGCGCACTCACGTCGGGATGGTCGGCGGCGCCGGGCACGGCCCAGCCGGTGCAGCCGACCAGACCCCAGGCCAGGTAGTCCCCGAACAGGGCGGAGGCGGCGCGGAACTCCGGCAGCTGCTGCTGGACGTAGGCGGTGGTGTAGCGCGGTTTCTCGTCGGAGCAGTTGATGGCGATGTTCGCCGCGGTGATGTTGCTGTACTCGCCGTTCTCGTCGCGGCCGTTCATCGAGTCGGAAAGCAGCATGAGGATCTTGCCGTCGCCGTCGTAGGCCTGCTGCAGTCCCTCGGTGAGGTACTCCCAGAAGTCCTTCGAGTACAGGGACTGCGCGATGCCGTTCGTCGCGTCGGTCTGGGTCAGCTGGCGCGGGAAGACGCCGGGGATCGGCTTGCGCTCCAGGTCGCTCAGCAGCTTGGCGATGCGGGCCTTGACGTCCTGCGGGGTGTCGCCGATCGGGCACGCGGTGGTCTTGGAGGTGCAGTCCTCGGCGAAGTTGTCGAGCGCGAGCTGGAATCCCCTGGCCTGCCCGAGCGAGCTCTGTTCGGCGTTCTGCGTGGGGTCGACGACCGCGTCGAAGACGGCGCGGCCGACGTTCCTCGGGAACAGGTGGGCGTAGACGGCGCCGAGCTCGGTGCCGTAGGAGATGCCGAAGTAGTAGAGCTTCTTGTCGCCGAGCACCTTCCGCATCAGGTCCATGTCGCGGGCCGCGTCCGTGGTGCGCACATGCGGCAGGATCGTCCCGGAGTGCTTCTCGCAGGCCGCGTTGAAGTCCTTCGTGCGGTTCAGGAGCCCGGTGCGTTCGGTGGCGTTGTCCGGTGTGGCGTCCTGCTGGAAGTACTCGTCGAGCTGGGCGTCGTTCTCGCACTCCACGGGAGAGCTGCGGCCCACCCCGCGCGGGTCGAAGCTGACCAGGTCGTAGCGGGTGCGGAGCTTGGCGTAGTCCTCGCCGAACGCGGGCAGCGTGGTGACACCGCTGCCGCCGGGCCCGCCGAAGTTGAACACCAGCGAACCGATCCGCCTGCTCGCCGGTCCGCTCGCCCTGGCCCGGATCAGCGCGAGGCCGATGCGATCACCCTTCGGCTTGCTCCAGTCGAGCGGCGCCTGCAGCGTGGCGCACTGCCACGTGGCCCCGTCCGGCAGCGGCGAGGGGGCACTGCCACCGCCCTCCGCCGCCGAAGGAGCAGGGCAGTCCCTCCAGTCCAGTCTCTGCGCCGTCAGGTCCCCGTCCCTGCTGCCGTCGCCGCACCCCGCCGGCAGTGCGGAAAGCAGCACGGCGGACGCCAGGGCGGCGGCTCGGATCCGGAAGCGGCGCATATTCCCATCCTGGGGGCGCGGCCGCCGTGGCGCGCGGGGCGCGGGCCGTACGAGGTACGCCCCGCGTGGGTCCGAGCGGGAGTGCGCCGGGCAGGCCCTACAGTGCGCCCTTGCGCGTCAGCTGGTTGAAAGCCAGCCAGCCCGGCAGGACCGGCAGCCACAGTGTCAGCAGCCGGTACAGGAGGACGGCCGGTGCGGCGACCTCCTTGGGCAGGCCGACGGCGATCAGCCCGACGGTCAGGGTGGCCTCGACCGCGCCCACGCCGCCCGGGGTGGGCGCGGCGGAACCCAGCGCGTTGCCGGCCAGGAAGACGACGGCGACGCTGGCGATGCTCAGCGAGGTCGTGCCGTCCCCGAACGCCCGGATCGACGCGTCCAGGCACATGACGAAGCAGACCGTCAGCAGCAGGATGCCGCCGATACCGGTGACCAGTTTCTGCGGCCGCTGGAGGACGTCCAGCATGCGGGGCACGACACCGGCGAACAGCGACCGCACGCGCGTGACGACGAACTTCCGCAGGAACGGCACCGATGTCACCACGAGCACGAGCACCGCCACCGTCAGCAGACCCGCGATGACCGTCCTGGACGGCGACAGCGACGGCGTCTTCTCGGTACCGGTCAGGTAACCGAAGGACAGCAGCATCAGGATGTGGCAGCCGAGTCCGGCGAGCTGCGAGCCGCCGACGCTCGCCACCGCGAGCCCCGGCCGCACTCCGGCGCGCTGCAGGAACCGCGTGTTGAGCGCCACACCGCCGACCGCGGCCGGGGCCACGATCTTCACGAACGAGCCTGCGACCTGGGCCGCTACGGCGCGCGTGAACGAGACCCGCTCCGGGACGAAACCGAGGAGCTGCATCGCCGCCGCCACATAACTGAGCGCGGCGAACAGCACGGCCGCGGCGACCCAGCCCCACTGGGCGTTCGCCACGAGTGGCCCGAACTCGATGTGGGTGAGCTGCGTCAGCAGGAAGTACGCACCGATCGCGCCGGCGATGAAACTGATCAACGTGCGCGGTCGCACCCGCTCCAGCCGGGCCGGCTCCACCGGCGCCTGCGGCCTGATGCGCAGCACCTGGTGCCGGATCTGGGTGAGCAGGTCCTCCTCGCGCGCTTCCTCCAGGGCCTCGTCGATGGCCCGCTTCTCGGCCCGCTGCTCGGCCCGCACGGTCTTCTTGTCGGGCTTCTCCAGTGCGGGTCTGCTGTCCTCCGGAGCTTCCTCCAGGCGAGCCTGTTTGGCCTGCCGGGAGGCCTCGAGCACGGCGTCGCGCTCGCGCTGGGCCCGCTCCCGGGCCAGTTTTCGCAGCGTCGCGCGCGTGGAGCGGGTCAGTGCGATCGACTGGAGCATCGGCAGGCAGTCGGCGACCGCGTCGGGGCCGAGGACACCGACCGCGGAGGCCACCGCCCGTTCGGCGCCCACCCGGAGGCCGAGCGTCGTGACCAGCTGGGCGACGTCCATGCGCAGCAGGAGGTCACCGGCCGCGATCTCGCCCCCGCGCAGGTCGGTCAGGATCACCGTGCCGGAACGATCCACCAGAATCGCGTCACCCGCGAGCCGGCGGTGGGCGATGCGCCGGGACTGCAGGGCCTGCACCTGGTGCCAGGTGTTGCGCAGCAGGTCGTCGGTGATCTCCTCGTCGGCCAGCGAGTCGAGGGTGCGCCCGCCGGTGTGCTCGTAGACGAGCATGACGGCGTCGGGGCCCAGCTCCGAGGTGGCGATCAGCTTCGGCGCGTTGGCGCCCGCCGCGATGGCCGCGTACGCCAGCAGCGCCTCCTGTTCCAGCGCCTGGCGCAGCGACTGGAGGCTGGAGCGGGTGGCGAAGCCCCGCAGGGTGAGGTTGCGCCACGCGCGGTAGAAGAAGCCCTGGGCCTGCTGCTCCCGGTCGACGACCGTGACGTCCAGCGGCGGGCCGTCCTCCAGGGTGACGAAGTAGCGTCGGCCGCGGTCCCCGTCGGTGTCCGGGGCGTCCTCGCGGGCCGCGCTGACCGGGTGGAAACCGACGTGCCGCAGCCCCGCCATCAGTGTCTGGCCCGTGGGCCGGACGTTCGGGGAGCCGACCGCGTACAGCGTGCCGTAGGCCACCGTCCAGCCGATCAGCACGGTCAGGATGATCGAGAACGGAGTCGTGTAGCCGGTGACCAGCATCGAGAAGGCGTCGAGCAGCAGCACGATCCACAGCACCGCCCGCCAGCGGGGCCGCCGGGACATGCCCACGGCCGTCATGTAGGCGATGACGGGAGCGAGGTAGCCGTGCACCGGGTCGGTCAGGGCGTGGATGTCACCGGGGGAGGGCTGGGTGAGCGCGTCCTGGATGGAGGGCGGGGCGGCCCGGGCCACCCACAGGTCGGTGGCGAGCGTCACACCGTGCGCGAGGACCGCCGCGAGCACGCCGTCGGCGATGCGCAGCCCGTCCCGTTTGATCAGCCGCTCGATCGCGAACGCGACCGGCACCAGGAGGATCGCGATGCTCGACGCCAGGCCCGCGAACCTGATCAGCAGGTCGGGTGCCTGGCCGGTGCCCTTGTTGATGTCCTGTTCGAGGCCCGAGGTGGTCCCGTGCGCGAACGCGGCGATCGCCAGCAGCACGGCGATGGCGAGGATGCCCACCAGCAGCCGCATCAGGTCGGACGGACGGTGCACGCGCGCGGGGAGCAGCGGTTCGTCGCCGTCGACGGCGTCGGTGTGCACCTCTTCGGCGGGCTCGGGGCCGGCGGCCGCATCCTTGTCGGGTCCCCGGGCGTCCCCGGGGTCGGTGCCCTCGTCGGGCCGCCGGGTGTCCCCGGGGCCGGAGTTCTGCCCGCGCGGTGCGGCGGTGTCCGGGCGCGACGCCGCCGCAGAGGTACCCTCCGCGCCTTCGGGGTGCACGCCCTGCTGTTTCATCGTCTCTTCTTGGTCTCGTATCACCAGTCACCGCCCGCACGATGGTGGCATGCCGCACCGGCTCACGGGGGCATCAGGGTTCAAATGCGGGGGCGCACAGTCTGCCGGAAGCGTCGCCGGAGGGCGAGGGGCGGTCCTGTGGCAGCCCGCGTCCGGTTGTCGGTGGGGTGCGGCAGGATGGGGCGGATGAGCGAGCAGGGGTTTCCGGAAGACGCCGGCGCGGGGTACGCGGACGCGCTCCCGGAGTACGCCGAGCGGGTCCTCGACGTGGCCGAGCGCATTCCGCCCGGACGGGTCATGACGTACGGGGACGTCGCGGAGTGGTTGCAGGAGGGCGGCCCGCGCCAGGTGGGCCGGGTGATGGCCCTGTACGGCGGAACCGTCCCGTGGTGGCGGGTCGTCCGCGCGGACGGCGTCCTGCTGCCCGGCCACGAGCTGCGGGCGCTCGAGCGGTACCGCGCCGAGGGCACCCCGCTGAAGGAGGCCGGCAGGACGGCCGAGGGCCATCTGCCCCGCCTCGACATGAGGCGGGCCCGGTGGGACGGCGACGAGTGCGCGGAGGTTCACACCTGACAGCTTCCGCCATCGGACCCCGAAGGGGGGAACCCGTGGCCCGTAAGGGGGACAGGGGGGACGTCCGTGGCATGACGTACGTTCGTGAGGGATGGGACTCGCGTGGCACGAGATCCGGAAGGGGTGAAGCGGAGGATCCACTTCCGCTCTTTTCCCCGGCGTAGCGTCGGCTGCACGCGTTCCCCTCATCCCGCGGCCACCGTCATGTGCGCGTGACCGCCTGCCAACCAGCACACCCACCAGGACCGGCGAACCACGTGAGCTCCTCTTCTTCCACCAGGCCCCTGCCGCACCCCCCGGTGCGGCAGGGGAACAGTGGCGCTTACCGACTGGTGCGTACCCCTCCGGCCGAGCCGGATCCCATCCGTCTGGACGCCGCACAGCGCTCCGTGGTTGATCACCGGTCCGGCCCTCTGCTCGTCCTCGCCGGTCCCGGCACCGGAAAGACCACCACGCTCGTCGAGTCCGTTGCCGCCCGGATCGCCCGGGGCGGGGACCCCGGGCGCATCCTGGTACTGACGTTCAGCCGCAAGGCGGCCGTCGATCTGCGCGACCGCATGGCCCGGCGCATAGGGGCGGCCCGGGCCCCCCAGGCGACCACCTTCCACTCCTACTGCTACGCCCTGGTCCGCGCCCACCAGGACAGCGACCTGTTCGTGGAACCCCTGCGCCTGCTCTCCGGTCCCGAACAGGACGTGACCGTACGTGAGCTGCTCGCGGGACAGCCGGAGCTGGAGCGGCTGGGGTTGCACCATGTGCGCTGGCCGGACGAGCTGCGCGCCTGTCTGACCACCCGGGGTTTCGCCGACGAGGTCCGCGCGGTCCTCGCCCGCAGCCGCGAGCTGGGCCTGGGCCCCGAGGCCCTGGACGCCTTCGCCCGGCGGATCGGCCGCCCCGACTGGCGGGCCGCGGCCGCCTTCCTGGCCGAGTACCTCGACGTCATCGACCTGCAAGGCGTCGTGGACTACGCCGAGCTCGTCCACCGCGCGGTGCTCCTCGCCCGCAGCCCGGAGGCCGCCGAACGACTCGCCGCCCGGTACGACGCCGTGTACGTCGACGAGTACCAGGACACCGACCCGGCCCAGGTCCGCCTGCTGCACGCCCTGGCCGGCGGCGGCCGCACCCTGGTCGCCTTCGGCGACCCCGACCAGTCGATCTACACCTTCCGGGGCGCCGACGTGAACGGCATCCTGGACTTCCCGCGTTCCTTCCCGCGCGCGGACGGCCGCCCGGCCCCCGTCGAGGTCCTGCGCACCTCCCGCCGTTCCGGCGCCGCCCTGCTGGGTGCGACCCGGCTGCTGACCCAGCGCATGCCGCTGACCCGCCTCCCGGCCGACAAGGTACGCGCCCACCGCGAGCTCACCCCGGTGCGGGACGGCGGCCGCGTCGAGGTCCACACGTACCCCACACCCGGCACGGAACTGGACAACATCGCCGACATCCTCCGCCGGGCACACCTGGAGGACGGGGTGCCCTGGCGCGACATGGCCGTCCTGGTGCGCGCCGGGTCCCGCACCATCCCGACGGTCCGCCGCGCCCTCACGGCGGCCGGTGTCCCCCTGGACATCGACGGCGACGACCTGCCCCTGCGCCACGAACCGGCGGTGGCACCGCTGCTGACGGCGCTTCGCGCGGTGGCTGCCGCCGAGGCGGCGCGACACCCCGGCCAGGGCTTCGAGCCGTCCGGTCAGGACACCGAGTGGACC
>NZ_JBSFIK010000015.1:145827-171426 GCF_053597535.1 Streptomyces sp. NPDC001348 | reverse complement strand
GGACCGGTCAGGACAGCGAGCGGACCGGTCAAGTCACCGAGCCGTCCGGTCAGGACAGCGAGCGGACCGGTCAAGTCACCGAGCCGTCCGGTCAGGACAGCGAGCGGACCGGTCAAGTCACCGAGCCGTCCGGTCAGGACACCGAGTGGACCGGTCAAGGCACCGAGCCGTCCGGCCAGGACACCGAGCCGTCCGACCAGGACTCCTGCTGGCTGGACACCGAGACCGCCCTCACCCTGCTGGCCTCGCCTCTCGCCGGCATGGACGCCGCTGACCTGCGCCGGCTGGGCCGCGCCCTGCGTGAGGAGGAGCGGGCGTCAGGCAACCCGTTGCCGCCCCCCTCGGACGCACTGCTCACCCGGGCGCTCGCCGAACCGGAGCGCCTCGTCACGCACGACCCCGCGTACGCGCGTGGGGCCCAGCGCCTGGGAGCGCTGCTCAGAAAGGCCCGGGAGCGCCTGGCGGGCGGCGGTACGGCCGAGGAGGCGCTGTGGGACCTGTGGGAGGGCACCCCGTGGCCCGCCCGCCTGGAGCGGGCCGCCCGGCGCGGTGGCGCGGCCGGCCGCAACGCCGACCGTGACCTGGACGCCGTGTGCGCCCTGTTCGCGACCGCCGCGCGCGCGGAGGAACGCACCGGCGGCCGGGGCGCCCTGAACTTCCTCGAGGAGATCGAGGCCGAGGACATCGCCGCCGACACCCTCACCCGGCGGGCGCTACGACCCGACGCCGTGCGCCTGATGACCGCGCACCGCTCCAAGGGTCTCCAGTGGCGCCTGGTCGTGATCGCCGGCGTCCAGGAAGGGCTGTGGCCCGACCTGCGCCGCCGCGGCTCCCTGCTGGAGGCCGACCGCATCGGCCGTGACGGACTCGCCGAACCGCTCACCCCGGGGGCGCTCCTCGCCGAGGAACGCCGCCTGTTCTACGTGGCCGCCACACGCGCGCGTGAACGCCTCGTCGTCACCGCTGTGAAGGCGCCCGCGGACGACGGCGACCAGCCTTCCCGGTTCCTCGACGAACTCGGCGTCGAACCGCAGGACGTCACCGGCCGCCCGCGCCGCCCGCTCTCCGTGGCCGCGCTGGTCTCCGAACTGCGCGCCACGACGGTCGACCCGCGTGTCTCCGCGGCCCTGCGGGAGGCCGCCGCCCGACGCCTGGCCCGGCTCGCCGCACTCGCCGACGAGGACGGCCGTCCACTGGTCCCCGCCGCGCACCCCTACCGCTGGTGGGGCATGTTCGAGCCGACCGAGAGCAAGGTGCCGCTGCGCGACCGCGACCAGCCGGTCGTGCTGTCCGGCAGCGCCCTGGACCAGCTCGCCAACACCTGCGCCCTCCAGTGGTTCCTGGGCCGCGAGGTGAAGGCCGACGCGCCCGCCACCGCCGCGCAGGGCTTCGGGAACGTCGTCCACGTCCTGGCAGACGAGGTCGCCTCCGGGCGGACCCCCGCCGACCTCGACGTCCTCATGGAACGCCTGGACTCCGTGTGGAACGCGCTCGCGTTCGACGCCCCCTGGAAGTCGGAGCAGGAGAAGGGGCACGCGCGCGCGGCCCTCGAACGCTTCCTCGAATGGCATGTCCTGGACCGGACCGTGCGGACACCGGTGGCGAGCGAGCACGACTTCGACGTCACCATCGGAGCCGGCGACTACCAGGTGCGCATCCGCGGCCAGATGGACCGGGTCGAGGCGGACGGCGAGGGCCGGGCGTACGTCGTCGACTTCAAGACCGGCAAGCAGACGCCGACCGCGCGCGAGGTGGAGCGGCACCCGCAGCTGGCCGTCTACCAGCTCGCCGTCCGCGAGGGCGCCGTGGACGACGCCTTCGACGGCGTCCGCCCCGAGTCCGGCGGCGCCGAACTCGTCCACCTCAGGCAGGGCGCCGCCCGGCGGGACGGCGGCGAGACCCTGCCCAAGGTGCAGGCCCAGGAACCGCTGGAGGGCGAGTGGGTCGGCGAACTGCTGGCCAACGCCGCCGGGAAGGTCCTGGACGAGCGGTTCACACCGAGCACCGGCCAGCACTGCACCCACTGCGCCTTCCGGGCGTCGTGCAGCGCGCGGCCCGAAGGCCGCCACGTCGTCGAGTGACCAGGGTGACACAGCGCACCACCCGTGCTGACCTGGGCTTCCACCGACGCGAGGGGACGGTCCGGCATCGGCTGTCAGTGGCCGCCACTAGCCTCTGAGGAATGCCCGCACGCATCACCGACCCCGAGCAGCTCAAGGAGCTCCTCGGCATCCCCTTCACCCCGGAGCAGACGGCCTGCGTCACCGCACCGCCCGCTCCGCAGGTGATCGTGGCCGGAGCCGGGTCGGGCAAGACCACGGTCATGGCCGCACGCGTGGTGTGGCTGGTCGGCACCGGGCAGGTCGCGCCCGAACAGGTCCTCGGCCTCACCTTCACCAACAAGGCCGCGGGCGAACTCGCCGAACGCGTCCGCAAGGCCCTGATCCGGGCCGGCGTCACCGACCCCGACCTCGTCGACCCCGACAACCCGCCCGGCGAACCGGTGATCTCCACCTACCACGCCTTCGCGGGACGTCTGCTGACCGACCACGGACTGCGCATCGGCCTCGAACCGACGTCCCGGCTGCTCGCCGACGCCACCCGCTACCAGCTCGCCGCGCGCGTGCTGCGCGAGGCACCCGGTCCCTATCCGGCGCTGACCCGCTCCTTCGCCGACCTCGTCAGCGACCTCCTCACCCTCGACGCCGAGCTCGCCGAACACCTCGTACGCCCAGAGGACCTGCGTGCCTGGGACGCCGAACTGCTGCGCACCCTGCAAGGCGCCAAGCTCACCAACGCCGACCTGCGCAAGGTCCCCGAGACGGCCGCCGCCCGGCGCGAACTCGCCGAGCTGGTGCTGCGCTACCGGACCGCCAAACGCGAGCGCGACCTGCTCGACTTCGGCGACCAGATCGCCCTGTCCGCGGCCCTGGCCCGGATCCCCGACGTCGGCCGGGCCCTGCGCGAGGAGTTCCGCGTGGTGCTCCTCGACGAGTACCAGGACACCTCGGTGGCCCAGCGCGTCCTCCTGGCAGGCCTGTTCGGCGGCGGCACCGGACACCCGGTGACCGCCGTCGGCGACCCCTGCCAGGCCATCTACGGCTGGCGCGGCGCGTCCGTCGCCAACCTCGACGACTTCCCCGAGCACTTCGCGCACGCCGACGGCCGCCCCGCCACCCGCCGGGCACTGAGCGAGAACCGCCGAAGCGGCGGCCGCCTCCTCGACCTCGCCAACGGCCTCGCCGAGCCCCTGCGCGCCATGCACGCGGGCGTGGAGGCCCTCCGCCCGGCCCCCGGCGCCGAGCGGGACGGCACCGTCCGCTGCGCCCTGCTGCGCACCCACGCCGAGGAGATCGACTGGATCGCCGACTCCATCGCCCACCTCGTCGGCACCGGGAAGGCTCCCGGCGAGATCGCCGTGCTGTGCCGGGCGGCGACCGACTTCGCCCAGATCCAGGGCGCCCTCGTCGCCCGGGACATCCCGGTCGAGGTGGTCGGCCTCTCCGGGCTGCTGCACCTGCCCGAGGTCGCCGACCTCGTCGCCGTCTGCGAGGTGCTCCAGGATCCCGGTGCCAACGCCTCCCTGGTCCGGCTGCTGACCGGCCCGCGCTGGCGCATCGGCCCCCGCGACCTCGCCCTGCTGGGGCGGCGCGCGCGCCTGCTCGTGTCCCACGCGCGCGCGGGCGCCGAGGACGACCCGGACCGCCGGCTCGCCGAGGCCGTCGAAGGGGTCGACCCGTCCGAGGTGACCTCCCTCGCGGACGCACTCGACACGTTCCTCGAATCGTCCGCCGAGGACAGCGCGGACCGCGACGGGCTGCCCTTCTCCGCGGAGGCGCGCGTACGGTTCGCGCGCCTGGCGGCCGAGTTGCGCGAGCTGCGCCGCTCACTGGCCGACCCCCTCATGGACGTCCTGTACCGGGTCCTCGCCGTCACCGGCCTGGAGGTCGAACTGTCGGCGTCGCCGCACGCCCTCGCCGCACGCCGCCGCGAGACCCTGTCGAACTTCCTGGACATCGCCGCGTCGTTCGCGGCGAACGAGAGCGAGGCCTCCCTGCTGGCCTTCCTCGGCTTCCTGCGCACCGCCGCCCAGTACGAGAAGGGCCTCGACAACGCCCTGCCCGGCGGCGAGAACACCGTCAAGGTGCTCACCGCGCACAGGTCGAAGGGCTTGGAGTGGGACGTCGTCGCCGTACCCGGCCTGGTCAAAGGCGCCTTCCCCAGCAGCCAGGGCCGCGAGAAGTGGACCGCCCAGGCCAAGGTGCTGCCGCACCGGCTGCGGGGCGACGCGGACACCCTGCCCGACGTCGAGAACTGGGATTCCCGGGGAATGAAGGCCTTCCACGAGGCCATGAATGACCACCAGCACACCGAGGAACTCCGCCTCGGCTACGTCACCTTCACCCGCCCCCGCTCCCTGCTCCTCGGCTCCGGCCACTGGTGGGGCCCCAGCCAGAAGAAGCCCCGCGGCCCGTCCGACTTCCTCCAGGCCCTCCACGACCACTGCGCCGCAGGCCACGGCGAGATCGAGGCGTGGGCCGACGAACCGGAGGAGGACGAGGAGAACCCCGCGCTGCACGGGGCGACCGCCGAGCAGGCCTGGCCGCTGCCGCTGGACGGCGCCGCACTGGCCCGCCGCCGTGCCGCCGCCGAGACCGTCCTGGCCCACCTGGAAGCCCTCGCCACCGGCGACACCGGCCTGCCGGCGGCCGCCCATGACCCCGGCGCCCATGACGACCCGGACTGGCCGGCCCCGCCGGACGAGGAAGGGTTCCCGTACGGCGAAGAGCCCCCGCAGGACGAACCCGACCCCTTCGCGGACCCCGCCGACTGGGACACCTGGGCCACCGACCGGCCAACGGTCCCGCACCAGGCGACGGCTCCCGAGCCGCCCGTCGCCCGGCCCCGTCCCCCCGAGCCGGAGGCCCCGGCGTCCCTCACCCCCGAGGATGCCCGCACCATCGCCTCCTGGGACCGCGACCTCGACGCCCTCACCGGGGAGCTCCAGCGCGCCCGGCAGAGCGTCACGGAGGTCCCGCTGCCGACCACGCTCACCGCGTCCCAACTGCTGCGCCTGGCCGCCGACCCCGACGGTTTCGCGCAGGAACTCGCGCGCCCCATGCCGCGCCCCCCGCAACCGGCCGCGCGCCGGGGAACCCGGTTCCACGCCTGGGTGGAGGCCCGCTTCGAAGAACTGACGCTGCCCATGCTGGAGCCGGAGGAACTGCCCGGCGGCGACGCCGAGATCGCCGACGAACACGACCTCGAGGCACTCAAGGACGCCTTCGAACGCACCGAGTACGCACACCGCACCCCCTACCGTGTCGAGGCACCCTTCCAGCTCGCCCTCGCCGGCCGCGTCGTACGGGGGCGCATCGACGCCGTCTACCGGTACGACGGCGACACGGGGACGACGTACGAGATCGTCGACTGGAAGACCGGCCGCAACCGCACCGCGGACCCACTGCAGCTCGCCGTCTACCGGCTCGCCTGGGCCGAGCAGCAGGGGGTGCCGCCGGAGTCCGTCACCGCCGTGTTCCTGTACGTGCGCACCGGCGAGGTCGTACGGCCCGGGCATCTGCCCGGCCGGGAGGAGCTGGAGAGGCTGCTCCTGGGGGAGGCAGAGTGTGACGAACCGCCCGCCGAGGATGCCCGGGCGGGCCGATAGGCTCGTGTGCATGAGCCAGACCCCGGACAGCGCCGTCCGCGCGTACATCGAGCAGCACCGTGCCGCTTTCCTCGGCGACCTCGCCGAGTGGCTGCGCATCCCTTCCGTGTCGGCCCAGCCCGACCACGCGCACGATGTGCGGCGCAGCGCCGACTGGCTGGCCGCCAAGCTGAAGGACACCGGCTTTCCGACCGCCGAGGTCTGGGAGACCCCGGGGGCCCCGGCCGTCTTCGCCGAGTGGCCGGCCGACGACCCGAAGGCGCCGACCGTCCTGGTCTACGGCCACCACGACGTCCAGCCCGCCGCCCGCGACGACGGTTGGGACAGCGAGCCCTTCGAGCCCGTCGTCCGGGACAACCGCCTCTACGCGCGCGGTGCGGCCGACGACAAGGGCCAGGTGTTCTTCCACACACTGGGAGTCCGCGCCCACCTCGCCACCACCGGCCGCACCGTCCCCGCCGTCCATCTGAAGCTCCTGGTCGAGGGCGAGGAGGAGTCCGGCTCCCCGCACTTCCGCGCCCTTGTCGAGCAGCAGGCGGACCGCCTGGCGGCCGACGCCGTGATCGTCTCCGACACCGGCATGTGGGCCGAGGACACCCCGACCGTGTGCACCGGCATGCGCGGTCTCGCCGAGTGCGAGATCCACCTGTCCGGCCCCGACCAGGACATCCACTCCGGCTCCTTCGGCGGAGCCGTGCCCAACCCGGCGACCGCCGTCGCCCGCCTGGTCGCCGCCCTGCACGACGAGCACGCGCGCGTGACGATTCCAGGCTTCTACGACGGCATCGTCGAACTCACCGACCGCGAGCGCGCCCTCTTCGCCGAGCTTCCCTTCGACGAACAGCGGTGGTTGCGCACCGCCAAGTCGTACGCCGCCCACGGCGAGGCCGGACACACCACCCTGGAACGCATCTGGGCCCGCCCCACCGCCGAGGTCAACGGCATCGCCGGCGGCTACCAGGGCTCCGGCAGCAAGACGATCATTCCGTCCTCCGCCATGGTGAAGCTCTCCTTCCGGCTGGTCGCCGGACAGGACCCCGCCCACATCGAGAAGGCCGTCCGCGCCTGGACCGCGGACCAGGTGCCCGCAGGGATCCGGTACGAGATCACCTTCGCCTCGGCCACCCGCCCGTGTCTGACCCCGCTCGACCATCCCGCCCTGCAGTCCGTGGTCCGCTCCATGGGCCGCGCCTTCCAGCAGCCGGTCCGCTTCACCCGCGAGGGCGGCTCCGGGCCCGCCGCCGATCTCCAGGAGGTCCTCGGCGCGCCGGTGCTCTTCCTGGGCATCTCCGTCCCCTCCGACGGCTGGCACGCCCCGAACGAGAAGGTCGAGCTCGACCTCCTGCTCAAGGGCGTCGAGACCAGCGCCTACCTGTGGGGCGACCTCGCCGAGCACTGGCGCCATGCGTCCTGACCGCCCCACCGCCCTACGTCCCGCTGAACCGCCCGCCGAAACACATCCGTTCCACCGGGGGAGTTGGAAGCACCCGTGACCACCTGGACCGACCACACCGCCGACCGCCCCATCTCGCTCACCGCCCCGAGCGGCATCGACCGGGCCGCACACCACCGGCTCGACGAGGCCTGGCTCGCGGCGGCGTGGAGCCACCCCACGACCCGCTGCTTCGTGGTCTCCGGCGGCCAGGTCCTCATCGACGAGACGCCGGACGGCCGGACCGAACTCGTGATGACCCCCTCCTTCGAGGCGCCGCTGACCGAGGCCCATCGCTACTTCCTGGGCATCGACGAGGAGGGCGTCAGCTACTTCGCGCTCCAGAAGGACTCCTTGCCCGGCCGCATCGACCAGTCCGCGCGCCCGGCGGGCCTGCGTGAGGCGGGCCTGCTGCTCTCGCCCCGCGACATCGGCCTCATGGTGCACGCGGTCGGCCTGGAGAACTGGCAGCGCACCCACCGGTTCTGCTCACGCTGCGGCGAACGCACGGTCATCGCGGCCGCCGGCCACATCCGCCGCTGCCCCGCCTGCGGCGCCGAGCACTATCCGCGCACCGACCCCGCCGTGATCATGGCCGTCACCGACCAGGAGGACCGCATCCTGCTCGGCCGCCAGGTCCACTGGCCCGAGGGCCGCTTCTCCACGCTCGCCGGTTTCGTCGAACCCGGCGAGTCCATCGAGCAGTCGGTGCGCCGCGAGGTCCAGGAAGAGGTCGGCATCAGCATCGGCCAGGTCGAGTACGTCGCCAGCCAGCCCTGGCCCTTCCCGTCCAGCCTGATGCTGGGCTTCATGGCCCACGCCACCTCGACCGAGATCGACGTGGACGGCGACGAGATCCACGAGGCCCGCTGGTTCTCGCGGGAGGAGTTGCGCGCCGCCTTCGAGTCCGGCGAGGTGCTTCCCCCGTACGGCATCTCCATCGCCGCCCGGTTGATCGAGCTCTGGTACGGCAAGCCGTTGCCGACCCGCAGCTTCGTCTGAGCCGCGGCATGGCGGAGGGCGGCACCCCGGCTCGGGTGCCGCCCTCCGCCGCCGCGCGCGGTACTCAGCCGCCGATCTTCTGCTTCACCTGGGCCAGCGACGGGTTCGTCAGCGTCGAGCCGTCGGCGAAGAGCACCGTCGGCACGGTCTGTAGACTTCCCTCTTACCTTGTGGCGGCCGGGGAGGGCTGCCCATGTCTTGGGGAGGGGCAAGGGTGAACGACAAGCCCAGGGCGCTTGGTGTGGTCCGTCTGTCCGTAGGTAACGAGAACCAGACCGGTGAGGAAACGCAGCGGACCCGCATCAGCAAGCGGGCGGACGCGGAGGAAATGGAGCTGGTCGACTTCGCCGTCGACATCGATGTATCGGCGTCCATCTCGCCATGGGTGCGCCCGTCGCTGGGGGACTGGCTCAACAACAAGAAGGACCAGTTCGACCACATCATCATCCTGAAGATCGACCGCATCGCGCGGTCGGTCCGCCACCTCTCGGACATCATCGAGTGGTGCGAGGCGAACGGTAAGGGCCTCATCTCCTGCGAGGAGGGATTCGACCTCTCGAAGCCGTGGGGCAAGACCATCGCCAAGATCCTGGCCGTGGTCGCAGAGGCCGAGCTGGACGCCATCAAGGCCCGCAACAAGGCTTCCCGGGAGACCATGCGGAAGACCGGCCGTTGGCCGGGTGGCCTTGTCCCGTTCGGACGCAGAGCGGTGAAGGGCGATGCAGGCTTCACCCTCGAACTCGACCCCGAGTACGGCCCGACGCTGATCGAGATGATCCGGCGCTTCATCGAGAAGCCGAGCTTCTCGGCCGTCGCCGACTGGCTGAACGAGCAAGGCGTGCCCACGGCTCAGGACATCGCTCGTATCCGCGCGGCGGCAGGCGAGAGCACGACTCGACTGGCGGACCCGAAGCCTCGGGGAGCCAGGTGGACGCCGACCACAGTGCAAGCCGTACTGGTCAGCCGCTCTCTGCTCGGGGAGTACGTACGCGCCAATGGTGCCGTTGCCCGCAACGACGACGGCACCCCCGTCATGCGGTCTGAGCCGGTGCTGAACGAGGAGGAGTGGGCAAAGCTGTCGGACGCCGTCGCCTCGGTCAAGTACAAGAAGCAGAAGGGCTCCACGTCGCCGACGGTGGGCGTGACGTTCTGCATGCTGTGCGGCAGCTCCCTGTACTTCGTGAAGGGCGACCCGGCCAAGGGCAAGCGGGAGCGGTATCGGTGTCACGGCAACAAGAGCAAGGGCATCCAGGCATGCCCGAAGCAGAGGTTCTGGGCAGAGGACTTGTATCCCTGGCTGGAGTCGGCCCTGTTGGGCGAGATCGGCCACCTGGAACGGATGGAGTCGAAGACGACCATCGACGACAGTCGTGCGGCGAAGCTCGCCGTGATCGACGGCAAGATGAACCAGCTCCTGAAGGAACTCCAGCAGGACGAGATCAGCGCCGTCGCGTACGCCTCACAAGTCGCCAGCCTTGCCCAGGACCGAGAGAAAGTCACCAGCCAGGAGGGACCGAAGCCGGTGACCGTGTGGACCGGTACGGGCGAGGGCTACGCGGAGTGGTGGGTGCGGTCGAGCGTCGACGAGCGGCGGGAGTTCCTGAAGAAGCACAAGGTGAAGGCGCACTTCCGGCCCGATGTCCTTGCCATCGATCCAGGCGACCTCATCGAGAACATCCGGCAGCAGGGTGTCTCGTGGTGGGACACACCCGTCAAGGCTTCTCAAGTGCTCGCACCGATCACACCGGTGTCGCTGGCCGGAAAGCCGTACGAGAAGCCCACGACGCTTACGGGTGCCGAGTGGGAGATCGTCAGCCGCTGGGAGGACTTCGAGGCTGAACGCGCGGCGCAGCAAGCGAAGGACGAAGAGGAAGCCAAGGGAGCAGGCGAGGTCGAGAAGGTTACGGCTCCCATGTGATGCTGCCGAGCGAGCAAGGAAGGCCCCCAACCATGGGGGCCTTCCCCGTTTCAGCATGTTGTACGATGCCGGGCCAGGTCGCCGCCGTCGCTCCCGACTGCACGAGACCGAGTCCAGGCCCGAAGCCTTGGGCGCCCACCTGTGAAGCGCTGTGCCTTTCGCACGGCCACCCCCGCAAAGAAGGGAGACACATGTCCCGCCGTCCGGCGGGGGTCGCTGGCGCACCCGTGTGCGCCTCACAGGAAGGAGCCGCAACCAGTGGCCATCAGCTTCGGTCATGACCGCCCGTGGGGCGGAGTCTCCCAGCGCGAGTACCGGCGCATGGCGCAGGAACCCTGGCACCCGCTCGCCTACCGAGTGCACTTCGCTGCGCTGGGCTGGGCTGACCGCCAGGGTCATGCAGCCTTCGACCCTGGGAAGCTGGCCGCTCTGCTGGGCAAGGAGGGCAAGCCCTTGTCCGACCAGAGCACGACCAACGCGGTCACCCGCGCCAAGAGGTTTGGGCTCGTCTCGCCCCGGTCGGGTGCCGCTTGCCTGGTCCTGCCCTCTCACCTCTTCCAGAAGGGGAAGGGTGCACCGGTACCGTGCCGCGTCCATCAAGACCGGTGACCACACACCGCAGGTGTAGCCAGCACACGCCGTACGTGTAGCGACAGGGGCAGTGACCTGCGGAAAGGTTCGCTCGCTCTCTCTTCTGTTACCCCTCGCAGTTGCGGCCCCGCAGGGACCGACAGAAGGAAGCGGCTTGGCGGCCCACGGCAAGCAGAGAGGGGGCGCGGCAGCGCCCCGAGAGACAGGCATCAGCGAAGTAGTGGGCAGCATGGGCGGCCGGATGGCCGCCACAGCCCGAAGCCTCTACGACAGTGCGGCCCCGCAAGGGCCGACCGGAGCAAGCCCAAGGGGGGCGCTGCCGCGCCCCACAGGCAAGGACGTAAGGCTTCGTTCTGAGCACTCCACCGCCGTCGCCAAGGAGGCAGCACAGGCCTTTGACCAGGCGTTACGCCTCAGCCGGCTGGAGTACAGGCCAGCCTGAAAGGCCCTGAAACCGTGGCAGGATTTGAGCCGGTAAGACACGGCGGTCGGGCAAGACCCCTTCAGGGGGTCATACCCCACCCCTTCGCCGTTGCCTCTCCTCCGCCGTCGAGAGGCTGGCCAGCGGCCCGTGTCCCGTGGCAATCGAACGGCCGTGCGAGAGCGTGGGCGGCTGACAGGCTGTGCCCCTGGCAGACAGGCGAGAGCACAGCGACAGGCAGGCAGACAGGCTCACAGCCTCTTGCCTTTGCGGACACGCGCGGCGCTGGCCAACACACGGCAGAGAGCACAGCCCGACCGTGGCGCAGCGTGACAAGTAACGGGCGTCTCGAAAACCAAGGTTTGTGAGACGAGGCGGCAGGCGCCCGGAAGGGGGCGCAGCACTGTTCAAAACCCGTCTCGAAACTTGCGTCGCAGGCTTGACGTATTGAGACGGGTTCTGAGACAGTCCCGGCCGTGACGACGAACACGATCACCGGTCAGCTTATCGGATACGCCCGCGTCTCGACCGATGACCAGGAAGCGCAGTTGCAGCGCGACGCACTGACGGCCGCAGGGTGCGCCCGCATCTTCGAGGACAAGGCCAGCGGAAAGAACACCAACCGGCCAGAGCTCACGGCCGCACTGGACTACGCCAGACCCGGCGACACCCTGTGCGTGTGGAAGCTCGACCGGTTCGCCCGGTCCCTCATCGACCTTGTGACCATGGTCGACACCCTTCGAGAGCGGGGCATCGGGTTCAAGGTGCTCACAGGTGCGCTGGCCAACATCGACCCCGGTACAGCTGACGGCCGTCTCATGCTTCAGGTGGTCGGAGCCATGGCGGAGTTTGAGCGCAGCCTCATCAAGGAGCGCACCCGCGCAGGACTCGACGCAGCCAAGGCGCAGGGGCGTACAGGTGGACGGCCGTCCGTCGTCGATGAGGACGTGCTCACCGTGGCCCGTGCCAGGAAGGCGAAGGGCGAGAGCGTGAGCGCCATCGCCAAGGCCCTCGGGATCTCCCGTGCCACTCTTTACCGCCACCTCGGCGAGGGCGCCTGAGACAGGCGTACACGGGTGCGTCCCGAACCAGGAAAGGCGGCCACGGTCCGCCGCCAGTGTCCGCTTGGACTTCCTTGGAGGCTTTCGCGACCGCAGCTCAGCTCTGGAGTGCGGTGGTCGCGAGCCGTGTCAGACCTGCGTGCGTGCAACACTGCGGTCCATGTCTCTCTCTGATCTCACTTTCGACCAGTGGCGATCCTTCGAATTGCCTACCGCACGCCGCGTCGCCGAGGAGGCCGCTGGGCTGGTTGACGGTCGGGTGACACTCGTTGAGACCACGGAGCACCTCGGTGCTCCGCTTCATCGCATCCGGATCGAGCGGAACGGACAGGAATTCGCTCTGATACCCGGAGGGCCGGTGTCCCTCGGCTTCGACCTGAACAGTTGGCAACCGACCCCGAAGCAGACTGCCGACTACGCCGAGAGCCTGGAGCAGGGCTTCGGCTACGGATCCGACCTGCGGGCCCACCTCGCGCAGGTGCTCAGCCCCCGCCGGAGCGTCGTCTTGGCCACTGTGCTCATGGCTGTGGAGGACGAGAACCTGACCGAGTTGCCTGCTGACATGCCGGCTGTTCTCGCGGCTCGTGGCCTGCGGATGCCGAGCCCCGACGAGTGGGAGCACGCTTGTGGAGCTGGGGCAGAAACCCTGTTTCGGTGGGGGAACGACTGCCCCCTCGACCGCATCCCCTACGGGGACCGCACGGGCCCGCAGAACCAGCTGAACGCCTTCGGCCTGCGCATCGCCTACGACACCTACCGTACGGAGTTGACGAGCGACGTTACAGCGGTCCACGGCGGAGACGGTGGCGAGTCGGTGTGCGGCGGCTACGGCCACATGCTGGCATGGCTGCCCCTGGCCACCGCCAATCGCAACCCATCCATGGTCGAGTTCGTGTATGGCCCGGATGGTGAGGACCTTTGCGAGGACTTCTCTACTCGGCCTGTGCTCGCGCTCTGAACCTGCGACTTTGCTACCGCGCGCTCAGAGGTTCTGTCGGTGACGGCCACCAGGTGGAACGCTCAGTCTCTCTGCGTCCTGTGCAGGGCGCGTTCAGGAGACGGCCTCGCATCTACAGCGGTGGTTGCCGGGGGTGGGCCTTGGTCCTGCCGCTGCGGTCTCCCCGGGGCACACAAAACCCCCGATCGTCAGGCCGGTCGGGGGCTGCGTCTCGCAAGGGTCAGACGCCGAGCGCCTGCTTCACCTGGGCAAGGCTCGGGTTCGTCATCACGACCTCAGTGCCACCACTGGAGGGAACTACCTGAACGGTTGGGACCGTCTGGTTTCCGCCATTCGCCTTCTCCACGAACGCGGCGGACTCCGGGTCCTGCTCGATGTTGATCTCGGTGTACGCGATGCCCTCGCGGTCCATCTGGCTCTTCAGCCGGCGGCAGTAGCCGCACCACGTGGTGCTGTACATCGTCACGGTGCCCTGCATCTGGCTCGCGCTCCTCTGGCACTCGGGGAAGGTGGTCCAGGTGGGGAACGTACGCGACCGGGCCGCCATTCCCGCCGGGGGTATGCGGCCGGCGTGACGCCTGCCGCATTAGTACGACCGCGAGACCCTGCCTGTGGACAACCGTCACGGCCGTCTCCGGCGACCTGGCAGCATGGCTGTGTGACAGCAGCAACGCACTCCACCCTCTTCCCGCAGGTACCGGACTCTGCCGACGCGGTGCTCGAAGGGCTCGACCCCGAGCAGCGCGAGGTGGCCACCGCCCTGCACGGTCCGGTGTGCGTCCTGGCGGGCGCCGGCACGGGCAAGACCCGGGCGATCACCCACCGCATCGCCTACGGAGTGCGCGCCGGGATCCTCCAGCCCTCGAGCGTGCTCGCCGTCACCTTCACCAACCGTGCCGCGGGCGAGATGCGCGGCCGGCTCCGTCAGCTGGGCGCACACGGCGTCCAGGCCCGCACCTTCCACTCCGCCGCACTGCGCCAGCTCCAGTACTTCTGGCCGAAAGCGATCGGTGGCTCCATGCCCCGGCTCGTCGACCGCAAGATCCAGCTCGTCGCGGACGCGGCCGCCGCCTGCCGCCTCCGCCTCGACCGGGGCGAGCTGCGGGACGTCACCGCCGAGATCGAGTGGTCCAAGGTCACCCAGACCGTGCCGGCCGACTATCCGCTCGCCGCCGCCAAGGCGGGCCGCGAGGTTCCCCGGAACCCGGCCGAGATCGCCCAGCTCTACTCGGTCTACGAAGACCTCAAGCGCGACCGGGCGGTCATCGACTTCGAGGACGTCCTGCTGCTGACCGTCGCAGTCCTCCAGGACCGGCACGACATCGCCGATCAGGTCCGCTCGCAGTACCAGCACTTCGTGGTCGACGAGTACCAGGACGTCAGCCCCCTGCAGCAGCGCCTCCTGGAACTGTGGCTCGGCGACCGGGACAGCCTGTGCGTCGTCGGTGACGCCAGCCAGACGATCTACTCCTTCACCGGTGCCACCCCGGACCACCTCCTCGACTTCCGCACCCGGCACCCGGGCGCCACGGTCGTCAAACTGGTCCGCGACTACCGCTCTACCCCGCAGATCGTCCACCTCGCCAACGGTCTGCTCGCCCAGGCGCACGGCCGCGCCGCCGACCACCGGCTGGAACTGGTCTCCCAACGCGCCCCCGGTCCCGAGCCCGTCTACGCCGAGTACACCGACGAACCAGCCGAGGCGGAGGGCGCCGCCCGCCGCATCCGGGAACTCATCGACGCAGGTGTCCCGGCCGCCGAGATCGCCGTCCTGTTCCGCACGAACTCCCAGTCCGAGACCTACGAACAGGCCCTCGCCGACGTCGGCGTCGCGTACCAGCTGCGCGGTGCCGAGCGCTTCTTCGACCGCCCCGAGGTCCGCAAGGCGGGCGTCGCGCTGCGCGGTGCGGCCCGCTTCGGCGGCAACGACTCCCTGCTGGACGACGCCGTGACCCTGCCGTCCCAGGTGCGCGCGGTGCTGTCCGGCGAGGGCTGGACCAGTGAGCCCCCGGCCGGCTCCGGCGCGGTCAGGGAGCGCTGGGAGTCACTGGCCGCGCTGGTCAACCTCGCCCATGACTTCGCGGCCGCCAGACCCGACGCCACGCTCGGCGACTTCGTCGCCGAACTCGACGAGCGGGCGAACGCCCAGCACGCCCCGACCGTCCAGGGCGTCACGCTCGCCTCGCTGCACTCCGCCAAGGGCCTGGAGTGGGACGTGGTCTTCCTGGTCGGCATCGCCGAGGGCATGATGCCGATCACCTACGCGAAGACCGAGGAGCAGGTCGAGGAGGAGCGCCGCCTGCTCTACGTCGGCGTGACCCGCGCCAGAGAACGGCTCCACGTCTCCTGGGCGCTGGCCCGATCGCCCGGCGGCCGCGCCGTCCGGCGGCCCAGCCGTTTCCTCGACGGCCTGCGTCCCGGCACGGCCGCCACCGTCGGCCGCCCGGCCGCCGGTGCCTCGGGCGGCGTCGAGCGCGGTCCGGTGAACGGCACCGCGGCCCTCGCCCCACGGCGGGCCCGGCGCACCCCGGCCCGCTGCCGAGTCTGCGGCCGTACGCTCACCGACGCGGGCGAGATGAAGCTGATGCGCTGCGAGGACTGCCCCTCGGACATGGACGAGGGGCTGTACGAGCGGCTGCGCGAATGGCGGGCGGAGCAGGCTCGGCGCAGCGGACAGCCGGCGTTCTGCGTGTTCACCGACAAGACCCTGATGGCCATCGCCGAGGCAGTCCCCGAGGACGACGGGGAGCTGGCCCGCATCCCGGGTGTCGGCGTGCGCAAGCTCAACCGCTACGGGGCCGATGTTCTGGCCATCTGCGCAGGCCAGGAAGGTGTGACAGGGGCCGGTGAAGACTGACGCGAACTCGTCGAAAAAATAGTTTGCGCATGCCGTGGGAATCCCCATAGGTTCTAGGCACGGAAGCGGCGGCCTTCTCCAAGGCCCCGATCCCGTGATGTACTTGCATATCCGAACGGGCTGGTTCACCCCAGCCCCATAGACGCCGAGAGGAGGCGAGTCCAGTGATCAGCATCAACACCATCAGCACGGCCAAACTGACCGATCGCTCGACCGTCTCCCTGTGCATTCTCGGCGCCTCGGACATGGGCACCGGTCTGTCCGGCAGCTCTGCCGTGCGTCCGGCGTCCTCCGTTGTCCTCGCGGGCCTCCCCGTCCGTGAGCGCAATGAGCGACCGACCAAGGCACTGGAAGCAGTAGCGGCACAGGCGCGGGCCTATGCCTTTACGGCGGCTGGTGCCGGATACCGGAAGCAGACGACGCAGCACCACCTGATGTGGGCCTTCCGTGGGCCAGAACCCTGGAGTGATCCAGCCTGATCGACGATCAGGTCGGCGCCTTCAGGGCCGCGGAACCCCATCCGGGATCCGCGGCCCTTCTGTTTTTCCCGAACGGGAATGGCGGAGAAGGGGCCTCGGGACAAGAAAAGAACCCGGTACCAAGCCGACACCCGGTCAACCGGCCGGACCGACCAGACGAGGAAGACGAATCGTGCAACTCGAAGCGCACGCCCCGTCCGTACCGCCTTCCGAAACGATCCCCCCGCCCGGCCTCACGGAGGACCCCACCTTGATCCCGCTCACTGCGCTCACCGCGCTCGACGACGCCATCGAGAACCTCGGCGTACCCGTCCCCTGCCGTTCCTACGACCCGGAGGTCTTCTTCGCCGAGTCGCCGGCGGACGTCGAGTACGCCAAGTCCCTCTGCCGCACCTGCCCGCTGATCGAGGCCTGCCTCGCCGGGGCCAAGGAGCGGCGTGAGCCCTGGGGTGTCTGGGGTGGCGAGCTGTTCGTCCAGGGTGTCGTCGTCGCCCGGAAGCGGCCGCGTGGCCGCCCGCGCAAGAACCCGGTCACAGCATGAACATCACAGGAACAATCGACCGCCCTCTCACGCACGATCCCCAGAAGCAGGCCCCGATGAAGCCGTCCACCAGCGAGCCCACAGGCTCCGCGACTCCAGACTTCACCACCACCGGCGCGACCGACTCGCGTCAGAACAGGACCCGAGAGATGCAACTCATCCCAGAAGCCCTGGCTCGTGCCCATATGCACGAGCGCTTGCACGAGGCCGAGCGGGAACGCCGGGCCGTGCGCCTGGCGACCGCCCGCCGGATGCAGCGCCGGGCCGAGCGTGCCTCACTGCGCGCCCGCCGTGCGCTCGCCATGGCGGTCATGCAGTAACCGGCCACACCTGAGCGGCGGCTCCCCGATCACGGGAGACGGTGGCTTCCCGCTGGGGCCGGTCCGTCCGTACGGACCGGCCCCAGCGGTGCGTCCTGCCGGCCGAGGATGCCTGACGGAACGCCCTGTTCAGCTACCGGGGGGTTCCTCCTCCGGGTCCTTGACAGCCCGCAGTCGGTGTTCCCACTGGGCGGCCAGTGCGTCCATCCAGCGCGTCGCTCGTCTCAGCGGGTGCAGTTCGGCTTCGTAGCGCACCTCGCGTCCGGTGCGGTGAGCGCGGACGAGCCCGGCACGGTCCAGGACGGCCAGGTGTTTGGCCACCGCCTGCCGAGTGACGGGCAGTCCGGCCGCCAGCGATGTCGATGTGGCAGCGCCCTGCCCGGTGAGGGTGGCGAGGATCTGACGGCGGATCGGATCGGCCAGGGCCACCAGGACGTCTTCCGGGGCCGGTTCGGTGTCGGTGCTGGGGGTCATGGAGCGGGGCGTTCACAGTCCGTGCGCAGGTGATCGACTTTCTCGGGCCGGTTCCGGCTGTGGGCACGGGGGCGGACGGCGGCCTCGTCGCCCGGCACCCCGAGTCGCTGGGTGTTCATGCTTCTGCCGCCGGCTCCTCCGTCGTCTCCCCGGGCGTGAACCCCGGCAGCCACTCCTGCAGTTCCTCGCGCAGCCGCACCGTCGCCCCGAGCTGGCACAGGACCCCGATGGTGCTCAGGGTAACCCGGTGTATGAGGAGGTACGCCGGGGGGAGGTTGAGCTGTTTGCCCAGCTGGTGGGCGGGGGAGCGCGGGTCGGCGATGCGGGCCGCCTGGCTGCGCATCCAGGAGCGGGTGAAGGTGAACTCCTCGACCTGGGCCGGCTCGATGATCGGCAGGAAGTAGTCCAGGACCGCGTCCGGATCCAGCTCTATCGACTCCTTGACGAAGCCCTCCGTGCACAGCAGCTCATAGACCTCGTCGGCCCTGTCCTCGAGGGTCATCCGCAGGGAGTCGCCGATCGGCGTCGGCAGGCCCCCCGGGAGGCGGTCGACGGTACCGAAGTCCAGGACGCCCAGACGCCAGCCGCCCTCGTCGTCGGGCAGCAGCCGGAAGTTGCCCGGATGCGGGTCGGCGTGCAGCAGGCCGGTGCGGGCCGGGCCGGAGAACAGGAAGCGGGCCAGGAGCTGACCGGCGCGGTCGCGCTGCTCCGTGCTGCCGTTCGCGATCACCTCGGAGAGCGGGATGCCGTCGATCCACTCCGTGACCAGTACCTGATCGCACTGGTGCACCACCGCCGGGACGACCACGTCGGGGTCGTCCGCGAACTCCTCGGCATGCGCCTGCTGCGCCTGGGCCTCGAGCCCGTAGTCCAGTTCCTCGGAGACACGGTCCCGCAGTTCCGTGATCAGCGGCTTGATGTCCATGCCCGGGATGAGCGGACCCAGCAGCCGGGCGAAGCGGCTCAACTGGTTCAGGTCGGACAGGAGGGCTTCACCCGCCCCCGGGTACTGCACCTTGACCGCGACCTCGCGGCCGTCGTGCCACAGCCCGCGGTGCACCTGCCCGATGGAGGCCGCCGCCGCGGGCTTGTCCTCGAACTCCAGGAACAGCTCACGCCACCGTTGCCCCAGCCGCTCCTCCAGCACGGCATGCACCGTCCGGGTCGGCATCGGGGGAGCCGCGTCCTGCAGCTTCGTCAGTGCCGCGCGGTAGGGGCCGGCGACCTCCTCGGGCAGCGCCGATTCGAAGACGGACAGCGCCTGCCCGAACTTCATGGCCCCGCCCTTCAGCTCGCCGAGCACCTTGAACAACTGCTCGGCCGTCCGCTGTTGGAGCTCCCGCCCGACGATCTCCGCGGATTCGCCCACGATCCGCTTGCCCAGGCCCCAGGTCGCCCGCCCGGCGAAGCCGAGCGGGAGCGCGGCGAGCTTGGCGGTCCGGGTGACCGCCTTCCGCGGAAGATCAGACATGAGCCCTCCAAGTCCCAGTCGGCCGCGCCGCGTCTTGCGTGCTTCGTCGACCCGTCGACGGCCGTTGCACCGCCATTGTCTCGTGCGGCTCCCCGTTCGTGGAGGAGTGTGCCCCCTTAGCTCTGTCCGCGGCCCCGCACGGGCATGCGGGATGCGGCCAGATCGGCCGGGCGTGCCAGTTCAGGCCGGGCACGGAGACCTCCCAGCGCGCCCCCGCGCTCGACGGCGCCCCGCCGTCGAGGAAGGCCAGGGCGTGCACGGCCGCCAGCCCGGCGACCGTCGTCGCCAGCGCCAGATCGCACGGCCGTGCCGGGTGGGCCTTTCCGGAGCGCCACTGGGCGACCAGACGGGGCCAGGCCGGGTCCCGGTCCGTACGGTCCTCGTGCAGGCAGCCGGCGCAGCCGGTCTCGCCGGGCAGTACCAGAGGGCCCACGATGCCGGTTCCCTCCACCACCCCGGCATGGAGATGAGGCGTTCCGGAGGCCATCAGCGGCTCGGTCGCGGCCGGATCGGGGGCGTGCACGGCCACGTCGTCGCGAGGGCTGAGGATCACCAGCGAGAAGCCGGGTTCGCCGCTGTCGGGCGACCGCCGCCGACCGCGGCGCGACGGCCGTCCCGGGGCCGCTGCGCGCACCGCCTGCCGCGCGGCCTCCGCCCGGCGCTCGCCGACGGACTCGAACGGCAGCCCGCCCGGCCCGACGTCCCATGGCTCGACGCACCCGACGTCGCGCACGTCCACCTCGCCGACCCCCGCGCCCGACAGCAGCGAGGCCAGCAGGGCGCCGACGCGGCCGGTACCCCTGATCTGCACGCGCTGCGAGCGGCGGGCCGCCAGCCGGGCCATCGCCTCGCCCGGCTCGGAAGCGGTCAGTGACAGGGACGCCAGATCCGGCCGCAGCCGGTCGAGGACATCCGGCTCGGCGCGCAGGGCCTCGGCGCCCGGGCCACCGCCCTGCGCGTCGTCGACGAGTCCCGCCCGTGTCAGCTGTCGTACGAGCCCGTCGACATGGCCGTCGGGCAGGTCCATGCGGCGCCCCTCCTCCCGCAGGAGTGGAAGCCCGCGGGTTCCGTTCAGCAGATCCAGGAAACTGCCCGTCGCCGTGTCCATCGGACCGAGCGTCATCGCATGCGCCGGAGTCATCCCGAACTGCACTGTATTGAGGTCACGCCAGCCGCGCCGAAGCGCGGGTTTCACCATCGGATGCATCGCAGGCCCCCGTAACCCTGGAAAGGTCCCCGAACGTCTTCTGTGCGGTGGAGCCGGTCACGCTCCGCCGACGACTGACAGCATGCCCGGTCCGGCGGTCCGGTGTCCGGAGTTGTCCACAGGCGGCAGGGTTCGTCATATAAATGAGGTCCACGTATCAGTGCTACGAATCAAACGCATGGCGGGGGATCCGCAGCGAACCGTTCCGGACCCGGGACTTCCCGCATGCGCAGCGGGTAACGTCGGGGCGTGCCCGCCGATCCACTGCACCGCGCCGGAAAGCCACAGCGCAGCACGACGAGCCAGCCGCCGAGCGGCTCGGGGGCGAGCGCGATCGAGGTCCGCAGGAGCACCCGGCGCCGCCGGACGGTGTCCGCGTACCGCGAGGGCGATCGCACCGTCGTGCTGATCCCTGCCCGGATGTCGGAGGCGGAGGAGCAGCGCTGGGTGAGCGTCATGCTCGACAAGCTGGCCGCCCAGGAGAGCAAGCGGGTGCCGCACGACACCGAACTGGCCGAGCGGGCCGAGCGGCTGTCGGCCCAGTACTTCGGCGGCCGGGCCCGGCCCACCACCGTGCGCTGGGTCACCAACCAGAACACACGCTGGGGTTCCTGCACCCCGGCCGAGGGCAGCATCCGGCTCTCGCACCGGCTGCAGGGCATGCCCGAGTACGTCGTCGACTATGTCCTCCTCCACGAGCTCGCGCACCTGCTCGTTCCCGGCCACGGCCCGCGTTTCTGGCAGCTGCTGGAGGCCTATCCGCGCACCGAACGGGCCCGCGGCTACCTCGAAGGAGTGGTCGCCGCCGACCGGTTGCCCCATGCGCCGGGCGCGGTGGAGTGACGGCGGCGCGACGTGTCCCCCGACGGCCGCGGACCACGGTTGTGTACCGGCTCTGTACCGGCTTCGTCCGGTGTCAGGGTTTGCCGTTAGCCTGGCGCGACGCACTCGCATTCGGGATGGGGGACGGTCGTAACGCATGGCCAGGGAATTCCAACGCGGCCACAAGGCCAGGATCAGTGACCTCACGGCGGGCACCGATCTGTACGTAGGCGTGCAGATCACCGCCCCCGGACTGACCTTCGACATCAGCTGCTTCGGCCTCGACGCCGACGAGCGCCTCTCCGACGACAGGTACTTCGTCTTCTTCAACCAACCGAAGTCCCCCGAGGAGTCCATCCAGCTGCTGGGTGCGCAGGCGGGCGACACCGAGTCCTTCCGGGTCACTCTGGACCGGATCCCGCCGCAGATCCAGAAGCTGTCGTTCACGGCGACCGTCGACGGCGCCGGGCAGATGTCGCAGATCAATCCCGGATACCTGCGCATCGTGGCCGGCGGCGAGGAGGTGGCCCGGTACTCGTTCGACGGCTCGGAGTTCTCCACCGAACGGGCAGTGATGCTGGGCGACTTCTATCTGAAGGACGTGTGGCGGTTCGCGGCCGTCGGGCAGGGCTTCGACGGCGGTCTGGAGGCGCTGCTGAAGAACTTCGGCGGCGAAGTGGTCGAGGAGGAGGCGCCCGCCGCCCCCCAGCAGCCGCAGACCGGGGCAGCGCCCGGCTTCGCCCCGCCCGCCCAGGCCGGCCCGCCCCCCGCTTTCGGTGTCCCGGCCGCCCCGGCGCCCGCACCCACGCCGCCCCAGGCCCCGGCCGCCCCTGCTCCGGCGCCCGACGTGCACGGCGCGCCGACCGTCATCGCCCCCCTGACCCCGCCCGGCACGGTCCCGCCACCGGCCCCCGCACCCCAGTACGGCGGGCCGGCCACCCCGAGCGCGCCCATGCCGCCGGGTTACGGCCAGCCGCAGGCGCCGCAGGCCCCGCCCCCGCCTCCCGGCTACGGGCAGCCGACCCCGCCCCCCGGCTACGGGCAGCAGCCGCCGTTGGGGCAGGTCCCGGGCCAGCCGACCGCGCCGTACGGCGTGCCCCAGGGTGCCCCGCAGGGAGCCGGTGTCGGCGCCGCGCTCCAGAAGTTCAAGGAGACGCCCACCGGGCAGCGCTGGACGCAGCAGAACAAAAAGCTCATGCGCGTGGACCTCGGCATCGGCGGCCAGCCCGTGCTAGCCCGCCAGGGCAGCATGGTGCTCTACCAGGGCAAGGTCGACTTCAGCTACAAGGGAGCGGGCTTCGCCGGCCGGATCGTGGGCAACGCCACCGGCCAGGAGATGCAGCTGATGCGCTGCACCGGGCAGGGGCAGGTGTTCCTCGCCGAGAACTCCACCCACCTGCACCCGGTGGAGCTCCAGGGCGACGCGATCTGTGTCTCCGCCGACAACGTCCTCGCCTTCGACGAGAGCCTGCAGTACGAGGTCCGCCGTATCGAGGGACACGGCATCCCCGGCGGCGCACTGTTCACCATGCAGTTCCAGGGCACCGGCACGATCGTCGTCAAGACGCACGGCACCCCCGTCGTGCTGCCGGTCACGCCCACCACGTTCGCCGACTGCAACGCGGTGGTCGCGTGGTCGGCCGCCTCGCAGGTGATCGTCTCCAGCCAGGTGCGCATGCGGCGCAACGCCTACCCCGGAGACACCGGGGAGAGCGTCAACCTGCAGTTCCGGGGTGCTCCCGGGAACTTCATCGTCGTCCAGCCGTACGAGGTCTGAGGGAGCCCGTCATGAACCAGCCGCTCGCGGGCTACGCCCCCGCACCCGTCACCGCCCGCATGGAGAACCACGGCAACCACATGCTGAAGGTCGCCATGCAGACCGGGAACGACCTCCTCGCGCGCGTGGGCTCGATGGTCGCCTACGAGGGCTTCATCCAGTACGAGCCCAACCCGCCGGCCGTGCGCCAGATCGCCCGGGACTGGATCACCGGCGAGGGCGCCCCGCTGATGAAGTGCACCGGCGACGGCCTGCTCTACCTCGCCGACTACGGCGCCGACGTCGTCGTGATCAACCTGAACGGTGACGGCATCTCGGTCAACGCCACCAATCTGCTCGCCTTCGACGCACACCTCACCTGGGGCGTCGAGCGGGTCAAGGGCCTGGCGAAGTTCGCCGGTCAGGGCCTGTGGAACACCAGGATCTCCGGTCAGGGCTGGGTCGCCCTGACCTCCCGGGGCAAGCCGATCGTCGTCGACTGCGGCGGTGGTGAGAACGAGACGTACGTCGACCCGGACGCGCTCGTCGCCTGGTCCCCGAACCTAAAGGTGAAGGGCAAGCGCAGCTTCAAGGCGCAGTCGCTGATCGGCCGGGGCAGCGGCGAGGCCTACCAGATGGCCTTCTCCGGCGAGGGCATCGTCGTCGTCCAGCCCAGCGAGGACAGCACCGACCGCCTCCGGGTCCGGGGCTGAGGGGGAGCACACACACCATGCAGAGCCCGCTTTTCGCCCACAACGACTCGCAGACGCAGGAGCGCTGGAGCCTGCAGAACAAGCAGATGCTCCGTGTCACCCTCGAGGGCCACGACGACATCCTGGCCCGCAAGGGCACCATGGTCGCCTACCAGGGCCTGGTCGAGTTCGACGCCGAGTACCGCAGCAACAACCAGGCACGCGCGCGTGCCTACACCGGGGAGGGCCTGGACCTGATGCGCTGCCACGGGCAGGGCACCGTCTACCTGGCCAACCTCGCCCAGCACGTCCACGTCATGGAGGTGGAACAGGACGGGCTGACGGTCGACAGCAGCTACGTCCTCGCCATGGACTCCTCGCTGCACCACGAGGTGATCGCCGTCGACAGCCTGTACGGCATCTCCGGCTCGGGGAAGTACCAGCTCAACATCACCGGGCGCGGCAAGGTCGCCCTGATGACCTCGGGCGCCCCGCTGCTGATGCAGGTCACGCCCGACAAGTACGTCAACTGCGACGCCGACGCGATCGTCGCCTGGTCGACCGGGCTGCGGGTGCAGATGCAGGCCCAGACGCACTCCTCGGGGGTGTGGCGGCGCCGGGGCAACACCGGTGAGGGCTGGGAGCTCAGCTTCATGGGCAGCGGCTTCGCGCTGGTCCAGCCGAGTGAACTGCTGCCGCCCCAGAACGCCCAGATCGGTCAGGGCATGGCCGCGCAGTTCGGCATGGGCCAGCACGGGGCGCGTGGACAGAACCAGGGCAACGTCTGGAGCTGAGCATGCGTGAGGGGTGACCGCCCGGGCGGTCACCCCTCACCTCATCCGGCCCCGTTCAAAGCCTCGCCCGTGTGGCCTCGAGCAGTCGTACGACGGATCCGTCCGCCACGTCGGCCACCCGGTCGTAGGGGAACCAGCGCAGGTCGAGGGACTCGTCGCTGATCGCCTCCAGGGCACCGGCCGGAGCGAGCGCCGCGTACTGGACGTCGAGGTGCCAGGCGCACGGCGTGTGATGGCGGTCGAGGCGCACCGGCCCGCCGGGCAGCAGTGCGAGCCCCGCGATGCCCGACTCCTCCGTCGCCTCGCGCAGGGCGGCGTCCGCCAGCGCGGTGTCGTCGGGCTCGCAGTGGCCGCCCATCTGCAGCCACATCCGCAGCTTCCTGTGGAGGGTCAGCAGCACCCGCTCGTGCTCCGGGTCGACCACCAGGGCGCTTGCCGTGATGTGTCCGTCCGCGCAGGCCTTCCACATCCCGTCCGGGTGGGCGTCCAGATGCTCCAGGTAGACCTGGCGCAGTTCCTCCTGGTCCTCGTAGCGGCCCTCGTACCCCTTCAGCACCAGGACCGCGTCGTCGTGGAGGCTCACTCGTCGTCGTCGCCCTTGCCCTCGCCGTCGTCCTTCTTGCGAAGGTCCGGCTTGTCGGCCGCCTCGCCGAGCATCTTGTCCAGCTCGGAGAAGTCCAGCTGCTCCCGGTGGACGAAGCCGTCCGGGTCGTCCAGGTCGGTCGCCGTCGGCAGCATGTCCGGGTGGGCCCACAGGGCGTCCCGGCCGTCCACACCGCGCGCGTCGGTGAGCGAGGCCCACAGGCGCGAGGCGTCGCGCAGGCGGCGCGGGCGCAGCTCCAGCCCGATCAGCGTGGCGAACGTCTGCTCGGCCGGGCCGCCCGTGGCGCGCCGGCGGCGCAGGGTCTCCCGCAGCGCGTCGGCCGACGACAGACGGGGCTTGGCGGCCGCGTGGACCACCGCGTCGACCCAGCCCTCGACGAGCGCCAGAGCCGTCTCCAGACGGGCCAGGGCGGCCTTCTGCTCCGGAGTGTCCTCCGGCTGGAACATTCCCTGCTGCAGGGCGTCCTGCAGCTGCTCGGGATTCTGCGGGTCGAACTGGCCGACCACGTCCTCCAGCTTGGCGGTGTCGACC
>NZ_JBSFIK010000015.1:142375-145730 GCF_053597535.1 Streptomyces sp. NPDC001348 | reverse complement strand
CTGGCTGGAACATTCCCTGCTGCAGGGCGTCCTGCAGCTGCTCGGGATTCTGCGGGTCGAACTGGCCGACCACGTCCTCCAGCTTGGCGGTGTCGACCTTGATCCCGCGCGCGTAGCCGTCGACCGCGCCGAACAGGTGCGAGCGCAGCCACGGCACGTGCGCGAACAGGCGCTGGTGGGCGGCCTCGCGCAGGGCGAGGTACAGCCGCACCTCCTCCTTCGGCACGCCCAGGTCCTGGCCGAACGCGTCCACGTTCACCGGCAGCAGCGCGGCCTTGCCGGCCGGGCCCAGCGGCAGGCCGATGTCGGTGGAGCCGACCACCTCGCCCGCGAGCACGCCCACGGCCTGACCGATCTGCGTGCCGAACATGGCGCCGCCCATCGAGCGCATCATGCCGATCAGCGGGCCCGCCATGGCCTGCATCTCCTCCGGCAGGACGTCGCCCATGGCCGCGCCGACCCGCTCGGCGACCGGGTCGACGAGCTCCTGCCAGGCCGGCAGGGTCGCCTCCACCCACTCCGCGCGGGACCAGGCCACCGCGGTGCCCGCACCGGACGGCAGGGACGTCGCGTCGTCCAGCCACAGATCGGCCAGCCGGACGGCCTCCTGCACCGACTGCCGCTCGGCGGGGCCGACGCTCGAGTCCTTGACGCCGCCAGGGCTGCCCTGGGAGACCGTCTGGCGGGCGATCTGCTTGGCCATGTCCCAGTTCACCGGGCCGCCCTCGTAGGAGAGCATCTGGCCCAGCTGCTGGAAGGCGGCGCCCAGGTCGGTGGGGTTCAGCGAACCGAACATGGCCGCGAGCGGATTGTCGGCGCCGGGGCCGCCAAAGCCTCCGGCTCCGGGCAGCCCGAAACCGAACGGGTTGGCCGGTCCCTGCCCACCACCGCTCTCCTGGTCCTTCTTCTTGCCCTCGTCGCCGTCCTCCGGCTCCTCCGGCGGAAGGCCGAATCCGAATGGGGTGTCACTCACTGGGTTCCTCGGCTGGTAAGGCCACCGGTTCTCCCGGCGGCGCGGCTGCCCGACAACACCACCCAGCGTAGACACCCCGACCCGATCGGGCCTCGGTGCTTCGCCGACTCTCGGCCTGCGGCAGGATGGATGCCACCTGGTACGTACGCGTCACCCGCGCTCGTACTGAAGACAACCGCTGGAGACGCCTGGTGAGTTCCCCAGATCCGCAGGTTCGCGCAGCGCGAAACCATTCAACCGGTCCCGCCGCGCGCGGGCCCGTCGTCGCCGTCACCGGTGCCGCCACCGGGGTCGGCGCGCTGCTCACCGAGCGGCTCGCCGCGTCGGACGGGGTCAAGCAGGTCGTGGCCATCGACGAGCGGCGCGGGGAGTGCGCGGCGGCGCAGTGGCACATCCTCGACGTGCGGGACCCGGCGATCGCGGACAAGCTGCGGGGCGCCGACGTCGTCGTCCACCTCGCGCTGGACCTGGATCTGGAGACCGATCCGGCGGCGCGTACGGCTTACAACGTCCGGGGGACGCAGACCGTGCTGACCGCCGCGGCGGCGGCCGGGGTGCACCGGGTGGTGCTGTGCACCTCCGCGATGGTCTACGGGGCGCTGCCGGACAACGAGCTGCCGTTGTCGGAGGACGCGGAGCTACGGGCGACGGCCGAGGCGACCGGGGTCGGGGACCTGCTGGAGATCGAGCGGCTGGCGCGGCGCGCTCCGCGGGCGCATCCGGGGCTGAACGTCACCGTGGTCCGGCCCGCGGTCCTGGTCGGAGGCACCGACACCGCGCTGACGCGCTACTTCGAGTCGCCCCGGCTGCTGGTGGTGGCCGGGTCGCGGCCGGCCTGGCAGTTCTGTCATGTCGAGGACCTGTGCACCGCGCTGGAGTACGCGGTGCTGGAGAAGGTCGACGGGGAACTGGCCGTCGGGTGCGACGGGTGGCTGGAACAGGAGGAGGTCGAGGAGCTGAGCGGGATCCGGCGGATGGAGTTGCCGTCCGCGGTGGCGCTGGGGGCGGCGGCGCGGTTGCACCGGATCGGGCTCACTCCGTCGCCGGCCGGGGATCTCGCCTACACGATGTACCCGTGGGTGGTGAGCGGGAGCCGGTTGCACGACGCCGGGTGGCGTCCGAAGTGGACCAACGAGGAGGTCCTCGAGGAGCTGCTGGAGGAGGTCGCCGGGCGGCACACGGTGGCCGGGCGGCGGCTGGGGCGCAAGGACGCGACCGCGGCGGGGGCAGCGGGCGCGACGGTGGCTCTGCTGGGCGCCGCCGCCGTGGTGCGGCGGGCCCGCAAGGCACGACGGCGGATCTGAGGGGGCCCGCCAGCGCCGCCCTTCTCGTTCCCGCCCCGGGGCTTCCCCCGTGAGGTGGCACGATGGGGGGCATGGCACCCACCAGTGAGCACCCCGGAGAGCGCGCCGCTCAGGATCCCGTCAGGCTGATCGGGGTCCGGGAGACCGCCCTCTCCGTGGACGAGGTCTTCCAGGCCGTCGGTGACGACGCCGCCGGCGGAATCGCGCTGTTCGTGGGGACCGTGCGCAATCACGACGGGGGCGCCGACGTGGACGCGCTGGGGTATTCGTGCCACCCCAGTGCGGAGGCCGAGATGCGGCGGATCGCGGAGAAGGTCGTCGCGGAGTATCCGGTGCGGGCACTGGCGGCCGTACACCGTGTGGGTGACCTCCGGGTGGGGGATCTCGCCGTCGTCGTCGGGGTGGCGTGTCCGCACCGGGCGGACGCGTTCGAGGCCTGCCGGAAGCTGATCGACGACCTCAAGCACGAGGTGCCGATCTGGAAGCACCAGAAGTTCTCGGACGGCACCGAGGAGTGGGTCGGCGCCTGCTGAGTGCACGCGCCGTCTCCCGGTTGCGTAACCGCACCCCTGCCGCGAGCGTTGTCAGGACGGAAGGCTAATCTGCTGATCAGTCAGTTGCGGACACTCGCATGGGGTTGGGAGGTCGGCATGGCGGCGCTCGCCTGGTTGTTGATTCCGCTGGTGGCTGCGATCGGCGCCGGTCTGTGGGGCACGTGGGCCAACCGGACGCGGAGAGCACGGAACGACGGTCCCGAGCTGGACGGATACGCCCGTTTCCGCGAGGCCATGGAGAGGTCCCACTCCGGCACTTGACGGGCACGGTACAAGGGCGGCCCTGACGGTGCGCTGACAGAGGCGTCCCGTACTGTCGATGCATGCCACGCCGCACCGCGACGATGCTCGCCTCCACCCTGATGCTGATCGCGCTCCTGTGCGCGGGGGTCTTCATTCCCGTGCCGTACTCGGAGATGTCTCCGGGGCCGACCGTGAACACCCTGGGGGACCACGACGGCGAGCCGGTGCTGCAGATCTCCGGGCACAAGACATACGCGGCCTCCGGACACCTCAACATGACC
>NZ_JBSFIK010000015.1:126933-142278 GCF_053597535.1 Streptomyces sp. NPDC001348 | reverse complement strand
CTACCGTCAGGGTCACCAGTGCCGACTACCGGATGAACCTGGTCGAGGCCGTCTACGGATGGCTCGCGCACGACAGCAAGGTCGTGCCGCACGACACCCTCTACCCGGACGGCAAGACGGAGCAGCAGTCCACCCAGGAGAACGCCGAGGAGTTCACCCAGTCGCAGGAGAGCGCCAAGGTCGCCGCCCTGAAGGAGCTGGGCATCCCGGTCAAGTCCTGGGTGATCGTCTCCACGGTGGGCAAGGGCACCCCGGCCGAGGGCCGGCTGCACGCCGGTGACGTGATCAAGGCCGTGGACGGCACGCCGGTCAGGAAGCCGGACGACGTCGCGAAGCTGGTGACCAGGCACAAGCCCGGCCAGGACGTCGTCTTCAGGGTCCTCCCGGCCAAGGAGCAGGCGGCCGCCGAGAAGGAGAAGCGGACGGCGACCACCACCAAGGACGTCCGGATCACCACCAGGACGTCGAACGACACCGGCCCCAAGCGCGCCATCGTCGGCATCTCCGCGGGGACCGACCACACCTTCCCGTTCAGCGTCGACATCAAGCTCGCCGACGTCGGCGGCCCCAGCGCCGGCCTGATGTTCTCCCTCGGGATCTACGACAAGCTCACCCCCGGGGACCTCACCGGCGGCAAGTTCGTCGCCGGCACCGGGACCATCGACGACGACGGCAAGGTCGGGCCGATCGGCGGCATCGAGATGAAGACCATCGGCGCGCGCGACAAGGGCGCCCAGTACTTCCTGACCCCCGCCGACAACTGCGCGGAGGCCGCCAAGGACACCCCGAGCGGCCTCAGGCTCGTCAAGGTGAACACCATCGGGGACGCCCTGAAGGCCCTCAAGGACATCCGCGGCGGTGACACCGCCGACCTGCCGAAGTGCACCACCAAGGGCTGACCCCGGCCGCCCGGGCACACAGCCGGATCAGCCTGATCAGCCGGCTCGGTCAGGTCAGCAGGTTCAGCCGGTTCAGTCGGCTCGGCCAGTTCAGCAGGTTCAGTCGGCGAATGTGGCCGTCAGCGCCTCCGCCAGCCCCGGCACCAGGTCGGGGCCGGTGAGGACCTCCGTCGGGGAGTCCTTCTCGCGCAGCCGCAGCGCAGACTCGCGGGTGCCGTCGCGCAGCACCGCGACCGTCATGCGGACCTCCTGGCGCTCGGGGTGGGCGGCCACCCACTTCGCCAGCCCCTTCTCGTCCAGGCCCTCGGGGACCTGCGCCTCCGCGGACGGGGGCAGCATCAGACGCTCCACGGTCAGCGCACAGCCGGTCACCGCGTCGGGCCAGGCGATGGTGCCGAGGAACTCGTCGAGCGCACGGTTCGTTGGAATCTCGTCCTGCTCGATCGGTGTGAGACCGGTGGTCTCCGGCTCGTCCTGCAGGCCGAGCTGCGCCGCGAGCGAGGGTTCCTGGGCCCGCAGCTGCGCGGTGTCTACGAGGGCGAAGAGGCGAGCGGGCTGGTCCCAGCCGAGGCCGGAGGCGTACTCGTCGATCTCGAGTACCGCCCGGGTGAGCGGGCTCGCTGCCATGGGAGTGTTGGACATGGTCACAATCCTGCCTCGTTCCCGGCCGGAACCGGGAACCGAGTAAACCGTGAGTAAGTTGCATAGGTGTGGGACCGCGATCACGGGGGACCACGGACGGCCCGAGACCACGAGGGCCTGACGGATCGACAGCGAACGAGGGGCGCACCTTGGCTTTCCAGATGCCGGACCGCGGCGGAGGCCCGACGGGGCCGCGGATCAGAGTGGGCCGCCCGTCCCGGCGGGCCAGGACCCTGCTCATGACCTTGGGGGTCCTCGCCGCGCTCGGCATGGCGTTCACCATGTTCGCCGGCTTCTGGACGGACTGGCTCTGGTACCGCTCGGTGCACTACTCGTCCGTGTTCACCACCACCCTGTCGACGAAGACCGGCCTCTTCTTCGTCTTCGGGCTGCTGATGGCCGTCGCGGTCGGGTTCAACATCTGGCTCGCACACCGGCTGCGGCCCCCGCTGAGCGCCATGTCCATGGAGCAGCAGAGCCTCGACCGCTACCGGATGGGCATCGCCCCGTACAAGAAGTGGCTGCTGTTCGCCATCACCGCACTGGTGGGCCTCATCGCGGGCGCGTCCGCGGCCGGCCAGTGGCGGACCTGGCTGATGTGGGTCAACGGCGTGCCCTTCCACCAGAAGGACCCCCAGTTCCACCTGGACGTCTCCTTCTACGCCTTCGACCTGCCCTGGTACCGGTTCCTGCTCGCCTTCGGCTTCGCCGCCACGATCCTGTCCCTGATCGCCGCCGCGCTCACCCACTACCTGTACGGCGGGCTGCGCGTCACCAGCCCGGGCGCGCGCGCCACGGCCGCGGCGACCGGCCACCTGTCGGTGCTCCTCGGCGTCTTCGTCGCCCTGAAGGCGGTCGCCTACTGGCTCGACCGGTACGGGCTCGCGGTCAAGTCCAGCGACTTCAAGGCCAGCGACCACTGGACCGGCCTGAGGTACGTCGACGCCAACGCCTATCTGCCCGCCAAGACGATCCTGTTCTGCATCGCCGTCATCTGCGCCCTGCTGTTCTTCGCCACCCTGTGGCGGCGCACCTGGCAGCTGCCCATGATCGGCTTCGGCCTAATGGTCCTCTCGGCGATCCTCATCGGCGGGCTGTACCCGGCGATAGTCCAGAAGTTCCAGGTCCAGCCGAACGAGCAGGCCAAGGAAGCCCCGTACGTCGAGAAGAACATCGAGGCCACGCGCGAGGCCTACGGCATCGACGACGCGAGCGTCTCCGAGTACGCGGGCACGAGCACCGCCAAGGACAGGACGGCCCTGCGCGACGACGTCGGCAAGGCGGCGAGCATCCGGATCCTCGACCCGAACATCGTCTCGCCCACGTTCCAGCAGATGCAGCAGATGCGGAACTACTACGGCTTCCCGACCAACCTCGACGTCGACCGGTACGCCAAGGACGGCCAGGAGCAGGACACCGTCATCGGTCTGCGCGAGCTGAACCTCGCCGGCATCCCCAAGAAGAACTGGATCAACAACCACTTCCGCTACACCCACGGCTACGGGGTGGTCGCCGCCAAGGGCACCGAGGCGGACTCCCAGGGCCAGCCGGTCTTCACCGAGTCCAACCTGCCGTCCAGGGGCGACCTCCCGTCGTACCAGCAGCGCGTCTACTACGGCGAGAAGACCACCACGTACTCCATCGTCGGCGGCCCCCAGAAGGAGGTCGACTACTCGGACAACGAGGGCGAGAAGACCACCAGCTACAAGGCCAAGAGCGGGGTCAGCCTCTCCAGCCCGATCAACCGCGCCGCCTACGCGGTGGCCTTCAACGAGCCGCAGATCCTCTACTCGGGCGCCATCGGCAAGGGCTCGCGGATCCTCTACAACCGCACCCCCAAGGAGCGCGTCGAGGCGGTCGCCCCCTGGCTGACCATCGACGGTGACGCGTATCCGGCGGTCGTGGACGGGCGCATCCAGTGGATAGTCGACGCGTACACGACGACGAACGGATATCCCTACGCCTCCCGCACCACTCTCGGCGACACGACCGCCGACTCGCTGACCGCCACCAACAACAACCGGGCGGTGGTGGCCCAGCAGAACCAGGTCAACTACATCCGCAACTCGGTGAAGGCGACCGTCGACGCGTACACCGGTGCGGTCAAGCTCTACCAGTGGGACACCAAGGACCCGGTCCTGAAGACCTGGATGAAGGCCTTTCCGGGCACGGTCGAGCCCAGGGAGGCCATCTCCGACTCCCTGGTGGCCCATCTGCGGTATCCGCAGGACCTGTTCAAGGTCCAGCGCGAGCTGCTCACCCGCTACCACGTGACGGACGCGCAGACCTTCCTCACGGGCAGCGAGGTGTGGCAGGTGCCGAACGACCCGACCAACAAGTCGGGCAACGCGGTACCGCCGTACTACCTGAGCATGAAGATGCCCGGCCAGGCGTCGCAGGCGTTCTCGCTGTCGACGACGTTCACGCCCAACGGCCGGGACAACCTCAGCGCCTTCATGTCGGTGGACGCCGATGCGGGCAGCAGCGACTACGGCAAGATCAGAATCCTGAAACTGCCGACGAGTACGGCGGTCGAAGGGCCGAAGCAGGTCCAGAGCAAGTTCAACTCCGAACAGGAGATCGCCGCGGCCATCAAGCTCCTCAAGGGCGGTGACTCCGACATCGAGTACGGCAACCTGCTGACCGTGCCGCTCGACGGGGGCCTGCTGTACGCGGAGCCGGTGTACGTGCGCGGTGGCAGCCTCAAGCTGCCCCTGCTGAAGAAGGTGTTGGTGACCTACGGGGGCAAGACCGCCTTCGAGAACACCCTCGACGACGCCCTCGACGTCGTCTTCGGCGCGAAGACTTCGACCACGCCGTCGGACACCGGCACCACCAAGCCGCCCACGTCGAGCAATCCGACCGTCCAACAGGCCCTGAACGACGCACAGAAGGCGTTCGAAGCGGGCCAGGAGGCCCTGAAGAAGAACGACTGGACGGCGTACGGCCAGGCGCAGAAGGACCTCGGTGAAGCGCTGAAGCGGGCCGAGAAGGCGCAGTCGGAGGCCGGCAAGTCCGGCAAGCCGGGCGGCGGCTGACCGGGCTGATCAAGAGCCGCCCCGCGCCGTGATACGGTTGTCTCACAACGGCGCGGGGTGGAGCAGCTCGGTAGCTCGCTGGGCTCATAACCCAGAGGTCGCAGGTTCAAATCCTGTCCCCGCTACTGGAAACGAAGGCCCGGATCCTTACCACAGGATCCGGGCCTTCGTGGTGTGCGGACGAGCGGCGAACGCCTGCGCCGACGCGCCGAGCCGCCGCGCCGCCATGGGGAGTTCGGTGATTTGTGTTTGACTTGTCTCTCTGTGGGCATGTCGACAAAACGCTGAAGTGACCTCACAGGCTTGCGGTATACCGGGTGTACCCAGGTTGCAGGTGGTGCGACGATGGACGTTATGGGGGACAAGGCAACTCTGTTGGAGACCGGGTCTTTTGTGCAGCCTGCAGACTTTGCGCAGGATGCCGATTTCGTGCAGTCCGTCGACCTCGTGCCGCCCGCCGACCGCGACGAGGCCGGCGAGGCCGCCGAGGAGGCACGCCAGCGGCTCGCCGTCGAAGCCGGCGACGTCGAGGCGATGAGCGTCCTCGGCGCCATGCTGCTGCGCCGCGGGGACCTCGACGGCGCCGAACCCCACCTGCGTGCCGCGACGGCGGCCGGTGACCGGGCCGCCGCGAACAACCTGGGCGTCCTCCTGCACCAGCGCGGCTACGCCGACGAGGCCGCCGGATGGTGGCGGATCGCCGCCGTCGCCGGTTCCGCGGCGGCCGCGCACGCGCTGGGCCGGCACCACCGCGAGCGAGGGGACGAGCCGGCCGCCGAGTACTGGCTGCGCCAGTCCGCCGAGCAGGGACACGTGCTGGGTGCCTACGCGCTCGCCGACCTGCTGGAGCACCGCGGGGACGGCAGCGCCGAGCAGTGGATGCGGGCCGCCGCCGAGCGTGGCCACCGAGAGGCCGCCTACCGGCTGGCACGCACCCTGGACCGCAGAGCCGCGCACGAGGAGGGGGCGGAGGCCGGCAGCGCCGTCGAGGAGGCCGAGCAGTGGTACCGCCAGGCCGCCGCGCGCGGGCACCGGCGGGCCGCCCTGCACCTCGGCGCGATCCTGGAGAAGCGGGGCGAACTCAAGGAGGCCGGGCGCTGGTACCTGACCTCGGCCAAGGACGGTGAGGCGCGGGCCGCCTGCGCGCTCGGCTTCCTGCTGCGCGACGCGGGGGACACCGAGAGCGCGGCCGTCTGGTGGCTCAGGGCCGCACAGGACGGCGACGGGAACGCGGCCAACGCCCTCGGCGCGCTGCACGCGGAGCGGGGCGAGACACAGACCGCCGAGCGGTGGTACCGCGCGGCCATGGACGCCGGGGACGACAACGGCGCGTACAACCTCGGGCTGCTCTGCGCCGAGCAGGGGCGGACCGCGCAGGCCGAGCAGTGGTACCGGCGTGCCGCCTACGCCGGGCACCGGGAGGCGGCGAACGCGCTCGCGATCCTGCTGTTGCAGGAGGGCGACACGACGGGCGCGGAGCCGTGGTTCTCCAAGGCGGCCGAGGCCGGGAGCGTGGACGCCGCGTTCAACCTGGGGATCCTGTACGCCGGGCGGGGCGAGGCCCGGGCCGCGCTGGACTGGTACGAGCGTGCGGCCGCCGCCGGGCACACGGAGGCGGCGCTGCAGGTCGGCATCGCGCGTCTGAGGGAGGGTGACGAGCAGGAGGCGGAGCGGCATCTGCGGTGCGCGGCGGGCGGCGGCAGCGCCGAGGCGGCGTACCGGCTGGCGACCGTGCTGGACGCGCGCCGGCCGGCCGAGCCGGCCCACGAGCTGGGCGAGGTCGTGCACGAGAAGACCGAGTGCGAGGAGTGGTACGAGCGGGCGGCGTCCCAGGGGCACCGGCGGGCGCAGGTACGGGTCGGGATGCTCTCGGCCGCCCGGGGGGACGTGGTCGAGGCGGCGCGGTGGTACCGGGAGGCGGCCGAGGCGGGGTCGCGCAACGGAGCGTTCAACCTGGGGCTGCTGCTGGCCAGGGAGGGAAGTGAGCCGGAGGCGGCGGTCTGGTGGGAGCGGGCCGCGGGCGCCGGGCACGGGCGGGCGGCGCTCCGGCTGGCCCTGCTCTACGCGCGTCGGGGGGAGCTCGCGGTCGCGCAGCGGTGGGCCGACCGCGCCGTGACGCTCGGGCCGGCCGCGGTGGGCGAGCGGGCGGCCCGCCTCCGGGACGCCCTGCGGCAGGAGCTGTCGGCGTGACGGTGTCGGGGTGGCGCCGTCCGCCTGACGGTGCCCGCGGGAAGCGATTTGCTTCCGCGCGCATCCTTCACGTAATGTCGTGTTCACCGACGCGGGGTGGAGCAGCTCGGTAGCTCGCTGGGCTCATAACCCAGAGGTCGCAGGTTCAAATCCTGTCCCCGCTACTGAACACTCAGGGCCGGAATCCAGATCATGGATTCCGGCCCTGAGTGTGTTCGCCGTACGTACGTACCGAGCCCGGCGGCTGGTGACAGCGCGATGCCCCGGCACCCTCAGTCAGGGGGCCGGGGCATCGTCAGTCGTGTCTCAGGCGGTCGCACAGTTCGGGCAGACGCCCCGGTACGTCACCTCGACGTCCGAGACCGTGAAGCCGAAGCGCTCGGAGTCGGGGAGGTCGGCCAGTGGATTGCCGGTCGGATGCACGTCCCGGATCGCGCCGCACCGGGCGCACACCAGGTGCTGGTGGGGCTGGTGGGCGTTCGGGTCGTAGCGCTTGGCCCGCTGGTCGGTGGAGACCTCGATCACCTCGCCGAGGGAGACCAGCTCGCCCAGCGTGTTGTAGACGGTCGCCCGGGAGATCTCGGGCAGCTTCGCGACGGCCTGGGCGTGGACCTCGTCGGCCGTCAGGTGGACGTGTTCGCCGTCGAGGACCTCGGCCACGACACGTCGCTGCGCGGTCATCCGCCATCCGCGTCCGCGCAGCCGTTCCAGAAGGTCGCTCATGCGTCCCAGCCTAACAGCAATTGGACCAGTTTCCGAACAGGTGTGACTTTTGACTTCACCTGGTTTTGGACTTGATCCAGCCTGCTGCAGTTCACGCCCGTACGGCGAGCGGCCGGGACGGTGCCGGTGCCCAGCAGCGGATGATGTCGCGCACCGAGACGATCCCGGCGGGTTCGCCGCCGTCCAGGACGACGAGGTGGCGGAAGCCGCCGTGGGCCATGGCGCGGGCCGCCTCCTCGAGGGTCCAGGTGGGGGCGGCGAACACGACGTTGTTGGTGGTGTGTGCGTGGATGCGTTCGGTGTCCGGGTTCTGGCCGAGGCCCACTGAATTGAGGATGTCCCGCTCCGTGAGGATGCCGACGCCGCCGGCGTCCGGGTCCAGGACGATGGCGGCGCCCACCCGGCGGGCGGACATCAGGGTGGCGGCCTGGCGGAGGGTGTGGTCGGGGCCGACGGTGAGGACCACCGTGCTCATGGCGTCGCGGACGAGCATGGGAAGGAGCCACCTCCAACGAATCCGGCGAACCCGTGAAGGACATGGTGCATCGATTCACAAGTTCACAAGTGAGGGTGTTTTCAGGGTGGCAGGTAAAGCGCGGGTCAACAAGAGGGCGCGCGTGGCCCGTTGAGGGCGTGCGTGATCGCCCCTCGCGACTCAGTAGCGCTGGTTGAGATACCCCAGCAACTCGTCGTGCAGCATGCCGTTCGACGCGGCGGCGTTGCCGCTGTGCGGGCCCGGGCGGCCGTCGAGGCCGGTGAAGGTGCCGCCGGCCTCGGTGACGATGATCGCGTTGGCGGCCATGTCCCACAGGGACAGCTCGGGCTCGGCGCAGATGTCGACGGCGCCCTCGGCGACCATCATGTAGGGCCAGAAGTCGCCGTACGCGCGCGTGCGCCAGACCTCGCGGGTGAGGTCGAGGAAGCCGTTCAGATGGCCCCGCTCCTCCCAGCCGCTGAGCGAGGAGTACGCGAAGGAGGCGTCGGAGAGCTTCGAGACGCGGGAGACGTGCAGGCGGGTCGCGGAGGTCAGGCTGCGGCCGGTGAAGGCGCCATGGTCCTTCACCGCCCACCAGCGGCGGCCCAGGGCGGGGGCGGAGACCAGGCCGACGACGGGCTGGTAGCCGCCCTCCCCGGCTTCCATCAGGGAGATGAGGGTGGCCCAGACGGGGACACCGCGGACGTAGTTCTTGGTGCCGTCGATCGGGTCGATCACCCAGCGGCGGGGGCCGGTGCCCTCGATGCCGTACTCCTCGCCGAGGATGGCGTCCCGCGGGCGGGCGCGTTGGAGCTGGCCGCGGATGAGCTCCTCGGCTGCCTGGTCCGCCTCGCTCACCGGGGTCATGTCCGGCTTGGTCTCCACCTTGAGGTCGAGGGCCTTGAAGCGAGCCGTCGTCGCGGCGTCGGCCGCGTCCGCGAGGACGTGGGCGAGGCGGAGGTCATCGAGGTAGTCGGGCATGTAGGCACGGTATCCGGGTGGGTCGGCACGGGGCTACCGGGGGAGGGGGTGCACCGCGGGAGACGCGTGTTTCCGCCGCCGGAGGGCGGCACCGAGGCACGCGCGCGGTCGGCCGAAGGCGCCCCCCAGTGCCGTCGTGAACCCTTGACAGTGCCTGTGTGCGCGTCAAATCTGGGCGCAGTGCCGCTCGCCGAGGGAGGCGATGATGCCTGCAGCGCGGGAATCCCTGTTGGACGCCGCGTACACGGCGCTCGCGCGTCGGCCGTGGTCCGCCGTGCGCATGGTGGACGTGGCCGCGGCGGCCGGGGTGTCCCGGCAGACGCTGTACAACGAGTTCGGGAGCAAGGACGGGCTGGCCAGGGCGCTGGTGCGCAGAGAGGCCGACGGATACCTGGCCGGGGTGGAGCGGACTCTCGCCGCGTACGCCGACCCGCGGGACCGGCTCACCGCCACTGCCGAGTGGATGGCGTCGGCCGCCCGGGAGAACGCGCTGGTGCGGGCCATGCTGACCGGCTGCTGGAGCGAGCGCCTGCCCTCGCCGACGCTGTCCGCCGTGCCCTCCTCCTCCGCGATACCGGCACAACGCCGGGCGGACGGGCCGCTGCCCTCGCCCGGCGACCTCGTGCAGATCGTGCGGGACCGGGCGGTGGCGGCGCTGTCCGCTCCCGGTGCGGTCCCGGCGGACACCGCCGAACTGACCCGGTCCTGCGAGCTCGCGGTACGCCTCGCACTGTCCTGCGTCGCGGCTCCGCCGGGGGAGGGCGGGGCGGCGGAGCTGGTGCGGGCCGTCCTGCACCGGCAGCCGGCGTGACGGGCTGTCAGAATCCGGGCGGGCAGGTGCCCATGACGGCCAACGACAGCCCATGACGGCCAACGACAGCCCATGACGGCCAACGACAGCCCATGACGGCCGACAACAGCCAATGACGGCCGACAACAGCTCAAACCGCGCCGCCCGGAGCGGCCGTCCGTGCCTCCGCCCGGAGCTTCGCGGCCCGCCGCCTGGGGTCGTAGTCCGGGCCGACGCCCTCGATCAGCAGCAGGTCGCCCACGATGTGATCGGTGCGCAGGCGGAGGATCTCCTGGTAGGCCGGGGAGGCGTACCAGGCGCGCGCCTCGGTCAGCCCCGGGAACTCGATCAGCACCATGCTGCCCTTCCAGTCGCCCTCCACCACCTCGGCGGGCGGACCGTGGATGACGAAACGCCCGTGGAACGGGTCGAGGGTTTCCTGGATGCGTTCCAAGTACTCGAGTACGTCGGGGTGATGACGACGCTCGCGCAGATGCGCGAAGCCATAGGCGGTCACGGCACGCTCCTTCGCTCACTCGTTCACGCCCCCCGCGGGACGCGGGACCGAACGTAGCCACGAGCCCCCGTGCCCGGCGATTACCTCCCGGGTAAGGGCGCGGGGAGCGGTCCTGGTGCCTAGTGCGCCGAGCCGGACAGCTGCAGCCCGATCACGCCGAGGATGACCAGGCTGATGGAGACGATCTTCAGGGTCGACACCAGGTCACCGAGGAAGACCATGCCGTAGATCGCGGTCCCCGCCGCGCCGATGCCGGTCCACACGGCGTACGCGGGGCCGACGTCCAGCTTCCTCAGGGACAGGGTCAGAAGGCCGAAGCTGCCGAGGGCGAAGCAGCAGAAGGCCACCGTCGGCCACAGCCGGGTGAATCCGTGGGAGAGCTTGAGGCACACGGCGAAACCGGTCTCGAGCAGTCCGGCCACGATGACCAGCAGCCACGCCATGCGCTGTCCTCCCGTAGGTCCGGCTCGGTGCGATTATGCACTTACCGGACTTGGGTTCCCCCAAACAACGCGGCGTCAGTCGCCTTCCGTGGGTTCACGCGTGGCCAGCAGCCTGCGCAGGGAGTACAGCCGTGCCGGGTCGGCGTGTCCCTCGGCCACCCAGGTGTCCAGCGCGCAGTCCGGCTCGTCGTGACTGCACGCGCGCGGACAGCCCTCCGTGCCGGGTTCGAGGTCCGGGAAGGCGTGGATGACCCGGGACGGGTCGACGTGCGCCAGGCCGAAGGACCGCACCCCCGGGGTGTCGATCACCCAGCCGCCCGAACCCGCCAGGGGCAGGGCCAGGGCCGAGGTCGTGGTGTGGCGGCCGCGGCCCGTCACCGCGTTCACATGTCCCGTCGTACGCCGGCGGTCCTCCGGGACGAGTGCGTTGACCAGCGTTGTCTTGCCGACACCGGAGTGCCCCACGAAGGCCGTGATCCGGCCGTCCAGCTGCTCCCGCACCCGGTCGGCCGCGCCGCCGTCCGCCAGTTCCTCACGGCTGGTGACGACGTAGGGGATGTCCAGGGCTCCGTACAGCTCCAGCAGCTTGTCGGGCGGGGCCAGGTCCGACTTGGTCATCACCAGCAGGGGCTCCAGACCGCCGTCGAAGGCGGCGACCAGGCAGCGGTCGATCAGCCGCGGGCGCGGCTCGGGGTCGGCCAGGGCGGTGACGATCGCCAGCTGGTCGGCGTTGGCGACCACCACCCGCTCGTACGGGTCGTCGTCGTCCGCGGTGCGGCGCAGCACCGACGAGCGTTCCTGGATCCGCACGATCCGCGCGAGCGTGTCCTTCTTGCCGGACAGGTCACCGACCAGTGCCACCCGGTCGCCCACCACGGCGGCCTTGCGGCCCAGCTCGCGGGCCTTCATCGCCATCACCGCACGGCCGTCGACGAGACAGGTCAGACGGCCGCGGTCGACGGTGAGGACCATGCCCTCGGCCGCGTCCTCGTGTTTGGGCCGGATGTGTGTCCGGGGTCGGTTGCCCTTGCGGTTGGGACGCGTGCGGATGTCGTCCTCGTCGGTGTGCTTGCCGTAGCGGCGCATGGCAGTGGATCCCTTACGCCCTGCTGCTCCCGAGCATCCCGGTCCACAGTTCGGGGAAATCGGGCAGGGTCTTCGCGGTGGTCGCCACGTTCTCGATCCGTACACCGTCGACCGCCAGGCCGATGATCGCACCGGCCGTCGCCATACGGTGGTCCTCGTAGGTGTGGAAGACCCCGCCGTGCAGCGGGCGCGGGCGGATGTGCAGACCGTCGGCGGTCTCCGTGACGTCACCGCCCAGCTCGTTGATCTCCTTGGTCAGCGCGGCCAGCCGGTCCGTCTCGTGCAGACGCAGGTGTGCCACGCCGCGCAGCGTCGAGGGGGAGTCCGCGAGGGCGGCGACCGCGGCGATGCCCGGGGTCAGTTCGCCGACGTCGCCCAGGTCGACGTCGATGCCGTGGACCGCGCCCGAGCCGGTGAGGACCAGGCCGTACTCGGTCAGCTCGCAGGAACCGCCCATCTCGGTGAAGATCTCCCGCAGCCGGTCACCCGGTTGGGTCGTCCTGGACGGCCAGTCCGGGATCAGCACCCTGCCGCCGGTGACCAGTGCCGCCGCCAGGAACGGCTGGGCGTTGGACAGATCCGGTTCGATGGTCAGGTCGCGCCCCAGCAACGCGCCCGGGGTGACCCGCCAGACGTTCGGCTCGCCGCCCGACTCCGGGGTGTCCACCTGGGCGCCGACCGCGCGCAGCATGTCGACCGTCATCCGGATGTGCGGCATGGAGGGCAGCGTCGCACCCGTGTGCCGTACCTCGACGCCCTGGTTGAACCGGGGGCCGGACAGCAGCAGCGCCGACACGAACTGCGATGACGACGAGGCGTCGATCGAGACCGGACCACCGTCCAGTGCGCCGCCGCCGTGCACGGTCAGCGGCAGCGCCCCCCGGCCGTCGTCGTCGATGCGGGCGCCGAGCACCCGCAGCGCGTCGATCACACCGTGCAGAGGACGCTCGTACGACCTCGGGTCGCCGTCGAAACGGATGGGGCCGTCGGCCAGCGCGGCGACCGGCGGCAGGAAGCGCATGACGGTGCCGGCGTTGCCGACGTCGACCGTGGCGGGTCCGTGCAGGCCCGTCGGGAGCACGCGCCAGGCCTCGCCCGTGCCGTCCGGGCCACCCCCGGGAGCCGAGCTGGACGACACGGTCTCCTCGATCTCGACGCCCATCGCGCGCAGGGCGCCCGCCATCAGCAGCGTGTCGCGGGAGCGCAGCGGGCGGCGCAGCCAGCCGGGCTCGGAGGCGAGGGCGGCGAGCACGAGGGCACGGTTGGTGACCGACTTGGACCCGGGCACGTGGACCGTCGCGTCGACGGCTCCGCTCGCGTGCGGGGCGGGCCAGAGGTCGGTGTGTACGGGGTTAACGGCCATGGCCCCACTTTAGTGGCGGTCGGCACCGCCGGTCGGGGCCAGGTGACGCGGGACGCCCGGGACGGTCACAGTTCGAGCAGCCACCGTCCCCCGCCGATCAGCGCACTCAGCGACACCACGTGGAAGAGGAACAGCCACAGACCCGCCGGTACGTGCGTCAGCCGTGACAACTGGTCGGCGTCCGAGTCGCCCGCGCCGCCCCGGGACCGTTTGGCCTGCAGCTCGAAGGCCGGGCGGACCCCGCCGAACAGCAGGAACCACACCACCGCGTACGCGAACGCCGCCTGCACCTGGGGCCCGGCCAGCCAGGACACCAGCAGGAAGGCACCCCCGGTGAGGAGCACGGTGAGTGCCCCGTAGGCGTTGCGGATCATCACCAGCATCGCCACCAGCAGCGCGGTCGCCACCCACAGCAGCAGCGTGATGTGCCCGGCGGCCAGCAGGGCCGCGCCGCCCAGGCCCAGCAGCGGGGGAGCGGTGTAGCCCGAGGCGGCGGTGAGGATCATGCCGATGCCGTGCGGCTTGCCCCGGCTGAGGGTGAGCCCGCTGGTGTCGGAGTGCAGGCGTATGCCGGTGAGCTGCCGCCCGGTGAGCAGGGCGACGAGTCCGTGACCGCCCTCGTGGGCGATCGTGATGGCGTTGCGGGAGACGCGCCACACGGTGTGCGGGACGACCACCGCGAGCGCCGCGCCCAGGGTGGCGAGCACCACCCACAGGTCGGGATCGGGCTGGGTGCCCACGAGGCGGTCCCAGACGTCGGGCAGCGCGGTGGCGGCGGTGCTCTGCATGTTCGGCAGTTGCTCCCTGTCCTGGTGCGGAGTCTGGCAGTGTGGCACGTATGTGCGGACGGTGCCTGAGACGCCGACCTGGCAGCGATCGTTCCTGACAGCGGAGGGTGCAGGTGACGGAGATCGAATCCGATCGTCCCACCGGCGTCCGTGAGAACCACACGTCCCACTTGGTCCAGACGGTGCAGGACTCTTTCCTTTTTCCTGAACCTCCAGTCGAATAGGGCCACTTGAAGCACACGCGTGTCGTGCGTTGCGGACGTCCCTGACCAGGACGCGCCCAGCCGCAGCCCACCGCGTCACGGAAGACCCCCAAGTGACCAACGGATCCTGACCAGGCCATCCGTCCAAGCACACCTGATCGACGCCCCGACCCGGCACTGGGCGGGGCTCCGGCCCACGGCACCCGCTCCCCGGAGCGGCGCACTCGATACCGGCGAGTCACTTCCCCCTGCGAGAGATCGCCACATCCGAGGAGACTTACATGCCCAACCCCCGCATGAAGCGTCGCACGTTCGTCCTCGGTGCCACGGTCGCCATGGCAGCGGGCGCCCGCATACCGGTGGCCGCCGCGGCGACCTCCCCCACGACGCCGGCCGGCGGGCCGACGCCGGTTCGGATCGTCGACGACGGGGCGACCCCCGCCGCCCGCGCGCTGTTCGCCTACCTGAAGCGCCAGCAGGGCAAAGGCGTCCTGTTCGGTCACCAGCACGACCTCACCTACGGCTTCACCTTCGCCACTCCCGACGGCAAGGCGTCCGACACCAGGGCGGCGGTGGGCGACTACCCCGCGGTCTTCGGCTGGGACACCCTCGTCCTCGACGGCGACGAACGCCCCGGCGTCCAGGACGGAACCGAAGCAGAGAACATTGCCGCGCTCAGCCGGTGCATCCGGCAAGGGGACGCACGCGGTGGGATCAACACCCTCAGCGCCCACATGCCGAACTTCGTCACCGGCGGGGACTTCTATGACACAACGGGCCGAGTGGTCGGCCAGATCCTTCCCGGGGGCGCGAAACACGCGGACTTCAACGCCTTCCTCGATCGCATCGCCAAGGCGGTGAAGGGAGCGCGGCGACCGGACGGCACGGCGATTCCGGTCATCTTCCGCCCCTTCCACGAGAACAACGGAGCCTGGTTCTGGTGGGGTGCCGGCCACACCGGGGCGGCCGAGTACATCGAGCTCTACCGCTACACCGTCGAGTACCTGCGCGACACCAGGGGCGTCCACAACCTGCTCTACGCCTACTCGCCCAACTCGGTCTTCGCGGGCGACCCGACCGGCTACCTGAAGACCTACCCGGGTGACCGCTTCGTCGACATCCTCGGTTACGACTCCTACGACGAGAACGCCGGACCGACCGCCTGGCTGGACGGTCTGGTGAAGGATCTGGCGATGGTGGTCCGACT
>NZ_JBSFIK010000015.1:67159-126842 GCF_053597535.1 Streptomyces sp. NPDC001348 | reverse complement strand
GTCCGGCTGGCGAACGAGCGAGGCAAGGTCCCGGCCTTCACCGAGTTCGGGGAGAGCGGCACCGATGTCCGCAACCCACAGTGGTTCACCCAGTTGTCGCAGGCCATGCAGGGGGACCCGCTGGCCCGCCAGATGACCTACATGCTCACCTGGGCCAACTTCGGAGGCACCAAGCGTGCTTACGTGCCGTACCCGGGCCACCCACTGCTGCCGGACTTCGTCAAGTTCTACCAGGATTCCTACACCCTGTTCGCCGCCGATCTCCGTGGGGTGTACTCCGCTCGCACCACGGCTGTCGGCAACGCCCCCTTCATGCATCTCGTGACCCCCACGGACCGGCAGCGCGTGACCGCCACGCAGACCACCGTCCGGGTGCGTGTCACGCCGGCGAGGGCGAGCCGGGTCACCTACTCCGTGAACGGCGGACGCGCCAGACCGCTGTGTCTCGACGCCGACGGCTTCTACTCGGGCGACTGGTCGATCGACCCGTCCTCGCCGGACGACCGCTCGGTGACCCTCACCGTGAGCGCGCGGGTGGACGGCAGGACGCTCACTGACTCGGCCCTGATCCTTCTCGGCGAGGCCCCGCCCCTGCCCGCCGGATGGGTCGACGACTTCGAGGGGTACGCCGGAGACGACACCGCCCTGAGCGATGCGTACACCCACGTCAATGCCCACACCCTCACCCTGTCGGCCGACCACAGGTCCTCGGGCTCGTACGGACTGGCCTACGCGTACGACTTCACCGGCGCCGAGTACACCGGCACAGGCAAGCCGGTCGACGCGGACTGGTCCGCCTTCACGTCCCTGGCGCTGTGGTTGCAGGGCGACGGTTCCGCGAACGGCGGAGCGCTCCAGATCGCCGCCGACGGAGTCGACTTCTGGTACCAGGTTCCGCTGTCCGACAGGAACGGGCAGGAGGTCAGGGCACCCTTCAGCGATTTCGCACCCGCTCCCTGGGACACCGCACACGCCGGAGCCGTGCTCGACGCGGCTCGTCTCGCCAAGGTGACGTCGTTCGATCTCTACCTCGTCCATGGAAGCGGCGCGGCGACCAAGGGGGTCGTGTACGTGGACGACATCAGGGCCGAATGAGGCTGTTCCTCACGGTCTGCCGTGAGTCGCCCCTCCCACCTGCACCGGCTCGTCGAACAGCAGCGGCGATCCGGACGGCCGGCGCCCAGTGACCGTCTGCCACTCTTGGACGTGTCCCGGTGGCTGGGGCACGAAAGAGCACCAGCGTCGTCGCGGGTAGGAGGGGCGTTTCACATGTGCGGACGGTATGCGGCGAGTCGTAGGCCCGAGGATCTCGCGGGAATCTTCGAGATCGAGAAGTGGGAGCCCGAGGAGGCCCTGGAACCGGACTACAACGTGGCCCCGACCAAGGAGGTCCACGTGGTCCTGGACCGTCCTCTGAAGGACGCCGCCGACCGGCGCCCGGTTCGCCAGCTGCGCAGGCTCAAGTGGGGCCTGGTCCCCTCCTGGGCCAAGTCACCCGAGGGCGGCGCACGGATGATCAACGCGCGCGCGGAGACCGTGCACGAGAAGCCGTCCTACCGCCGCGCCTTCGCCGCCCGGCGCTGCATCGTGCCCGCCGACGGCTACTACGAGTGGGTCACCGGCACCCAGGAGCGGGACCTGGAGGTCGAGGGGAAGAAGAAGCGTCCGCGCAAGCAGCCGTACTTCGTGCTGCCCGCCGACGGGTCGGTCTTCGCCATGGCCGGGCTGTACGAGTTCTGGCGGGACGGCACCCTGCCCGACGACCATCCGCGGGCCTGGTGGGCGACGTGCTCGGTGATCACCACGGAGGCGGAGACGACGCCGCTGGCCGTGGCGCCGGCCGAGGGGCCGCGGTCGCTGGCGGACATTCATCCCCGGATGCCGTTGATGCTCACGGCGGATCGGTGGGACGCGTGGCTGGATCCGTCCCGAACCGATGCCGAGGATCTGCGGTCCCTGCTGGTGCCGCCGCCCGCGGGGCTGATGCGGGCGTATCCCGTCTCGACCGCGGTCAGTAATGTGCGCAACAACGGTGCCGAGCTGCTCAAGGAGCTGGACGGGCCGGAGGTGGGGACGCTGTTCTGACCCGGGGCTGACGGGCGCCCGGGGCTGGTGCCGGGGCGGGGGGTGCGCAGCCCGGCGCTTGCGGGGTGCCGCTGCGTCCCCCAGCGGCACGATTGCCCGCAGCTACGGCGGCTGCCCGCAGCTACGGCGGCTGCCCGCAGCTGCGGTGGCGGATACCGTGAATCCGTGACCCTTACCGAGACCGTCGAGACCGTCGAGACCGATGCCGGGACCGCCCGTGTCACCTGGCACCCGGCCGAGAGGCCGAGGCTCGTGCTGGCTGTCGGTCATGGGGCCGGCGGTGGCATCGACGCTCGGGACCTCCAGGCGCTCGCCAGGGTCCTGCCCGGCCACGCAGTGACCGTCGCGCTCGTCGAGCAGCCCTGGCGGGTGGCGGGCAGGAAGGTGGCGCCCGCGCCGAAGACGCTGGACGTGGGGTGGCACGGGGTGTGGCCCGTGCTCGCCAAGCCGGGGCTGCCGGTGGTCTCCGGCGGGCGGAGCGCCGGGGCGCGCGTGGCGTGCCGTACGGCGGGCGAGCTCGGCGCGCACGCCGTCCTCGCGCTGAGCTTCCCCCTGCACCCGCCGGGCAGGCCCGAGAAGTCCCGTGCCGACGAGCTGCTGGGCGCCGGGGTGCCCACGCTCGTCGTGCAGGGCGGCAACGATCCGTTCGGGAAGCCGGAGGAGTTCCCCGGCGGGACGGACATCGTCGAGGTGCCGTACGGCGATCACGGCTTCGCCGTGCCCAAGCGGGCGGGGGTCACCCAGGAGCGCGTACTCGAGATCATCACCGACGCGGTGGCCGAGTGGAGCTCGTCACTCGGCTGACCATCGGGAATGCCGGGCCCCCCGTCGCTGTTGTGGCCGACGGAAGTGCTGAACCACCAGCACGGATGTCGTAGGAGAGGAAGTCCGCCGCATGGGTTCGACCTACTGCCCGAGCCGCAGCAGCCGCGCCGACCTGGAGTGGACAGTGCTGCACGCGGCGAAGGCCGCTCCTATTCGAGCGGCGGCAGGCACCGGTCGTCGTCTATCCTCCGAATCGAGTGGGTCCGGTTTCGGCCTCACGCACGATCTTGAGGAGGTGGGTCCGGTCACTGGGACGGACGCAGGGACCGACAACGGCCAGGCGGAACTGCCCGAGGGCCGGGGCGACGGCGCGGAGTCGACCGCGGAGCGCAGCGCGCGCTTCGAGCGGGACGCGCTCGAATTCCTCGACCAGATGTACTCGGCGGCCCTGCGCATGACGCGCAACCCGGCCGACGCCGAGGACCTGGTGCAGGAGACGTACGCCAAGGCGTACGCGTCCTTCCACCAGTTCCGCGAGGGCACCAACCTCAAGGCCTGGCTGTACCGGATCCTCACGAACACCTTCATCAACTCCTACCGCAAGAAGCAGCGCGAGCCCCAGCGCAGCGCCGCGGAGGAGATCGAGGACTGGCAGCTCGCCCGGGCCGAGTCGCACATGTCGACGGGTCTGCGCTCCGCCGAGTCGCAGGCGCTCGACCACCTGCCGGACTCGGACGTGAAGGAAGCGCTGCAGGCGATCCCCGAGGAATTCCGCATCGCCGTCTACCTCGCGGACGTCGAGGGCTTTGCGTACAAGGAGATCGCGGACATCATGGGGACACCCATCGGTACGGTGATGTCCCGGCTGCACCGGGGTCGCCGCCAACTGCGCGGCATGCTCGAGGACTACGCCCGCGACCGTGGGCTGGTCCCGGCCGGCGCCGGGGAGTCGAACGAAGCGAAAGGCTCGGGCTCATGAGCTGCGGAGAGCCGCACGAGACTGACTGCAGTGAGGTACTCGAACATCTGTATGAGTTCCTCGACAGTGAGATGCCGGACGTCGATCGCGACAAGTTCCAGCAGCACTTCAAGGAGTGCTCGCCCTGCCTGGAGAAGTACGGCCTCGAACAGGCCGTGAAGAAGCTGGTCAAGCGCTGCTGCGGGCATGACGACGTGCCGACCGACCTGCGTGCCAAGGTCATGGGCCGGATCGAGCTGATCCGTTCCGGCCAGGCGGTGCCCGAGCATGACGTGACGGCCGCACCGGCCACCGGCCAGGAGTCCTGATCCGCTCCTGACCTCGGTACACCTGGGTACCGCTCGGTCATCACCCGAACGTGCTAATCCCCGGGTCATGAACCCTCGTACCCCCCGGCAACCGCCCTAGGCTCGGGAAGCCTGGAAGGGCGTCGGGGGAGGGGTCATGGAGGCGGTTCCGGCACGGACACGCGGCTACGTGGCCTGTGTCAGCCTGCTCGCGCTGCTCTGTCTGCGGCCGCTGCCCTCACTCCCCACGCCCTGGTGGGCGCTCGCCCTGCTCGCCACGGTGTACGCCGCCTGCGAGCACGCCGTCCGGCGCCGTTCCGTCGGCACGTTCCACCCCGTCTATCCCGTCCTGCTCGCGGGGGCGTTCCTGCTGCCCCCGCCCGTCGCCGCGCTCGTACCGCTGCCGGGTGCCCTGCTGTCCCGGGTGGAGCAGCGGCCCGGGGCCGTGCGGCGGATCTGGCGGGCCGCGCGACTGGCGCTCGCCGTGTGGGGCGCGGCCTGGGCGCACCGGGCGCTGGGCGGCTGCGACGCGGTCGCGGCCTCGGACTTCCCGTACGCCCTGCTGCCCGCCGTGGCCGCCGTTCCGGTGTTCTGCCTGGTGCTGGCCGCGCTCGACGGCGGGATGCTCGCCGTCGGGGAGCGGCTGCCGGCGCGCCGGGCCTGGCGGGGGCTGCTGTCACGGTCCCTGGCCCCGATCGGGGTGCACGGGCTGGCAGGCCTGATGATGGCCGTGCTGTGGCGCAGCCCGTACGGGCCGGTCGCCGCGCTGCTCGTGCTGCTGCCGATGTACGTCTCCTGGTGGGTGTTCGCCCAGTACCACCGCGAACGCGCCGCGCACCAGGCCACCATCCGCGCACTGGTGCAGGCCGTCGACATCAAGGACGGCTACACGCGCGGGCACAGCGAGCGCGTCGGACAGGCCTCCGTGCTGATCGCCCGCGAGCTGGGCATGGCCGACGAACGCGTCGAGGTGCTGCGCTTCGCCGGGATCCTGCACGACGTCGGCAAACTCGGCGTGCCCACGCGCCTGCTCCGCAAGGACGGACCGCTCACCCCTGAGGAGCGGCGCATCATCGAGCTGCACCCCGAGTACGGCCACGAGATGGTGCGCGGCATCTCCTTCCTCGGTGAGGCCCGCGCGGCGATCCTGCACCACCACGAGCGCATCGACGGCAGCGGATACCCCTACGGGCTGGTGGGCGGCCAGATCCCGGAGTGTGCCCGGGTCGTCGCCGTCGCGGACGCCTTCGACGCCATGACCTCCACCCGTTCCTACCGCAGGGCCCGGCCGGTTACGGCCGCCCTCGAGGAACTCCAGCGGTGTGCGGGCGCGCAGTTCGACCCCCGGATGGTCGCCGCCCTGGTCCGGGCCCTGGGACGGCACGGCTGGAACCCCGCCGTCACCGCCGACGAACCGGAGTGCGCCACGGCACCGCCCGACCCCGTCCACGGCCGGACCGGAGCGCGGCGATGACCGCGCTGCGCCTCATCCACGCCTCGGCCGCCCTCGTCGCCGCCGTCTCCCTCGCCGACACGCTCTGGACGGGCCTCGACGAACGGGGCGGAGCGCTCGCCTTCGGTGTCCTCGTCACGGTCGGCGAACTCAGCCGATGGACCGGTGCCCAGGTCCGGGAGGCCGCCCCCCTCGGCGCCGCCGGTGCGCTGGCGTACGCCCTGCTCGGGGAGGACTCGGGGCACGCCACCCGGCACGACGCGCCCCAGGTCGTCGCCGTCGTCCTCGCCGCCTCCCTGCTGGGCAGCGTGCCGCACGTCTGGAGCGGGCGGACCCCGACCCTGGACCACCTGGCCCGCCGCGTCCTCACCGTCGGCTTCGCCGCCGTCTGCTTCCAACCCCTCTACCAGCGGGGTGTGTTCGACAGCTGGGGCGGGCCCGCCTACGCGCTGCTGCTGATCGCGCTGCTCTCGCTCACCGCGCTGTGCGACGCCGTGCTGGCCGCCGCGCTCGCGCACTCCCGCAGCCGGTGGCCGTTCGGTCCGCTCCTGAGGGACGAGCTGCGGGGGCTCCTCGGCATCGGGTCCGCGGTGTGCGCGACCGGAGCGGTGATCGCCCTCGGGGTCGCCGTCGCGGGCTTGTGGGCGCTCCCCGTCTTCTGCCTGCCCCTGCTGCTCACCCAGCAGTCGCTGCGGCGGTACGCGGCCGTGCGCGCCACCTACCGGCAGACCATCGCCTCGCTGGCCCGGGCCACCGAGATAGCCGGCTACACCCCGGCCGGGCACGCCCACCGGGTCGCCGCGCTCAGCCGCGCCGTCGGCCGCGACCTGGGGCTGACCCGGCCCGAGCTCACCGTGCTGGAGTACGCGGCGCTCATGCACGACATCGGCCAACTCAGCCTCGTCGACCCGGTGCCGGCCGGGGCCACCGCCGTGCTGCCCGCCGAGGAGCAGCGGCGCATAGCCCTGCTCGGCGGGGCCGTCGTACGGCAGACCGGGGTGGACGCGGCGGTCGCCGTGGTCGTGGAACGGCAGGCCGACCCCTATCCGGAGCAGCCGCTCGCCGCGCGGATCGTCCGGGCCGTCAACGCCTACGAGGAGAAGGTGCGCGATGCCGGGCCCGGCGGCCCGCTGCGGGCGTTGGAGGAGCTGCGGCTCGGCGCGGCCGGGGAGTACGCGCCCGAGGTCGTCGAGTCGCTCGCGCGCGTGCTGTGGAACCAGGGGTGCGGCGCGTCTGGCCCTGCCGCGGGCTGGGTAACCCATGGGTAATGAGCGCACGTCCCTGCGTACGTGGTTGGATGCGAGGGAGAGGGTGTCCGGGGGCAGAGGCCAGCCCACTGCGCGGAACTGGAACTGGCAGGCGGGAATCGTGAGGATCTTCGGCAAGGGACGGCACCGGCCCTCCGCCTCCTGGCGGCAGGCCACCGACCGCGCGTTCACGCTGATCGGGGACGGCCGGTACGAGGACGCGGGCGAGCTGCTGACGCGCGCCGCCGATCTGGAGCCCTGGCTGTCGGAGTCCTGGTTCAACCTCGCCCTGCTGCACAAGTTCCGGCACGACTGGGAGCAGGCCCGGGCGGCGGGCCTGCGGGCGGTGGCGCTGCTCGAGAAGGAGACCGGGGCGCCCGACTGGTGGAACGTGGGCATCGCCGCCACCGCGCTGCAGGACTGGCCGTTGGCCCGGCGGGCCTGGCAGGCCTACGGTCTCAGGGTGCCCGGGGGCCTCGCCAGGCCGAAGGCCGGGGCGGTGGCCGGCGCCGGGGAGCCGCTCGGGATGGACCTGGGCAGTGCGGCCGTACGGCTGTCGCCGGAGGGCGAGGCCGAGGTCGTGTGGGGCCGCAGGCTCGATCCGGCGCGGATCGAGGTGCTGTCCATTCCGCTGCCCTCCTCGGGGCGGCGCTGGGGCGAGGTCGTGCTCCACGACGGGGTGCCGCACGGCGAGCGGACCACGGCCGCCGGGCATGCCTACCCCGTCTTCGACGAGATCGAGTTGTGGGCCCCGTCGCCCGTGCCCACCTGGGTGGTCCTCCTGGAGGCCGCCACCGAGGCCGACCGGGACGCCCTGGAGCAGCTCGCCGCCGACGCCGGCTTCGCCGCGGAGGACTGGTCGTCGTCCGTGCGGTTGCTGTGCCGGATGTGCTCGGAGTCCCGGATGCCGTCCGACGAGGGCGACGGCATTCACCTCGATCCGCACGACCACAGTGAGCCGGGGCATCCGGGCCCGCTGGGCCACCGTACGGACGGGCAGCTGTGGGTACCGGAGCGGGAGTGCGGCGTCGCGGCGCCCGCCTCGCTGGTACGGGGTCTGCTGGACGGCTGGGTGGCGGACAGCCCGGACTCCCGGGACTGGCGGGATCTGGAAGAGGTCTGCTGAGCGTTCGCCGTACCCTGTATCAGCATCACACCTCTGTTTCGACCCCGGTTTTTGCAAGGAAGGCGTACGTCGGTCATGGCGCAGCAGGACACCGATCAGCAGCACGCGGGCGTGCTCCCCGTCGACGAGGAGGGCTTCGTCGTCGACACGGAGGACTGTGAGGAGCGCGAGACCGCCTGGCGCGAGCGCGGCACCTCGCGGCCGATCACGGTCGTCGGCAACCCGGTGCTGCACAAGGAGTGCAAGGACGTCACCGCGTTCGGCGAGGAGCTCGAGCAGCTCGTCGCGGACATGTTCGCCAGCCAGCGCACCGCCGAGGGCGTCGGCCTGGCCGCCAACCAGATCGGCGTCGATCTGAAGGTCTTCGTCTACGACTGCCAGGACGACGAGGGCGTCCGGCACGTCGGCGTGGTGTGCAACCCGAAGCCGGTGGATCTGCCGGCCGACCGGCGCCGCCTGGACGACAGCAACGAGGGCTGCCTGTCCGTCCCCACGGCCTACGCGCCGCTCGCGCGGCCCGACTACGCCGAGGTGACCGGACAGGACGAGAAGGGCAACCCGATCAAGGTACGCGGCACGGGCTACTTCGCACGCTGTTTGCAGCACGAGACCGATCACCTGTACGGCTACCTCTACATCGATCGTCTGTCCAAGCGTGAACGGAAGGACGCCCTGCGGCAGATGGCCGAGAACGAGCCACGCTACCCCGTGGTCGCCAACGACTGAGACCGCGACCCGGACGTACGGGAACCGCGTGAGAGCAGCGACGACGCCCGGTCGGGATCTTCCCGGCCGGGCGTCGTTCGTCTGTTCGTCGCAAGATTTCCGGCATCTTTGGGTGGTGAGTGGAGTAAATCCATTCCCAGACCGGTCAGTTGTGGTGCTGAATGGAAGTGCGGGGATACGCAACGGCGCGCGCCCGGTATCGCCGGAGGGGCGTGCGTTCATGGCGGCTGAGAGGGGCTTGTTCGTGCATGCTTTCCCACACAGCACCACATCGACACCGACGGCGGTCGCGGTTCCACCCTCGCTCGCCCTTCCGGTGATCGAGGACGCGTTTACCCGGCATCTGCACCCGTATTGGCCAAAGCTTCAGGAGAAGACCCGCCTGTGGCTGCTGGAAAAGCGGCTCATGCCGGCCGACAAGGTCGCGGAATATGCCGACGGACTGTGCTACACCGACCTCATGGCGGGGTACTACCTCGGTGCCCCCGACGAGGTGCTGCAGGCCATAGCCGACTACAGTGCGTGGTTCTTCGTCTGGGACGACCGCCACGACCGTGACGTCGTCCACGGCCGCGCGGGCGCCTGGCGGCGGCTGAGGTCCCGGCTGCACATCGCCCTCGACCTCCCCGCGCACCACCTGCACCACCCCGACCCCGTGGTGGCGGGGCTCGCGGACAGCGTGCTGCGGCTGTACTCGTTCCTGCCGAGCACCTGGAACGGACGGTTCGCCCGGCACTTCCACGCGGTGATCGAGGCGTACGACCGCGAGTTCCGCAACCGCACGGAAGGCCGCATCCCCGGGGTCGAGGAGTATCTCGCCCTGCGGCGCCTGACGTTCGCGCACTGGATCTGGACGGACCTGCTGGAGCCCAGCGCGGGATGCGAACTCCCGGCCGCCGTCAGGAAACACCCGGCTTACCGTCGTGCTGCCCTGCTGAGTCAGGAATTCGCCGCGTTGTACAACGACCTCTGCTCGCTGCCGAAGGAAATCGCGGGCGACGAGGTGCACAATCTCGGAATCAGCCTGATCACCCATCAGGGGCTGACCCTGGAAGAGGCCGTGGCGGACATCAGGCGGCGCGTCGAGGAATGCGTCACCGAATTCCTGGAGGCCGAGCGAATCGCCTTAACGTTCGCCGACGACCTCGACGACGGCACCCTGCCGGGGAAGGAACTCGGCGTCGCCGTACGCGCCTGCCTCGGCAATATGCGGAACTGGTTCTCCTCCGTCTACTGGTTCCACCACGAGTCCGGCCGGTACATGGTCGACAGCTGGGACGACCGGTCCACGCCCCCTTACGTCACCAACGAAGCGGCAGGTGAGAAATGACCGTCGAATCCGTGCGGCCCGCGGCACCCGAGGCGTCCGAGCCGAGCGAACCGCCCCTCGCCGGGGGCGCCGTCCCGATGCTCGGCCACGGCTGGAAGCTGGTCCGAGATCCGCTGGCCTTCATGGCCCGACTACGCGACCACGGCGACGTGGTACGCCTGAAACTGGGCCCCAAGACGGTGTACGCCGTCACCACGCCCGAGCTCACCGGCGCGCTGGCGCTCAGCGCCGACTACATCATCGCCGGACCGCTGTGGGAGTCCCTGGAAGGGCTGCTCGGCAAGGAGGGCGTCGCCACCGCCAACGGCTCCCGGCACCGCCGTCAACGGCGCACCGTCCAGCCGGCCTTCCGGCTCGACGCCATCCCCGCGTACGGGCCGGTCATGGAGGAGGAGGCGCACGCGCTGGCCGAGCGCTGGCGACCCGGCGAGACCGTCGACTGCACCTCGGAGGCCTTCCGTGTCGCCGTGCGCGTCGCGGCCCGCTGCCTGCTGCGCGGCGCGTACATGGACGAGCGGGCCGAGCGGCTGTGCACCGCCCTCGCCACCGTCTTCCGCGGCATGTACCGCCGGATGGTCGTCCCGCTGGGCCCGCTCCACCGGCTGCCTTTGCCGGCCAACCGGGAATTCAACCGGGCCCTGGCCGATTTGCATCTGCTGGTCGACGAGATCGTCGCCGAACGCCGGGCATCCGGTCGAAAGCCGGACGATTTGCTGACGGCATTGCTGGAGGCGAAGGACGAAAACGGCGACCCCATCGGGGAACAGGAGATCCACGACCAGGTGGTCGCGATACTCACCCCCGGAAGCGAAACAGTCGCCTCCACGATCATGTGGCTCCTGCAGATCCTGGCCACACACCCGGAACAAGCCGCCAGGGTCCGCGCCGAGGTCCAATCCCTGACCGGCGGCCGGCCGGTTGGATTCGAGGACGTGCGCGGGCTGACCCACACGAACAATGTCGTCGTCGAAACGATGCGGTTGCGCCCCGCCGTATGGATATTGACACGGCGCGCGGTGACCGAAACCACGCTCGGCGGCTATCGCATTCCGGCCGGTGCGGACCTCGTCTACAGCCCGTACGCGATCCAGCGCGACGCGCGTTCGTACCCGGACCACCTGGAGTTCGACCCCGACCGCTGGCTGCCGGACCGCGCCAGGGACGTGCCGAAGTACGCGATGAGCCCGTTCAGCGTCGGCAACCGCAAGTGCCCCAGCGACCACTTCTCCATGGCCCAGCTGACCCTGATCACGGCCGCCGTATCGGCGAAGTACCGCTTCGAGCAGGTCAGCGGGTCGAACGACGCCACGCGGGTCGGCATCACGCTCCGCCCGCACCGGCTGCTGGTGCGCCCCGTGCCCTGGTGACCCCGGTGACCGGATGGGACGCCGCCACCGGCGGCGTCCCACGGACCTACGGGCCGCCCGGGCGGCTCAGAAGTCCTCGTCCAGGTCGACGGTGCCCTCCACCGCCACCTGGTACGCCGACGGACGCCGCTCGAAGAAGTTGGTCAGCTCCTGGACACCCTGCAACTCCATGAAGGAGAAGGGATTCTCCGAGCCGTACACCGGAGCGAAGCCGAGGCGCGTCAGACGCTGGTCGGCGACGCACTCCAGGTACTGCCGCATCGAGTCGGTGTTCATCCCCGGGAGGCCGTCACCGCACAGGTCGCGCGCGAACTGCAGCTCGGCCTCGACGGCCTCCCGCAGCATGTCGGTCACCTGCTGCTGGAGCTCGTCGTCGAAGAGGTCCGGCTCCTCCTTGCGAACGGTGTCCACGACGTCGAACGCGAACGACATGTGCATCGTCTCGTCGCGGAACACCCAGTTGGTGCCGGTCGCCAGGCCGTGCAGCAGACCCCGGCTGCGGAACCAGTAGACGTACGCGAAGGCGCCGTAGAAGAACAGGCCCTCGATGCACGCGGCGAAGCAGATGAGGTTCAGCAGGAAGCGACGGCGGTCCGCCCGGGACTCCAGCCGCTCCAGCTTCTCGACCTCGTTGATCCACTTGAAGCAGAACCCGGCCTTCTCACGGATCGAGGGGATGTTCTCCACGGCCGCGAAGGCGGCGGTGCGGTCCTCCGGGTCGGGCAGATAGGTGTCCAGCAGGGTCAGGTAGAACTGGACGTGCACGGCCTCCTCGAAGAGCTGCCGGCTCAGGTAGAGCCGCGCCTCGGGGGAGTTGATGTGCTTGTAGAGGGTCAGCACGAGGTTGTTCGCGACGATCGAGTCACCGGTCGCGAAGAACGCGACCAGACGGCCGATCAGGTGCTGCTCCGCAGGGGACAGCTTCGCGAGGTCGGCGACGTCCGAGTGGAGGTCGACCTCCTCGACGGTCCAGGTGTTCTTGATGGCGTCCCGGTAGCGCTCGTAGAAGTCCGGGTAGCGCATGGGACGCAGGGTCAGTTCGAAGCCCGGGTCGAGCAGGTTCGCGGATCGGGTGGTCATTACTGGCAGGCCTCGCAGGACTCGGGGTTCTCAAGGGAGCAGGCGACCGCGTCGGGGTCGGCGGCCTGCTGGACGGGGATCGGCTTCCGGGACTGCGCCTGGCCCTGGGCGGCGCGGGCGATCCGGGTCGCCGGGCGGGAGCGCAGGTAGTAGGTCGTCTTCAGACCCTGCTTCCAGGCGTACGCGTACATCGAGGAGAGCTTGCCGATCGTCGGCGTCTCCAGGAACAGGTTCAGCGACTGGGACTGGTCCAGGAACGGGGTGCGCGCGGCGGCCATGTCGATCAGACCGCGCTGCGGGATCTCCCAGGCCGTGCGGTACAGGGCCCGTACCTCGGCCGGGATCCAGGCGAACTCCTGCACCGAGCCGTTCGACTCGCGCAGCGCCTCACGGGTCCGGGCGTCCCACACGCCCAGCTCCTTGAGGTCCTTCACCAGGTAGGAGTTGACCTGCAGGAACTCCCCGGAGAGCGTCTCGCGCTTGAACAGGTTGGAGACCTGCGGCTCGATGCACTCGTAGACGCCGGCGATCGAGGCGATGGTGGCGGTGGGCGCGATGGCCAGCAGCAGCGAGTTGCGCAGGCCGGTCGTCGCGATCCGCGCACGCAGCGCCGCCCAGCGCTCCGGCCAGGCGAACTCGACGCCGTAGTGGTCCGGGTGCAGCACACCGCGGGCCGTGCGGGTCTTCTCCCAGGCCGGCAGCGGGCCGCTCCGCTCGGCGAGGTCGGCGGAGGCCTCGTACGCGGCGAGCATGACGCGCTCGGCGATGCGCGTGGAGAGCGTCCTGGCCTCGGGGGAGTCGAAGGGCAGCCGCAGCTTGAAGAAGACGTCCTGCAGGCCCATCGCGCCCAGGCCGACCGGGCGCCACTTCGCGTTGGAGCGGCCCGCCTGCTCCGTCGGGTAGAAGTTGATGTCGACGACGCGGTCGAGGAAGGTGACGGCGGTGCGGACCGTCTCGTCCAGCCGCTCCCAGTCGATGTCGCCGCTCGCCGTGTCGACGAAGGCGCCGAGGTTCACCGAGCCCAGGTTGCAGACCGCGGTCTCCCCGTCGTCCGTGACCTCGAGGATCTCCGTGCAGAGGTTGGAGGAGTGCACGACGTGGCCCGGCTCGGCCGTCTGGTTGGCGGTGCGGTTGGCGGCGTCCTTGAAGGTCATCCAGCCGTTGCCGGTCTGTGCGAGGGTGCGCATCATCCGGCCGTACAGGTCGCGGGCCGGGATGGTCTTCCTGGCCAGGCCCGCCGCCTCGGCCCCGCGGTAGGCGGCGTCGAACTCCTCGCCCCACAGGTCCACCAGCTCCGGCACGTCCGCCGGGGAGAACAGCGACCACTGCTCGTCGGCGTCGACCCGGCGCATGAACTCGTCCGGGACCCAGTGCGCGAGGTTGAGGTTGTGCGTACGGCGGGCGTCCTCGCCGGTGTTGTCCCGCAGTTCCAGGAACTCCTCGATGTCGGAGTGCCAGGTCTCCAGGTAGACGGCCGCGGCGCCCTTGCGGCGGCCGCCCTGGTTCACCGCGGCGACGGAGGCGTCCAGCGTCTTCAGGAACGGCACGATGCCGTTGGAGTGCCCGTTGGTGCCGCGGATCAGCGAACCGCGGGAGCGGATACGGGAGTACGCCAGCCCGATGCCGCCGGCGTGCTTGGACAGCCGGGCGACCTGGTGGTAGCGGTCGTAGATGGAGTCCAGCTCGTCCTTGGGGGAGTCCAGGAGGTAGCAGGACGACATCTGGGGATGCCGGGTGCCGGAGTTGAAGAGGGTGGGGGAGGAGGGCAGGTAGTCGAGGCGGCTCATCAGCCCGTAGAGCGCCGCGACCTCGTCCACCGAGCGGCTGGTGTCGTCCTCGGCGAGACCGGCGGCGACGCGCAGCATGAAGTGCTGGGGCGTCTCGACGACCTTGCGGTTGATCGGGTGGCGCAGCAGGTACCGGCTGTGCAGGGTGCGCAGACCGAAGTAGCCGAAACGGTCGTCGGCGCCGGTGTCGACCAGCGCGTCCAGGCGCTCGGCGTGCAGCCGTACGAACTCCGCGGTGCGGTCGGCGATGAGCCCCTCGCGATGGCCCACGGCGACGGACCCGGTGAAGGACGTGACGCCCTGCGAGGCCGCTTCGGCGCGGATGGTGAGGGTGAGCAGCCGGGCGGCCAGCCTCGAGTAGGCCGGATCCTCGGAGATCAGGCCGGCGGCCGTCTCCGTGGCCAGCTCGCGCAGCTCGGCCTCGTCGGCCCGCGCCGACCGGCCGCGCAGCGCGGCGGCGGCCACCCGGCCGGGGTCGGCGTCGGGCAGGTCGGCGGTCAGCTCGGTCAGGGTCCGCAGCAGCGTGGCTCCGGGACCGTCCGGCTCCACCGGGACGGCCTCGGTCGCCGGGGTGGCTGAAGCCGGGTCGGCTGGCGCGATGGTCACGTGGGGCACTCCCTCGCTCGGCACGGGGCCTGGCGGAGGGCAGGGGGCGGCACGAGCGCACGCGGCGTCGCGTCCACCGGCCCACTCCACGAGGCCCGGACGTCATGGGCGCCCGACCGGACGGCCGGGCACGCTGTCGGCAGGTCCTCGGACTGACCCTCGCCACCCGTATGCGGGCATACGGGTGCGAGTACACCGTTGCGGGACAGTTCCGGATTCGCACCGGATTCCCCTGCGGCGACAGCGAGCATGAGCATACATCTAGTGCCGGGCTGTGGTGGCACCCCCAGATGTTGTGTTGCGTCTGCTTCAGAGCGTCAACTCATAAGTGAGGAGAGTGACGTCGGCGAGATCCGGGAGGGGGGCCCAGTCCCGCTCGGGAGTGCGGACGAAACCCAGGCGTTCGTAGATGCGGTGGGCGGCGTGCATGGCGCGCTGGGTCGACAGGACGATCCGCACACAGCCCTCCGTGGCCCGCGCACGGTCGACGCAGGCCTGGACGAGCGCCCCGCCGGCGCCCCGGCCGCGCGCCGTGCGGGCGACCGCGAGCATCCGTATCTCGGCCTCTCCCGGCCCGGCGATGTCGGCCATGGGTCCGCCGGACGGTACGAAGGTGACCCCGCCGAGCACCTCCCCGTCCGCCTCGGCGACCAGTACGTCGGCGGCGGCGGCCCGCTTGGCCACGTCCCTCAGCTCACCGAGGTACCGGTCGCCCTCCCCGAAGTCGAGGAGCCCGTCCTGGAGATAGGCCTGGGCGGTGATCTCACCGAGGGCCTCGTACTCGTCGGCTGCCGCGTGCCGTATCAGGATGTCCATGGGGGCGAGTGTGCCCGACGGGTACGACGACGGGCCGCCGGATTTCCCCGGCGGCCCGTCCGACGCGTACGGCTCAGTGCGTGCTGCCGGCCGTCGCGGGCGGCAGTTCCACCTGTACGCCCGGGTCGCCGGCGTCCGCCGTGTAGTCCTCCGGCCTGGTCTCGTCGACGCCCTCGGGGGCCTTCGCCGCCCTCAGGACGAAGGTCAGGACCACGGTCACGAGGACATTGAGGACGAACGCCGTCAGGCCGATGTAGCCGATCTCCCCGAGGCCCGGGATCTCCTTGGCGTTGCCGCCGAAGTGCGGCTGCGTCGGCGAGGAGATGCCGTACGCGGCGAGCGTGCCGTACACCATGCCGACCGCCCAGCCCGCGAGCAGCGCCCAGCGGTGGAACCAGCGGGTGAACAGGCCGCCGACCAGGGCCGGGAAGGTCTGCAGGATCCAGATGCCGCCGAGCAGCTGGAAGTTGATCGCGACGGTCTTGTCCATGGTGAGGACGAAGACCAGCGCGCCGACCTTCACCAGCAGCGACACGAACTTGGAGACCTGAGCCTCCTGCTTCGGCGTGGCGTCCGGCTTGATGAAGTCCTTGTAGATGTTGCGGGTGAAGAGGTTGGCGGCCGCGATCGACATGATCGCCGCCGGCACCAGCGCACCGATGCCGATCGCCGCGAAGGCCACACCGGCGAACCAGTCCGGGAACATGTTCTCGAACAGCTGCGGGATGGCCAGCTGGCCGTTGGTGACCTTCACCCCGGCCGCGATCGCCATGAAGCCCAGCAGCGCCAGCAGGCCCAGCATCAGGGAGTACAGCGGCAGGATCGTGGTGTTGCGGCGGATCACGTCACGGCTGCGCGAGGACAGGGTCGCGGTGATCGAGTGCGGGTACATGAACAGCGCCAGCGCGGAGCCCAGGGCCAGGGTCGCGTATGTCCACTGGTTCGCCTCGCCCGGCACGAGCGTGCCGCGCGGCTTCCCGGTCGCCGGGTTGACCTGGCTGAACGCGTCGCCCGCCTTGGCGAAGACGTCGTCGAACCCGCCCAGTTTGATCGGGATGTAGATGATCGCGACGGCGATGACGATGTAGATCAGCGCGTCCTTGACGAACGCGATCAGCGCGGGGGCCCTCAGCCCCGAGGAGTAGGTGTAGGCGGCCAGCACGCCGAAGGCGATCAGCAGCGGCAGGTCCTTCACGAACCAGTTGGTGTTCTCGCCGCCGCCGACCCCCATCACGTCCAGCACGGCCTGGATGCCGACCAGCTGGAGCGCGATGTACGGCATCGTCGCCAGGATGCCGGTCAGCGCCACCGCCAGCGACAGCCCCTTCGAGCCGAAGCGGCCGCGCACGAAGTCCGAGGTGGTCACGTAGCCGTGCTTGTGCGAGACCGACCACAGGCGGGGCAGGAACGTGAAGATCAACGGGTAGACGAGGATGGTGTACGGCACCGCGAAGAAGCCGGCCGCGCCCGCCGCGTAGATCGCCGCCGGTACCGCGACGAAGGTGTACGCCGTGTACAGGTCGCCACCGAGCAGGAACCAGGTGATCCAGGTACCGAACGACCGGCCGCCCAGGCCCCATTCGTCGAGGCTGTGCTCGTCGTCGGCCCTGCGCCAGCGTGCGGCGAGGAAGCCCATGACCGTCACGGCCAGGAAGAAGAAGACGAACACGCCGAGCGCGACGCCGTTCACGCCGTCCTTCATTCCGCCGTACCCCCCTTCGCATCCTGGCGGGCGCGCTGGTCACGCCGCCACAACTGGTAGGCGATCATGGTCAGCGCGGTGGAGATCGGCACCCAGAGCATCTGGTACCAGTAGAAGAACGGGATGCCGATGAACGCGGGGTCCGCCTCGGCATAGGAGCCGACCCACAGCATCGCCACGAAGGGCGCGATCAGGCAGAGGGCGATGACGACGCGCAGAGGCGTCACCACCGCCGGTCTCGTCGTATCCGGTGCGTTGGACATCTCTGTCGGCTCCGTCCCCTCACTGATCACCTGTGTAATGCGCAGGCAATCTAGGGGACGGGGTCAGGGGAGTGGAAGACCTCGCCCGCATGTCGGCATGTCGATTCCGGGGCGAAGGTGTGAAGACGCCGACTCGCCTACTCCTGCGGACGCTTCAGCCTCGCCACGAACTTGTAGCGGTCTCCCCGGTACACCGACCGCACCCACTCCACGGGCTTGCCCTCCCGGTCCAGGGAGTGCCGGGAGAGCATCAGCATCGGCAGGCCCACGTCGGTACCGAGCAGGCCCGCCTCGCGGGGAGTGGCCAGCGAGGTCTCGATGGTCTCCTCCGCCTCGGCGAGGTGGACGTCGTACACCTCTGCGAGAGCGGTGTACAGCGAGGTGTACTTCACGAGACTGCGGCGCAGCGCCGGGAAGCGCTTGGCCGACAGGTGCGTGGTCTCTATGGCCATCGGCTCGCCGTTGGCCATGCGCAGCCGCTCGATGCGCAGCACCCTGCCGCCGGCCGTGATGTCGAGCAGTCCGGCGAGCCGCTCGTCGGCGGTGACGTAGCCGACGTCCAGCAACTGCGAGGTCGGCTCCAGGCCCTGGGCGCGCATGTCCTCCGTGTAGCTGGTGAGCTGCAGCGCCTGCGAGACCTTCGGCTTGGCGACGAAGGTGCCCTTGCCCTGGATGCGTTCCAGCCGGCCCTCGACGACCAGTTCCTGCAGGGCCTGGCGGACGGTGGTGCGCGAGGTGTCGAACTCGGCGGCCAGCGTGCGCTCCGGCGGGACGGGGGTGCCCGGCGCCTGGGTCTCCGTCATGTCGAGCAGGTGCTTCTTCAGGCGGTAGTACTTGGGCACGCGCGCGGTACGGACGGTGGCGCCGTTCTCGTTCTCCGCACTGCTGACGTCGGTGCTCATGCTCTGCCTTCCCGGCTCCGGGTGCCCAAGCGGCCGACATGCCCGTCGGCCACGGCCCACATCGTGGCACGGCTCAGTGCGCCGGGGGTCCGCCCGTACGCTCCGTGATCTCCTCTGTATACCGTTGTGACCATCCTTGGTCTAGTCCACAGCCGCAGATGCCGGTCAGATGCCCTGCCAGTCCGGCTTGTTGGCATAGGTGTACCGGAAGTAGTCCGCGAGCTTCAGCTTGGAGGCGGCGGCCTCGTCGACGACCACCGTCGCGTGCGGATGCAGCTGCAGCGCCGAGGCCGGGCACACGGCCGCGACCGGGCCCTCCACCGTCGCGGCGACCGCGTCGGCCTTGCCCTCGCCGGTGGCGAGGAGCACCAGGTGCCGGGCCTCCAGGATGGTGCCTATGCCCTGGGTGATGACGTGGTGCGGCACCTGTTCGATGTCACCGTCGAAGAAGCGGGCGTTGTCGATCCGGGTCTGCTCGGTGAGCGTCTTGATGCGCGTGCGCGAGACGAGCGAGGAGCAGGGCTCGTTGAAGCCGATGTGGCCGTCGGTGCCTATCCCGAGCAGCTGCAGGTCCACGCCACCGGCCTCGGCGAGCGCCCGGTCGTACGCCGCGCACGCGCCCTGCACGTCCTCGGCTGTCCCGTCCGGGCCCATGAACGCGTCCGTCCCGATCCCGAGGGGTGCCAGGACCTCCCGCCGGAGCACGGAGCGGTATGACTCCGGGTGCTCGGCGGGCAGCCCCACGTACTCGTCGAGCTGTGCGATCCGCGCCCGCGAGGTGTCCACGGCCCCGGAGCGCACCTTCGCCGCCAGAGCCTGGTAGATGGGCAGCGGGGTCGAGCCGGTGGCCACGCCGAGCAGGGCGTGGGGCTTGCGCCGCAACAGCTGTGCCATGGCCTCGGCGATGAGCTCGCCGCCCGCTTCCGCGTCCGGAACGATGACAACTTCCACGCTGGGCCTGCCGATCTGTGGAGCACTTGAGTGTGTGTGGTGTAGACCAATCGAACAGCAACAGCATCGTACCCCCAGCACCCCGCTCACGTCAGCGAGCTGCCCGCCCCGTCCGGGGGGCCGGAGGTTGCTCACGAAATTGCCACGGCCATCTGGCCCCGTTCGCGACCCGGGCGGGCTAGGCTTCGAACCACCAAGTTGCAACAACTCCCCACGCATGGACACACCAGCTGGTCCAGTCCACAATGCGGGGGCGCACTCTTCCGTCTTCCCCGCACAGGAAGGCGGACCGAGGAACCGGAGCTCTCTGCCCTGACTGCCCCGGCTCCTCATCCATCGGCCGACCGGGACCGCACACCCCACGGCCGTTGCTGCTCCGGGCTGCGGTGCCGGGAGGGTTGAGGGTCCCTCCCAGGCGCCGCGGCCCGCGGGTGTTTTCGGCCGGTTCGCAGCCCCCGGGTACGCTCGCAGACGTGCCCTCCATGAACGAACTCGTACGCCAGCACACCGCCCTCGACGACTCCGACCTCGAGTGGCTCCACCTGCTGGTCTCGGAGTGGCAGCTGCTCTCCGACCTCTCCTTCGCGGACCTGGTCCTGTGGGTCCCCACCCGGGACGGCACGCGGTACGTCTCGGTGGCCCAGATGCGCCCCAACACCGGCCCGACCTCCTACCAGGACGACATGGTCGGCCACCTGGTGCCGCGTGGCCGCCGTCCCATGCTGGACGCGGCCCTCGACGAGGGCCGGATCGTGCGCGAGGGCGATCCGGAGTGGCGCGAGGAGGTCCCGGTCCGGGTCGAGTCGATCCCCGTACGCCGGGAGGGGCGGGTCCTCGGAGTCATCGCCCGCAACACCAACCTGCTGACCGTGCGCACCCCGAGCCGCCTGGAGCTGACCTATCTCCAGAGCGCCTCCGACCTGGCGCAGATGATCGCGGCCGGCTCCTTCCCGTTCCCCGACCAGCAGGTCGACATGGACGCCTCGCCGCGCGTCGGCGACGGCCTGATCCGGCTGGACGCGGACGGCCTCGTCCAGTACGCCTCGCCCAACGCCCTGTCCGCCTACCACCGTCTCGGCCTCGCCTCCGACCTCGTCGGCCACCACCTGGGCCGGACCACCGCCGAACTCGCCCCGACCCGTGGGCCGGTGGACGAGGCGCTGGCGAAGGTCGCCAGCGGGTGGGCGCCGCGTGAGTTCGAGATCGAGGCCAGCGACGGGGTGATCCAGTTCCGGGCGATCCCGCTCAAGCCCAAGGGCACGCGCATCGGTTCCCTGGTGCTGCTCCGGGACGTCACCGAACTGCGTCGCCGGGAACGCGAGTTGATCACCAAGGACGCGACCATCCGGGAGATCCACCACCGGGTGAAGAACAACCTCCAGACGGTGGCGGCGCTGCTCCGGCTCCAGGCCCGGCGGATCGGGTCCGACCGCGGCCGGGAGGCGCTGGAGGAGGCGGTGCGGCGGGTCGGCTCGATCGCGATCGTGCACGAGACGCTGTCCCAGAACCTGGACGAGCGGGTGGACTTCGACGAGATCGCCGACCGGGTGCTCGCCATGGTCGCGGAGATCTCGCCGGGCAAGGTCACCGGCCGGCGCACCGGCCGCTTCGGGATACTCGACGCCGAGGTCGCGACCCCGCTGTCCATGGTCCTGACCGAGGTCCTGCAGAACGCCCTGGAGCACGGCTTCCGCGAGGGCGACTCCGGCACCGTGGAGGTCTCCGCGGTGCGCGGCGGCACCACCAAGGAGGCCCGCCTCCTGGTCACTGTCCAGGACGACGGGGTCGGCCTGCCCGAGGGCTTCGATCCGCACCGCTCGGGCAACCTGGGGCTGCAGATCGTACGCACCCTGGTCGAGGGCGAGTTGAGCGGCAGCTTCGACATGGTTCCGGCACCGGAGCGGGGGACCAGGGTGATCCTCGACATTCCGGTCCAGGGCCAGAAGTAGTCACCCAAAGCAAAGAGCCCCGGACCGAAATCGGTCCGAGGCCAGTGCTCGTTGCTACTAAGCGCATCGGGGGTACTGCGCGCTGCGGCTCGGGGGCGGGAGATGCGTACTCGCTGTACGCGCCGCCAAGCTCAGGCTGTTTGCGGGGCGGGTGTTGTCAGGCGGAGGCCTGACGGGCCCGGTTGCGGGCGGCACGGCGCTTCATGGCGCGACGCTCGTCCTCGCTGAGACCACCCCAGACGCCGGAGTCCTGGCCGGACTCGAGCGCCCACTGCAGACACTGATCCATAACGGGGCAGCGACGGCAGACGGCCTTGGCTTCCTCGATCTGCAGCAGCGCAGGACCGGTGTTGCCGATGGGGAAGAACAGCTCGGGGTCTTCCTCGCGGCAAACGGCGTTGTGACGCCAGTCCATGGCTGCTACCTCTCCTTGGTATTACGTGCTCATTGCTTGTGAATGTGAACGCTTTCACGAATCCCTCAACAAGTGAAGGGCCGACCGCCGAGTCTCCCCGGCGTGGTCCTGATGATGTGAAGAGGGGTTCCGGTGATCAGCGGAGGCCGATGTTGCGGGCCGTCCCGATCGCCACGTAGAGACTCGCAAACCTCAGCGGCGGATACAACCCCTTCCGGAAAGTTTTTTTTGATTCCTCGGTGTCGACTAGGTCACAGCCGTACTTCCATGGGGTGGATCCTGGCCTAAACGTTCGAGTGAAAGGACTTTAGCCCGTTCCGCTCACACAATCACACGCAGTGCACGGCGTACGCCTGTGAACGTCACGCTGGTACGCAGTCCGAGGTGGTCGCCGTCCATCTGGAGGGGGAGGGGCACCTTCGAATGCAAGGTGAACCGGTCCAGATCGTGCAGTGAGGTGGCGTGCTTGCCCTGGGGCCCGCGCTCGGGGGACGAAGTGAGCAACTGGGTGCCATACCGGGCAACCGCGGCCGTGGACAGACGGCTGAGACCGAGCACGTCGAGCCCCTTGTCGAACGAGGCCTTAGGGGACGTGTACATCGGGCGATTGCCGAGATAGGTCCAAGGCGACGTGTTCGAGACTATCGCCACGACAAGGTCGGTTATCGGGTCCGCGCCGGGGTGCTCGAGCGTGATGGTGCCGTGCCGGCGGTGCGGTTCGCCGAGGAACTGCCGGACGACCTGGCGCACATACAGCGCGTGCGTCGACTTCCTGCCGCGCTCGCGCTGCTGCTCGACCCGGCCGACCACGCCCGCGTCGAAGCCGAGACCCGCGTTGAAGGTGAACCAGCGGGACGGGACGGACTCGTCCTCGGTGCCCGGCGTGCCCGAGGCCAGGCCGAGGCCGACGACGCGCTCCCGCCCCTCGCGCAGAGCGTCCAGCAGGGCGCCGGTGGCCTCGACGTTGTCGTTGGGCAGGCCCAGGGCGCGGGCGAAGACGTTGGTGGAGCCACCGGGCACGACGGCGAGACCGGGCAGGCGGTCGGGGTCGGGGCCGTTGTGCAGCAGGCCGTTGACGACCTCGTTCACGGTGCCGTCACCGCCGAGGGCGACTATCAGGTCGATGTCGTCGCTGTCCGCCGCCTGCCGGCCCAGGTCGCGGGCGTGGCCGCGGTACTCGGTGGTCACGGCCTCGAGCTTCATCTCGCTCGCCAGCGCGTGGATCAGCACGTCACGCCTACGTGCGCTTGTGGTGGTAGCTGCCGGATTGACCACGAGAAGTGCACGCATGGGTTGCAGGGTACCTACTGGGCGGTACTCGACCCACACCCAGGTAGGGATCCGGTAAGAGGAGGGGGCGTGAGCCTGGACACCCCGCGGAGCGGGGCGAGGGCTACCCTTCTGGGGTGAGCAGTGAGCAGACCCCCACCCCCGAGATCCCCGCGGAGGCCGAAGGCCCGCGTCCGCGCCGGCTGACCTATGCGGCGGCGCTGGCCGCGCTGGAGGGGATCGCGCTGGTGGTCGGGGGTGTGTGGCTGCTCGTACTGGGGGTCGCCGGTGAACCGGACGGACGGCAGCAGGCGGTGACCCTGGCCGTCACCTTCATCGCCCTCGCCCTGCTTCCGCTGCTCGCCGCGCGCGGCCTGCTGCTGCGACGCGGCTGGAGCCGGGGCCCCGCCGTCATCACGCAGATCATGGCGCTTCCGGTCGCCTACAGCCTCCTCCAGGCCGACAGCGCCGCGATCCCGGCCGGCATCGTCCTCGCCGTCGTCGCGCTGACCGCGCTGATCCTCCTGCTGAACCCCGCCACGACCAAGGCACTCGGCATCAAGGGTCCGGGTCGCGCGGAGCGGTAGGGCTCCGGGTCGCGCGGAGCGGTAGGGCTCCGGGTCGCGCGGAGCGGTAGGGCTCCGGGCCGCGCCCCTTCGCCATCGCCTGGGGCCCGCGCCGGGCCCCGCTCCTCGCACGCCGACGGGGGGCTGCTTCCCAGCCCCCCGGGTTACTCCTCGACCAGCAGCTTCTCCCGCAGCTGGGCCAGGGTGCGGGCCAGGAGGCGCGAGACGTGCATCTGGGAGATGCCGACCTCCTGGGCGATCTGGGACTGGGTCATGTTGCCGAAGAACCGGAGGAGAAGGATGCGCTTCTCCCGGGGCGGGAGATCCTCCAGCAGGGGCTTGAGGGACTCGCGGTACTCGACGCCCTCCAGGGCCTCGTCCTCCGCGCCGAGGGTGTCGGCGACCGCCGGGGACTCGTCGTCCGTGTCCGGGACGTCCAGGGAGAGGGTGGAGTAGGCGTTCGCCGACTCCAGGCCCTCCAGGACCTCCTCCTCGGAGATGGCGAGCTTCTCGGCCAGCTCGTGGACCGTCGGGGAGCGCCCGTGCTGCTGCGACAGCTCGGCCGTGGCCGTGGTGAGCGACAGCCGCAGTTCCTGCAGCCGACGCGGCACGCGGACCGCCCAGCCCTTGTCGCGGAAGTGCCGCTTGATCTCGCCCACGACGGTCGGGGTGGCGTAGGTGGAGAACTCCACGCCGCGGTCCGGGTCGAAGCGGTCGACCGACTTGATCAGACCGATGGTGGCGACCTGGGTGAGATCGTCCAGCGGCTCACCGCGGTTGCGGAAGCGGCGCGCGAGATGCTCGACGAGCGGCAGGTGCATGCGGACCAGCTGGTTGCGCAGCTCCGCGTACTCGGGGCTGCCGCTGCTCAACGCCCGCAGCTCGACGAACATCGCACGCGCCCCACTGCGGTCGTGCTGAGCGCCCTGCAGGGCCGGCACGGCCTGCGCGTCCAGCTCGTCGTCGTCCCGTTCGTGCTCGCTCATCGTCCCGCCCGTCGCCATTCCCCGAGCCCTCGCCTCCGTCCGGGCCGGGGAAACCCCGCTCCGCCGCTCCAGAGGCGTGCTCTGCACGGCACCTTCTCGATCCCGCTGCCCCTCGTCCGGGTGGCCGGCCTCCGCGGAGTGGTCCTCCGGGTGCGGCCTGGCCTGCTCGGGGATCCCGTCGATGCCGTCCCGCATGCGTGGGGAACCGCCCGGAGAACCCGCGCCTCCGATCGGCAGCCCCCGTGTGCCGCGCTCTTCGTCCCGCACCGGACCGTCCCCGTTCCTCACGCCGGCCCGGGTCCCGCGCCGCGCTGTTTGTAGAGGCTGATCGAGACGGTCCGGTCCTCGTCGACGGCCGACGAGACCTTGCCCGCCAGGGCCGACAGCACCGTCCAGGCGAAGGTGTCCCGTGAGGGAGCGTGTCCGTCCGTGGTCGGTGCCGAGACCGTGACCTCGAGCGAGTCGTCGACGAGTCGGAAGACACAACTGAGCACGGAGCCGGGCACGGCCTGCTGGAGCAGGATCGCGCAGGCCTCGTCCACCGCGATGCGCAGATCCTCGATCTCGTCCAGGGTGAAGTCCAAGCGGGCGGCGAGACCGGCCGTGGCCGTCCGCAGCACCGACAGGTAGGCACCCGCAGCCGGCAGCCGGACTTCCACGAAGTCCTGGGTCGCGGGCTCGCCTGCGATCTGGGACACCCTCACCTCCATGGTGGTACAAGCTTTACGGGGCCGAGGGTCGCCCCTCGGGGTAACGCGAAACGTGTTTCAGCGGTGACGCTATCGCGCTCCGAACGTTCCTGTCCCCGGGACCCCAACCCCCTGGCGTCACTCACAGTAAAGCTGTGGATACGCTCCGTGTCTAGAGGTCCAGCGGTCTCAATTGGGAAGAGCGCGCGCCGGATTGACGTACCCAGACGTCAGACGGTCGAACCGTCCGGCTCCACGCCTGCATACAGGGTTACACGAGGACGTGGTCGACGAAGCACCAGCGCCAGTTCTCACCCGGTTCGAAGGTCCGCATCACCGGATGACCGGACTTCTCGTGGTGTTCCGTGGCGTGCCTCCCGGGTGAGGAGTCGCAGCAGCCGACGTGGCCACAGGTCAGACACAGGCGCAGCTGCACCGGGTGCGTGCCGTTCGCGAGACACTCCGGGCAGGTCTCGTTCTGCGGCTCGGGCTCCGGGTGCGGCAGCGCGTCGGCGTGCGTGCACTGTTTCATGATTGCCAGATTACGACGGGCGTGCGGGTGACCGCGCGGAAAAAGAGGGCGGGCGAGGACGATGGACGTGATGCCGCTGCTGCTGCTGGTGGCGGGGAGCGCCGCGATCGCCGGGGCGGCCCGGCGGACGCCGGTACCGGCTCCGCTGCTGCTGGTCGCGGCCGGACTGCTGGTGTCGTACGTGCCGGGGGTGCCCGACTACACGCTCGACCCCGAGGTCGTACTCCCTCTCCTGCTGCCCCCGCTGCTGTACACGTCGGCGACCGACAGCTCCTACCTCGACCTGCGGGCCCAGCTGCGTCCGGTGGCGCTGCTCTCGGTGGGATACGTGCTCTTCGCGACCTTCGTCGTCGGCTGGGCCGTCTACCGGCTCGTCCCCGGGATACCCCTGCCCGCCGCCCTCGTGCTGGGCGCGGTGGTGGCGCCGCCGGACGCGGTCGCGGCGACGGCGGTCGCCCGCCGCGTCGGGCTGCCCTCGCGGATCACCACGATCCTGCAGGGCGAGTCCCTGCTGAACGACGCCACGGCGATCACCGCCTACAAGGTCGCCCTCGCCGCGGCCGTCGGGGAGGGCGCCACCTGGATGGGCGGGGTCGGTGAGTTCCTGCTCGCCGCCGTCGGCGGTGTCGGCGTCGGTCTGGTCCTGATGGCCCCCATCCACTGGATGCGCACGCGCCTGAGGGAGCCCTTGCTGCAGAACACCCTCTCCCTGCTCATCCCGTTCGTCGCGTACGGCGTCGCCGAGCAGCTGCACGCCTCCGGGGTGCTGGCGGTCGTGGTCGTCGCCCTCCACCTCGGGCACCGCGCGTGGGAGGTCGACTTCGCCACCCGGCTCCAGGAGGAAGCGGTGTGGAAGATGGTCGCCTTCGTGCTGGAGTCCGCTGTCTTCGCGCTCATCGGACTGCAGCTGCCGGTCGTCCTCAAGGGCCTCGGCGCGTACGAGGGTGCCGACGCCGCCTGGTACGCGGTGGCCGTCTTCCTCGTGGTGGTCGTGACCCGGTTCGTGTGGGTGTACCCGGCGACCTTCCTGCCGCGTCTCATGTCGTCACGGATCAGGGACCGCGAGCCGAACCCCACCTGGAAGGGCGCGATGGTCACCTCCTGGGCCGGGATGCGGGGCGTGGTCTCCCTGGCCATCGCCTTCTCGATCCCGCGGACCGTGCATGGCGGCGCCCTCTTCCCGCAGCGCAACCTGGTGCTGTTCCTGACCTTCACCACGGTCATCGGGACGCTGGTCGTGCAGGGCCTGACGCTGCCCCCGCTCATCCGCCTGCTGAAGTTCCCCGGCCGGGACACGCAGGCGGAGACGCTCGCCGAGGCCAACGCCCAGGCCCAGGCCTCCCGGGTCGCGGAGCAACGCCTGGACGAGCTCCTGTCCGACGAGCGCAACACCCTTCCCCCGCCGCTCGCCGACCGCCTGCGCATGGTCCTGGAACGCCGCCGCAACGCCGTCTGGGAGCGGCTCGGCGCGGTGAACCCCGTGACCGGGGAGACGGTCGACGACACCTACCGCCGGCTGTCCCGGGACATGATCAGCGCCGAACGCGACGTGTTCGTCCGGCTGCGCGACCACCGGTACATCGACGACGAGATGCTGCGCACCCTGCTGCGCAGGCTGGACCTGGAGGAGGCGGCGGCGTACCGGGAGGCGGCGTAGGGCCTGTCCGGCGGACCACGCCGTCGGCGGTCGCGTCCGGGCGCGGAGGTGGGGCAAGGGGGGGGGGCAGGGCGGTCACGGGAAGGGTCGGCCGGTGATGACGGCGGCGATCGTCGTCCCGGGAGGGAAGGCGCCCTCGTCCGTGAGGGCGGTCAGGGCGTAGAGCAGCTTGGCGACATACAGTCGCTCCACGGGGAGGCCGTGGCGGGCCTCGAAGTCCGCGGCGAAGGCGTCGAGTTCCTCGGTGGTGCGGGCGTAGCCGCCGAAATGGAACCGGTCGTCCAGCGACCAGGTGCCCCGGCGGGCGCCGAAGGCGCGCTCCTGGAGGGCCTGTATCTCGGCCGCGAGGAAGCCGCCCTTGAGGACGGGTATGCCCAGGGCGCGCTGGCCCGGGGCCAGGCCGGCGGCCGTGCCGGCGAGGGTGCCTCCGGTGCCGCAGGCGAGGGCGACCACGTCGACGGGGGCGTCGTGGCCGCGCAGCTCCCGGCCGAGGGCCTGGCAGCCACGGACGGCCTCGGCGTTGCTGCCGCCCTCCGGGACGACGTGGGCGTCCCGCGCGCCGACGGTGCGCAGGACGGCGTCCAGGACGCCGGCTTCGGTCTTGCGGCGGTATGTCGATCTGTCGATGAAATGCAGGCGCATCCCGTCGGCCTCGCACCGGGCCAGGGACGGGTTGCGCGGCCGGTCGGCCAGCTCCTGGCCGCGAACCACGCCGACGGTGTCCAGGCCCAGGAGGCGGCCCGCGGCGGCCGTGGCCCGCAGGTGGTTGGAGTACGCGCCGCCGAAGGTCACGATCGTCCGGCCGGCCGCCGCCTCGAGGTTCGGGACCAGCTTGCGCCACTTGTTGCCGACCAGGTCCGGATGGATCAGGTCGTCCCGCTTGAGCAGGAGACGGACGCCGCGCCCGGTGAACCGCTCGTCGGAGACCTCGCGCAAGGGGGAGGGGAGGCGGGGGGCGAGGGCGTCGGGGCTGGTCACGGGTTCATTGTCGCCCGGGAGCGCCTCCTGTCGTCACGCCTTCAGGCGTTCCCCGATCCGCCCCCGCAGCCACTTCATCGTGAAGCCCCGCGGGTCCACCTTCCCCGGCTGCCACTCCAGGTGGCCGATGACCGAGCGCTCCGTCCAGCCGTGGTGGCGGCAGACGGCCGCGGCCGCCCGCACCACGGCGTCGAGCTGAACCTCGGGCCAGGGATCCTTGCCGTCGCCGAGGTTCTCGCACTCGAAGCCGTAGAAATACCGGTTGCCGTCGGTGTCGGCCTCGTTGTCCGGTGGCAGTCCCTTCTCGGCGATCACGGCGCGCAGCACGTCGTCGTCGCCGAGCCCGGCGTGATTGGCGCGGCCGTAGCCGACCAGGTGGACGGTGCCGTCCTTGGTGATCACCCCGTGGCACAGCGGGCCCGGCAGGTCGGTGGTGCCCTCCCGGCACAGGGCGACCGTCCGCTCGCTGCCCGCGGTCACCGTGTGGTGGATCATCACGCCGTGTACGGGCCCCCACGGACCCTTTCGGTTGCGGTTGTGGTGCTCCCAGTCGCCGACCTCCACGACGGTGAGTCCCTCCGCTCTCAGGGCGTCGAGGAAACCGCCCGCGGACATGGGTGAGGCCATGATCGCCTCCTTCGTACCGTACCGCGCGATCACCTTGCGTGATCGCATCGCTACAGCTGGTACTACCGAAAACGGACGTCCCGGACACATCGTTCGCACGCTGTGCGAGCCGATCCGGACACTCCATAGCGGCGGGCGAAGAGTGCGATCCTCCTGTTTGCCCAGTAGTGCGATGATCGAATCCCGCTCTTTCGGGTAATGGCATCGACACGTTGCGTGATGAGAACCTGCTCGCGAGATCGATGCCCGGCGCAAGTCGGCGCCGGAGCATGACCGGGAGGGCAATTCTCTATGTCGGTAGGCGAAGAGGTCCGCGAGGAACAGAACAAGCCGCAGCAGAGTCTGAACACCGCGGCGGCGCGGAACCTGGCCACGACCACCAAGTCCGCGCCCCAGATGCAGGAGATCAGCTCCCGTTGGCTGCTGCGGATGCTGCCATGGGTGAACGTGCAGGGCGGCACGTACCGGGTCAACCGGCGACTGACGTACGCGCTCGGCGACGGGCGCATCACCTTCGTGAAGACCGGTGATCGCGTCGAGGTCATCCCGGCCGAACTGGCCGAACTGCCGGCCCTGCGGTCGTACGACAACCAGGAGGTGCTCTCGGAGCTGGCCCAGCGCTGCCACCGGCGGGACTTCGCCCCTGGAGAGGTGATCGCCTCCTTCGGCAGCCAGGCCGACAAGGTCTACCTGCTGGCCCACGGCAGGGTCGAGAAGGTGGGCACGGGCCCGTACGGCGACGACGCGGTCCTGGGCGTCCTCGCCGACGGCGCTTACTTCGGTGAGGACGCGCTCCTCGATCCGGACGCCATCTGGGAGTACACCGCGCGCGCGGACACCGCCTGCACCGTGCTGATCCTCTCCCGTCAGGACTTCGAGCAGGTCGCCGAGCGTGCCGACTCCCTGCGTGAGCACGTCCGGAAGCAGCGCTCGATCCCCCGGCAGCGCACCAACAAGTACGGCGAGAAGGAGGTCGACCTCGCCGCCGGCCACAGCGGTGAACCGGACATCCCGCACACCTTCGTCGACTACGAGGCCAGCCCGCGCGAGTACGAGCTGAGCATCGCGCAGACCGTGCTCCGCATCCACACGCGCGTGGCCGACCTCTACAACCAGCCGATGAACCAGACCGAGCAGCAACTCCGGCTCACCGTGGAGGCGTTGAAGGAGCGGCAGGAACACGAGCTGATCAACAACCCTGAGTTCGGCCTGCTCAGCAACTGCCAGTACGACCAGCGGCTCCAGCCGCACGACGGTGTGCCCAGTCCGGACGACATGGACGAACTGCTCAGCCGTCGGCGCGGCACCAAGCTCTTCCTCGCCCATCCGCGCGCGATCTCCGCCTTCGGCCGCGAGCTGAACAAACGGGGTCTCGTCCCGGAGACCATCGACATGGGCGGCAACCGCATCCCGACCTGGCGCGGGGTGCCCATCTTCCCGTGCAACAAGATCCCGGTCAGCGAGGCGCGGACGAGCTCCATCATCGCCATGCGACTGGGGGAGGAGGACCAGGGCGTCATCGGGCTGCGCCAGTCGGGCATCCCGGACGAGATCGAGCCCAGCCTGTCCGTGCGCTTCATGGGCATCAACGAACAGGCCATCATCAAGTACCTGGTCACGGCCTACTACTCGGCGGCGGTCCTGGTGCCGGACGCGCTGGGTGTGCTGGAGAACGTCGAGATCGGCCGGTGGAGGTGACGTTTCCGCACTTCGCCGCCGTGTCCCCGGCCGCCGGGACGGGTAGACCCTCCCGGTATGCGCTCAGTCGGGAAGGAAGCGCCACCGTCAGCGTGGTTCGCGAGGGGGACCCATGGCCGAGTCCATGACGGAGACCAAGCAGCGCTCAGGGGGATCGCCGTCGTCCGACGGGATGCTCGAGCCAGGCCGGCGGCGAACACCCGCCGGCGACGGACCGACGGGCCCGCTCGACGGGCCCGAGGCCGCGGTGATCCTGGACCGCGCCCGCGCCTCGGTCGATCCGGAGCTGCGCGCCGCCGTCGAGTCACTGCCCGCACCGATGCGGCGGATCGCGCAGTACCACTTCGGGTGGCGGCACGCGGACGGCACCCCCGCGACCGGCAACGCGGGCAAGGCCATGCGGCCCGCGCTCGTCCTGGCGGCGGCCGACGCGCTGGGCGGGCCGCGGGCGCGGGCGGCGTCCGTACGGGCCGCGGCGGCGGTGGAGCTCGTCCACAACTTCACACTGCTGCACGACGACGTGATGGACCGCGACACCTCCCGTCGGCACCGGCCCACGGCGTGGACCGTGTTCGGCGACGCGGACGCGATCCTCGCCGGGGACGCCCTGCAGGCGCTGGCCCTGCGGCTGCTCGCCGAGGATCCGCATCCCGCGTCCGGGGCGGCGGCCGCCCGGCTCGCCGGCTGCGTCGTCGAACTGTGCACCGGTCAGCACACGGACACGGCCATGGAGCGGCGGGCCCCGGACGAGGTCACCCTCGACGAGGTGCTCGTCATGGCCGAGGCCAAGACCGGTGCGCTGCTGGGGTGCGCCTGCGCACTCGGCGCGTTGTACGCGGGGGCGACCGCGGACGACGTGGCGGCGCTGGACGCGTTCGGACGGCAGGCGGGGCTCGCCTTCCAGCTGATCGACGACGTCATCGGCATATGGGGAGATCCCGAGCGCACCGGCAAGCCGGCCGGCTCCGACCTCACCGCCCGCAAGAAGTCACTGCCCGTGGTGGCCGCCCTCACCTCGGGCACCCCGGCCGCCGCCGAACTCGCCGAGTTGTACGGGACGCCGTACGAGGAGGGGGACACCGAAGGGATCGCCCGGGCGGCGCAGGCCGTGGAGCGGGCCGGCGGACGGGACTGGGCGCAGGCCCAGGCGGCCGACCGGATGGCCCTGGCGATGCAGGAGCTGACCCGGGCCGTCCCGGACCCGGAGGCGGCCGGCGGTCTGCTGGCGCTGGCCGAGTTCGTGACCCGGCGCAGCAACTGAGGCCGACGGCTGTCGGTCAAAGGCCCCGGGGCCTCCGGGTCCGTGCGGCTCCTGACCCCGCACGGTCGCCGGGGGCTCCGGCCCGACGGGTCCCGCACCTCCCCACGGCGTGCGGGGCCCGTCCTTGTTCTCCGCCGGTCCGTACTCCGTTCTACCCTGAGGGCATGGGCGGCAAGGAACACCTCTGTCCGGTGTGCGGACGGCCCGTCGAGACGGTCGTCCGGCGGCACAAGACACTGGGCGCCTGGGTGCCGGTGTGGGTCCCCGGGCCCTGCCGCAACCCCGACTGCCCGGCGGGCTCCGAAGCCGCGCCCGGAGCCCGGCGCGATCTTCCGCCACCCGCCGAGGAGAACGATCCGGCGCGGCGGGAACCCGGCCCGTAGCGTGGCCGTATGACAAAACTGCCGTACATCCTGCACATCACGGAACGTTCCCTGTGGGAAGCGGCCCGGGAGCGCGGCACCTTCGAGGTGTCGACCCGGGGCCGTACCCTCCAGGACGAGGGCTTCATCCACTTCTCCACCCGCGACCAGCTCCCGCGCGTCGCAGCCTTCCTGTACGGCTCCTACGACGGCCCCGACGACCTGGTGGTCCTGGTCGTCGACCCCGGCCGGCTCGGCGTCCCCGTGAAGTACGAGGCCGTGGAGCCGGGCGGCGAGGAGTTCCCGCACGTGTACGGACCCGTGCCGGTCGACGCCGTGGTGGAGGTGGAGCCCTGGCGGGCCACCGGACAGCACTCCTAGACCGCCGGCCGCAGGCCGGGCGTCACGCACTCCCCGCGCGTACGCCGCCCTTCGGAGAGCCGGGTGCCGGTCACGGCCGTCCAGAGGTCCTGGGCCCGTGCCGACCGCCCGGCCGGCCGGGCGGCGAAGGTTCACGTCCCCCGGACCCGCCCGCTCACCCCTTGCGCTCCATGAAACGCAGCATGTTCCCCGCCGGGTCCCGGAACGCGCAGTCGCGCACCCCGTACGGCATGTCCATGGGTTCCTGGATCACCTCGGCACCGGATTCCTGGACGCGGGCGAAGAGGGCGTCGCAGTCCTCGGTGGTGAAGTTGACCCCGCGCAGTACGCCCTTGGCCAGCAGTTGCTCCATCGCCTCCCGGTCGGCCGGGGAGAGATCGGGGTTCGCGGCGGGCGGCTCCAGCACGATCGACACGTCCGGCTGCAGCGGCGCCCCGACGGTCACCCAGCGCATGCCCTCGTACTTGACGTCGTTGCGGACCTCCAGGCCCAGGACGTCGCAGTAGAACTCCAACGCCTTGTCGTGATCGTCGACCGCGATGAAACACGTGTTGAGTTTGAGGTCCATGCTTCCAACCTAAGGTCAGTACGACCGATACGTCCTGGTCGGACGGGTGTACGCCCGTGCGACACACGGCGGGACATCGGCGATCTCCTCGTGCGAGCGGGCCCGGTAGGCGCTCGGCGACTCGCCCACCAGCTCCGTGAAGCGTGAGCTGAAGGAGCCGAGGGAGGTGCAGCCGACCGCGAAGCAGACCTCCGTGACCGTGAGGTCGCCCCGGCGCAGCAGGGTCTTGGCGCGTTCGACCCGGCGGGTCATGAGGTAGCTGTACGGGGTCTCGCCGTAGGCCTCGCGGAACAGCCGCTGGAAGTGGCCGGGCGACATCAGGGCGGTGCGGGCGAGGGCGGGCACGTCGAGGGGTTCGGCGTACTCGCGGTCCATGCGGTCGCGGGCCTTGCGCAGACGTACCAGGTCCTCACGGTTCACCACGTCAGCATCGCACGATCCTCACCGGTCGGGCGCCTGTACCTGGAGCGCGCTTTGCCTTGAGTTCGCCCGCCGTATGAAAGCCCTTGCTCCCATGGGGGCATGGACCACATCACGTTCCTCGTGGCGGTCGTCATCGTCACGGCGCTGGCCTTCGACTTCACCAACGGATTCCACGACACGGCGAACGCGATGGCCACGTCCATCGCCACCGGCGCGCTCAGCCCGAGAACCGCGGTGCTGGTGAGCGGTGCCCTCAACGTGGTCGGCGCGTTCCTGTCCACGGAGGTCGCCAAGACGATCTCCGGCGGAATCGTGGACGACACCCTGGTCAGTCCTGGGATGATCTTCGCGGGCCTGGTCGGGGCGATCCTGTGGAACCTCCTGACCTGGCTGGCGGGGCTGCCGTCGAGCTCCTCGCACGCGCTCTTCGGCGGTCTGACAGGTGCCGTCTGGGTCGGTGCGGGATCCCATGGAGTGCACTTCGACAAGGTGCTCGAGAAGGTGCTGATCCCGGCCGTGGCCTCACCGGTGGTGGCCGGCCTCGCGGCGCTGATCGCCACCTACCTCGCGTACAAGCTCACCCAGCGGGCCCGCAAGGACTCGGTCACCAAGGGCTTCCGGCTCGGGCAGATCGCCTCGGCCTCGCTGGTCTCGCTGGCGCACGGCACGAACGACGCGCAGAAGACCATGGGCGTCATCACGCTGACCCTGATCTCGGCGGGCGCGCTGGGCCATGACGCGGGACCGCCGGTGTGGGTGATCGGGTCGGCCGGGCTGGCCATCGGCCTGGGCACCTACATCGGCGGCTGGCGGATCATCCGCACGATGGGCAAGGGCCTCACCGAGATCCAGTCCCCGCAGGGGTTCGCCGCCGAGACGGCCTCCACGACCGTCATCCTCACCTCCGCGCACCTCGGCTTCGCCCTGTCCACCACCCAGGTCGCCTCGGGCAGCATCCTCGGCGCGGGCCTCGGCCGGCGTCTGGCGGAGGTCCGCTGGGGCGTCGCGGGCCGGATGGTGGTCGCCTGGCTGATCACGCTGCCCGCCGCCGCACTGGCCGGCGGGCTCGCCGCGACCGTCGTCACGCACGGCGGCGACATCGGCACGGTCGTCGTCGCACTGGTCGGCGCGGCCCTCGCCGCCGGCATCGTCGTCATCTCGCGCCGCAACCCGGTGCACGCCGGCAACGTCAACGACCACCACGAGGTCAACGTCCGCACCACGGCACCGGCCCACGTGGGCACGGCCGCCTGATCCAGGAGATCCAGGAGACCCGTCATGCATCTGGACTGGAACGCACTCGGCCAGGTCACCGCGGTGAGCATCGGCGTCACCGTCGCGGTGGTCGCCGTGTTCACCCTCGGCGTCCTCGGCCTCGCCCGCTTCGAGGGCGCCCGCGAGGAGGGCGCGGGCGCGCCCGCCGTCGGCATGGTCCAGGCCGGCCTGTGCTTCCTCGCCTGCGCGGCCGTGGTGGCGTACGGCATCTATCTGATCGTGCCGCAGTTCCACTGATCCCCTGGGACACCGATCCACTGAGACGGGAGCAAGGATGGCCACGATCCCCCTGCTGACCGAGTCGGCCGACCTGCAGGTCGACTACACCGATCCCGACGACCCGGTGCTCATCCGCCCCGACGGCAGTCCGATCGACACCTGGCGGGAGAACTACCCGTACGCGCACCGCATGGAGCGCAAGGAGTACGACTGGCACAAGCGGCTCCAGCAGATCGAGTTGCTGAAGCTGCAGAGCTGGATCAAGGAGACCGGGCGGCGGCTGGTCGTCGTCTTCGAGGGACGGGACGCGGCCGGCAAGGGCGGCACCATCAAACGCTTCACGGAGCACCTCAACCCGCGCGGCGCCCGGGTGGTGGCGCTGGAGAAGCCGACCGAGCGCGAGCGCGGCCAGTGGTACTTCCAGCGGTACGTGGAGCACCTGCCGACCGAGGGCGAGATCGTGATGTTCGACCGCTCCTGGTACAACCGGGCGGGGGTCGAGCGGGTCATGGGCTTCTGCACGGACGACGAGTACCGGCGCTTCATGCGCCAGGCCCCCCTGTTCGAGCGGATGCTCGTGGACGACGGCGTCGACCTGGTCAAGTTCTGGTTCTCCGTCTCGCAGAGCGAGCAGCGCACCCGATTCACCATCCGTCAGGTCGACCCCGTACGGCAGTGGAAGCTCAGCCCCATGGACCTGGCCTCGCTGGACCGCTGGGACGACTACACCGCCGCCAAGGTCGCCATGTTCCGCGAGACGGACACCGAGCACGCGCCCTGGACCGTGGTGAAGAGCAACGACAAGAAGCGCGCCCGCGTCGAGGCCATGCGCAGCGTCCTCGCCCGCTTCGACTACACCGACAAGGACGAGGAGGTCGTCGGGCGCCCCGATCCCCGCATCGTGGGCGCCGCGGCGGGCCTGCTGGAGGCCGGGGAGGACGACGACGGCGACCGCTGAGCACGCCGAAGGGGCCCGACGGGAGATCGTCCCGGCCGGGCCCCTTCTCGAGGCTTCGTGACTGCGGAGCTTCGCGGTCGTCAGGCCTTCTTGGTCTCCCAGAAGATCTTGTCGATCTGGGCGATGTAGTCCAGTGCCTTCTGGCCCGACGCCGGGTCGGTGGAGCCCTTGGCGGCCGAGAGGGCCTTCAGGGTGTCGTTGACCAGCTGGTGCAGCTCCGGGTACTTCTCGAAGTGCGGGGGCTTGAAGTAGTCGCTCCAGAGCACGGAGACGTGGTGCTTGGCGAGCTCCGCGCGCTGCTCCTTGATGACGGTGGCACGCGCCTGGAAGTGCGGGTCGTCGTTGGCGGCCATCTTCTCCTGGATGGCCTTCACCGACTCCGCCTCGATGCGGGCCTGGGCCGGGTCGTACACACCGCAGGGCAGGTCGCAGTGCGCGCTGACCTTGACCTTGGGGGCAAACAGGCGGGAAAGCATGGAGCATTCCTTCCTCGTGATCGTCTTCTCAGGTGGGACATTACTCCCTGAGGGACCGGTTTTCGCGAGTGCCCCCTTGGGCTTAGGACAAAAGTCCGGGGCGAGACTGGGACTGGTGGATGAACGGACCGGGGAGGTGCCGGGGATGCCGGAGCTGTCGCAGGAGACCGAGCGGGGGAGGGGCGCCACGCCCTTCGGGCTGGCCGAGGTGACCGGACCGTCCATGGTGCCCACGCTGTACCAGGGGGATCAGCTGGTGGTCCGGTACGCGGCCCGGATCAGGCCGGGGAACGTGGTCGTCCTGCGCCATCCCTTCCAGCAGGACCTGCTCGTGGTCAAGCGCGCGGTGGAGCTGCGCGAGGGCGGCTGGTGGGTGCTCGGGGACAACGCGTACGCGGGGGGCGACAGCACGGACTACGGGGCCGTGCCGGAGGATCTGATCCTCGGGAGGGTCCTGCTGCGGTTCCGGCCGCTGAGGGCCGATCAGCGCTCGCCGCTCGCGCTGGTGCGCTGGGCGCTGTCGGCGGCGAGGCCGGTCCTCTCCGACCGGTCGGCCTCCAGGCGTTTGCGGGCGCGGTAGGCGGCCACGTTGGCGCGGGTCGCGCAGCGGTCCGAGCAGTAGCGCCGCGAGCGGTTGGTGGAGGTGTCCAGGTAGGCGTTGCGGCAGGGGGCCGCCTCGCACAGGCCGAGGCGGTCGACGCCGTACTCGGTCAGGTGGAAGGCCAGACCCATCGCGGCCGTCGCCGCGTAGCCCGCGGTGACGTTCGAGGGGTGTTCGGCCAGGTGCATGTGCCACAGCGGGCGGCCGTCCTCGTCGCGGTGGTCGTGCCCGGAGATCTGCGGGCTCACCGGGAACTCCAGGAGCAGGGAGTTCAACAGGTCGACGGCCAGGGTCTCGTCCCCGGTGTCGGCCGCCTCGAAGACCGCGCGCAGCCGGGCACGGACCGAGCGGAAGCGCGTGACATCCGCGTCGGTGGCCCGGCGGGCCGCCGAGGAGTTGGCGCCGAACAGGTCACGGACCGCCTCGACCGAGGTCAGGGTGTCCTTGCCCCGGACCGGCTCCTCGCTGTTGACGAGGCGCACGGCGTAATCCGAGTAATAGGCCAGTTCCACTTGTAGTCCTTACGGGGGCGCTCTATGGTGTGGACACGGTCGGGTAACAGACGGTCGTGCTTCCAGGGTATTACTCGGGCGAGGGAAGGCGGGGTTTCATGACCACCAGTACCGGCACCGACTGGACGGCCTGGCAGGAGAGCTGGGACCGCCAGCAGGAGTGGTACATGCCGGACCGCGAAGAACGCTTCCGCATCATGCTGGACATGGTGGAGGCGCTCGTCGGCACCACGCCGCGGGTCCTCGACCTCGCCTGCGGCACCGGCAGCATCACCGCCCGGCTGCTCGCCCGGTTCCCGGGCGCCACCGGTGTCGGCGTCGACCTCGACCCCGCCCTCCTCGCCATCGCGGAGGGGACCTTCGCCGGCGACGAGCGGGTCACCCTCGTCACGGCCGACCTCAAGGACCCCGGCTGGCCGGCGAAGCTGCCGTACGACTCCTACGACGCCGTCCTGACCGCGACGGCCCTGCACTGGCTGCACAGCGAACCTCTCGCGGCCCTCTACGGTCAGGTCGCCGGACTCGTCCGCGACGGCGGTGTGTTCATGAACGCGGACCACATGATCGACGACACGACGCCCCGGATCAACGCCGCCGAGCGCGCCCAGCGCCACGCCCGCATGGATCAGGCCAAGGCCGCCGGAGCGCTGGACTGGTCCGCATGGTGGCAGCTGGCCGCCCAGGACCCCGCCCTGGCCGGGCCCACGGCCCGTCGCTTCGAGATCTACGGCGAGCACGCCGACGGCGACATGCCGCCCGCCGCATGGCACGCGCGTGTGCTGCGGGAGAAGGGCTTCGGCGAGGCGCGGCCGGTGTGGTGCTCACCGTCGGACACGCTGCTGCTGGCGCTGAAGTGACCTGACATCACGAGGGGCGGTACGGACAACCCCCGTACCGCCCCTCGCTCAGTGCGTCGTCACAGCGCCGTCGTCACAGCACCTTGGACAGGAACGACTTCGTCCGCTCGTGCTGCGGGTTCGTCAGGACCTCGCGCGGGTGGCCGGACTCGACCACCACGCCGTCGTCCATGAACACCAGCGAGTCCCCGACCTCCCGGGCGAAGCCCATCTCGTGCGTGACGACGATCATCGTCATGCCGTCCTCGGCGAGGTCCCGCATCACGTCGAGGACCTCGCCGACCAGCTCCGGGTCCAGGGCCGAGGTCGGCTCGTCGAAGAGCATCAGCTTCGGCTGCATCGCCAGCGCCCGGGCGATGGCGACGCGCTGCTGCTGACCGCCGGAGAGCTGCGCCGGGTAGTGACCCCTGCGGTCCCCCAGGCCCACCCGGTCGAGGAGACGCTCCGCGCGCTCCCGGGCGACCGCCTTCGACTCGCGCTTGACCTGGACCGGCGCCTCCATGACGTTCTCCAGCGCCGTCATGTGCGGGAAGAGGTTGAAGCGCTGGAACACCATGCCGATGTCCCGCCGCTGCGCCGCGACCTCCGCCTCCTTCAGCTCGTAGAGCCTGTCGCCCTTCTGCCGGTAGCCGACCAGGTCGCCGTCGACGTACAGCCGGCCGGCGCTGATCTTCTCCAGGTGGTTGATGCACCGCAGGAAGGTGGACTTTCCGGAGCCGGACGGCCCGATCAGGCAGAACACCTCCCGCGGATTCACCTCCAGGTCGATGCCCTTGAGGATGTGCGCCGGCCCGAAGGACTTGTGCACGCCCTCGGCCCTGACCATCGGCGCGCCGCTGCTCGGCGGCGTGATGTCCTTGCTGAGACCGGTCATCGGGCCACCTCCGGGCGGCGGAACGAACCGAACATGCGGAGGTTCTTCTTCAGGCGCTGGAACGGGGTCGGCGGCAGGTTGCGCGTCGAACCGCGGGCGTAACGGCGTTCGATGTAGTACTGGACGATGCTGAAGATCGTCGTGAGGAACAGGTACCAGATGCAGGCGACGAAGTACATCTCGACGACCGCCAGCGAGGCGCTGGAGACGTCCTGGGCCTTCTTGATCAGCTCGGGGAGCTGGACCGAGTAGGCCAGCGACGAGGTCTTCAGCATGTTGATGAACTCGTTGCCCGTCGGCGGGATGATGACCCGCATGGCCTGCGGGAGGATCACCCGGCGCAGCGTCTGGCCCTGGGTCATGCCCAGCGCGTGGGACGCCTCCGTCTGCCCCTCGTCGACCGACTGGATGCCGGCGCGGACGATCTCCGACATGTACGCGGCCTCGTTCAGGCCGAGACCCAGCAGGGCCGTGAGGACCGGCGTCATCACCTGGTTCATCTCGTCCTTGTAGAACCCCAGGTTCAGGATGGGGAAGACGAGCGAGATGTTGTACCAGAGCAGCAGCTGGACCAGGACCGGGGTGCCGCGGAAGAACCAGATGTAGAACCAGGACACGGTGCTGGTGACCGGGTTCGACGACAGCCGCATCACGGCGAGGACCACGCCGAGGACGATGCCGAGCACCATGGCCAGCACGGAGATGTACAGCGTGGTCCAGGCGCCGGACACGATGCCCGGATCGAAGAGGTAGTCGGGGATGACGCTGTAGTTGATCTTCGCGTTGGAGAACGCGACCACGATCAGCGCCACGATGGCGACGACCACGACGGCGGACACCCAGCGGCCGTAGTGCCGCACCGGAATGGCCTTGATCTGCTCCGGCGGCAGCGACGGCGCCGGAACCTTGTCGACGATGTCAGTCACAGGGACAGCCCTTCAGTCTTGCGGAGCTGCTCAGGAGCCGCCGTTGATCTTCGACTCGGTGACGGCGCCCTGCGTGACGTTCCACTTCGTCAGGATCTTCCCGTACTCGCCGTTCTTGATGATCGCGGCCATGGCGGCCTGGAGGGCGTCCCGCAGCTGGGTGTTGTCCTTGCTGACCGCGATGCCGTACGGACCCGCCTCGATCTGGTCGCCGACGACCTCGAAGTCCTTGCCGCCGCCGGAGGTCTTCGCGTTGTAGGCCGCCACCGGGAAGTCGTTCAGGTCGGCGACGGACGCGCCCTGCTTCAGACGGAGCAGCGCCTCGGGGTCGGTGTCGAAGGTCTGCAGGTCGATGGCCTTCTTGCCGTCCTTGGTGCACTTCTTGTTCTGCGCCTTGGCGATGCCCTCGGACGTGGTGCCCTTCTGCAGGGCGACGACCTTGCCGCACAGGTCGTCGAGCGACTTGACGCCCTTGGGGTTGCCCTTCTGGACCAGGATCGAGGTGCCGGCGGTGAAGTAGTCGACGAAGTCGACGCCGTTGCCGACCTTGTGGCCGTTGTCGGAGTCGATGCCGTTCTGGCGGTCCTTGGTGTCGTTCATCGCCGACATGAGCACCTGGAAGCGCTTGGCCTGGAGGCCCACGATCAGGTTGTCGAACTTGCCGTTGTCGAACTCGAACCTCACACCCAGCTGCTTGCCGAGGGCGTCCGCGATGTCGGGGTCGATGCCGACGGCCTTGCCGCCCTGCATGAACTCGACCGGCGGGTACGCGATGTCGGAGCCCACCTTGATGACGCCCGCCTTGCGGATGTCCGCGGGGAGCTTGCCGGCGAGGGGCGCCGTGGAGGAGCCGGAGCTGGAGTTGTCCGAACCGCTCTTGTCGGTGTGGTCACCGCAGCCGGTGAGCAGCAGCGCGCCCGCGACCGCGATCGCACCGACCGCGGCCAGGCGGGATCGCGCGGCGGTAGTACGAGGGGTGGAGCTTGCGGTCATTGTGGGTTCCTCCGGCGGATGGGTGGAGATGCCGATGGGTCGACGAGAACACACGGCTTCGGGTGTCGCGACCTCGTGGGTTTACCGCATCTTGCCATTCGGACTACGCCGTTCAGGTGACTGTCTTTGTCAAAATCGGATAACAGGTGAACCCCAAACCACACCAGGTCCACTCATTTTCGCCACCTTCCGGCCATGTATCTGCGGAAATCAAGCCATCTGGCCGGAAAATCTCCTGCGTATCTCATGATGTGGCCGTTGTTTGAGTCTTCGTCGAGCTCACGTCGAGAGCACAGGTGTGACCTTGGACCTAATGGACTCGTCGTCTGTGGTGTCCGTCCGGTATGAAGGTTCTTTACACCCCTCATCCGGGGCTCAGGGCGCGTGTGCGGCGCGCCCGTCGCGCAGGCCCGTACGTATCGGTGAATCGGGCCGCGCGGTCCCGCCCACCCCTCACCAGGAGTGGCAACCCTCAACCATTGAATACTTAAGGGGTAAAACGAAGTGGCAGCGGAGATCGTCAATCCTCGCAGCGACGGTAAAACGGACCAGGACGGCGGGGCCGAGCCCCTCGATTCCTTCGATCCGGCGTTCGCGCTGCACCGCGGCGGCAAGATGGCCGTGCAGGCCACCGTGCCGATCCGTGACAAGGACGACCTGTCCCTCGCGTACACACCCGGCGTCGCGCGTGTGTGCACCGCGATCGCGGAACAGCCCGAGCTGGTCGACGACTACACATGGAAGTCCTCCGTGGTCGCCGTCGTGACCGACGGTACGGCCGTCCTCGGACTCGGGGACATCGGCCCCCAGGCCTCCCTCCCGGTGATGGAGGGCAAGGCCATCCTCTTCAAGCAGTTCGGCGGCGTGGACGCGGTGCCGATCGCGCTCGACTGCACGGGCGTCGACGAGATCGTCGAGACCGTGGTCCGGCTCGCCCCGTCCTTCGGCGGGGTGAACCTCGAGGACATCTCGGCGCCGCGGTGCTTCGAGATCGAGCGGCAGCTGCAGGAGCGCCTGGACATCCCGGTCTTCCATGACGACCAGCACGGCACGGCCGTGGTGACGCTGGCGGCGCTGCGGAACGCGGCGCGGCTGAGCGGGCGGTCGCTCGGCGACCTGCGGGCGGTCATCTCGGGCGCCGGTGCGGCCGGGGTCGCCATCGCCAAGATGCTGGTCGAGGCGGGCGTCGGGGACGTCGCGGTCGCCGACCGCAAGGGCGTGGTGTCCGCCGACCGCGGGGACCTCACCCCCGTCAAGCGCGAGCTGGCCGGCTTCACCAACAAGGCGGGCATCACCGGGTCGCTGGAGGACGCGCTGGCCGGTGCCGACGTCTTCATCGGCGTCTCCGGCGGCACGGTCGCGGAGGAGGCCGTGGCTTCCATGGCCGAGGGCGCCTTCGTGTTCGCGATGGCCAACCCGAACCCGGAGGTGCACCCCGAGGTCGCGCACAAGTACGCGGCTGTGGTCGCCACCGGGCGGTCGGACTTCCCGAACCAGATCAACAACGTGCTGGCCTTCCCGGGGATCTTCGCGGGAGCGCTGCAGGTGCGGGCCTCGCGGATCACCGAGGGGATGAAGATCGCGGCGGCGGAGGCGCTCGCCGCCGTCGTCGGCGACGACCTCGCCGCCGACTACGTGATCCCCTCGCCGTTCGACGAGCGGGTCGCCCCGGCGGTGACCGCGGCGGTCGCGGCTGCCGCGCGAGCCGAGGGCGTTGCCCGCCGCTGAGCATGAACGGCCCCGCCCGTCGGGGCGGGGCCGTTCCTCGCCCACGTCGCCCACCCGCACGTCCGGGTGGCGGAGGGGTGGCCGCCTTCCTGGCGGCTGCGGCGCCCCGGCCGGCCCCCGCTTGGGCCGAACTGGCAAGAGGGCATGTGTCACAGGGGGCTGTGGTTCCACCGGTCCCGCCGGGAACCTATCGTCGAGCCCATGTTCGCTGCCTACGCCGCCCGAATCGACCGCGACCAGCCGCTCAACGGCCTTGAGCTGGGGGAGCGTCCGGCCCCCGAGGCCCGCCCCGGCTGGAGCACCGTCGATGTCAGGGCCGCCTCCCTCAACCACCACGACCTCTGGTCCCTGCGCGGTGTCGGCCTCGCGGAGGACAAGCTGCCGATGATCCTCGGCTGTGACGCCGCCGGGGTCGACGAGGACGGCAACGAAGTCGTCCTGCACTCCGTCATCGGGCAGACGGGCCACGGCGTCGGCCCGGACGAACCCCGCTCCATTCTCACCGAGCGTTACCAGGGCACCTTCGCCGAGCGGGTCGCCGTACCCACCTGGAACGTCCTGCCCAAGCCCAGGGAGCTCTCCTTCGCCGAGGCCGCCTGTCTGCCGACCGCCTGGCTGACGGCGTACCGGATGCTCTTCACCAACGCCGGGGTGCGGCCCGGTGACTCGGTCCTGGTCCAGGGCGCCGGCGGCGGTGTCGCCACGGCCGCCATCGTGCTCGGCAAGGCCGCCGGTCTGCGGGTCTTCGCCACCAGCCGGGACGAGGCCAAGCGGAAGCGGGCCCTGGAGCTCGGTGCCGTGGAGGCGCTGGAGTCGGGGGCGCGGCTGCCGCAGCGGGTGGACGCCGTGATCGAGACCGTCGGTGCGGCCACCTGGTCCCACTCGGTGAAGTCCCTGCGGCCCGGGGGCACGCTCGTCATCTCCGGTGCCACCAGCGGCGACCGTCCCTCGCATGCGGAGCTGACCCGCATCTTCTTCCTGGAGCTGAAGGTCGTCGGTTCCACGATGGGCACCAAGGACGAGCTGGAGGACCTGCTCTCCTTCTGTGCCGCCACCGGTGTGCGTCCCGTCATCGACGAGGTGCTCCCGCTGGACCGTGCCCGCGAGGGCTTCGAGCGGCTGGAGTCCGGCGACCAGTTCGGGAAGATCGTCCTCACCAACGCCTGATCCGCACAGTCGCACGGCTGTCCGACGGTCGGTCCGGGATTCCGGGCCGGCCGTCGCCCTTTGTCAACCAGGGTTGACTGGAGGGTGAGTGTCAACCTAAGTTGACTTCATGACCGAAGCAACGGATCTCGCCGAGCGTGCGGGTGACCGCGATCCACGGGTCGGGCTGCGGGCCGTCGCCGCCCTGCGGAGGCTGCTGGAGCAGCTGGAGGCGGTGCAGGTGCGCAGTGCGCGCAATCAGGGCTGGTCGTGGCAGGAGATCGCCGCGGAACTCGGCGTCAGCAGGCAGGCCGTGCACAAGAAGTACGGGAGGCAGTGATGTTCGAACGGTTGACGAACGACGCGCGTGAAGTGGTCCGGGGAGCGGTCGAACACTGCGAACGCGCGGGCTCGCGGACCGTCGACGCCGAGCACCTGCTGCTCGCCCTGCTCGACCGCGAAGCGAGCCGGGGATCGTTCGCGCTGGCCGCGCTCGGGCTGGGCGAACGCAAGGAGTCGGTGCGGCGGGCGCTGGGGAAGGCGCGCCGGCGTGCCGGTCTGTCCCGGGCGGAGACGGATGCTCTTGCCGGGCTCGGGATCGACGTCTCGGGGATCGTCGCCCGGGTCGAGGAGGTGCACGGCGTGGGTGCCATGTCGGGTGACCGGCAGGACAAGGCCTGGTGGTCGGGCCGCCGCGGCTTCAGCCGGGGAGCCAAGGACGTCCTCGAAGGAGCTCTGCGCACGGCTGTGAGCCGCCGCGACCGCCACGTCGGCGACGAGCACCTCCTCCTCGCCCTCACCGCCCGCCCGGGCGTGCCCGCCGAGGTCCTCGCCGATCACGGTGTGACCTTCGAGTCGCTGACGCTGGTGCTGTACGGCGACGGTGAGGCGAAGGCCGGCTGACGTCCCCTGCCCCGTGGGGCGCTCAGACCTTGGGGCTTCGCAGTATGACGCCGATGTGCGCCGCTGCCGTCGACAGGTGCCGTCGGGCGTCGCGGAGCTGTTCGTCCGTGACTCCGTGGTCGCGGGCCGCGTCCCGGATGTCGTCGCGGAACCGGTCGAGCAGGCGGTCCAGGTCGCGGGCTGGGTCGCCGGTCGGGTCCTCATGGGCCCAGGTCGGTTCGTAGCCGGCGGGGAAGTCCTCCGGGGTGTCGGAGTACTCCGGGGCGGGGGCGGACTTGGCGGTCCGGGCTCCCGGCTCGGAGCGTCCGAACCCGAAGTCGTTGCCGAAGTCCCTGCCGAACTCCTTGGCGAGTTCGGCAAGGCCTTCCCTGACCCCCGTCGGCCAGTCGCCCCGCGCGAAGTGGTCCTGGACGTGCTCCTGGACGCGGCGGGCGACGCGCTGCATCTCCTCCTGTGCCTGGGCCCGCGCCCGTGACTGGGCCTCCTGGGCCTGGCGCCGGGCACGCTGGGCCTCCTCGCGGGCCCGGCGGCTCTCGTCCTTGGCGCGACGGGCCTGCTCCTTCCATTCCTGCTTGACCCGGCGCATCTCGTCGGTGGCGAGTCGCCAGGCCTCCTTCTCGCCCGGCTCGCCGTGCTCCCCGAAGGGGCCGCGACTCCCGGAGTCCGTCTTGCCGCCGCGCCGCGCCTCGGAGGCGGCCGCCCGCATCTCGCGCCGCAGGTCGCCCGCCGCGCCGCGCACGTCGGCCCTTATCTCGGCGGCGAGCTCGGCGACCGACTCGCGGATCTCCAGCTCCAGGTCGGCCAGCTCGGCACTGCGGTCGGCGAGTTCGGCGCGGCCGGCGTCCGTGATGGCGTACACCTTGCGGCCGCCCTCGGTGGTGTGGGTGACCAGCCCCTCGGCCTCCAGCTTGGCCAGCCGGGGGTAGACGGTGCCCGCCGAGGGTGCGTACAGCCCCTGGAAGCGTTCCTCGAGGAGGCGGATCACCTCGTAGCCGTGGCGCGGGGCCTCGTCGAGCAGTTTCAGCAGGTAGAGGCGGAGACGGCCGTGGGCGAAGACGGGGGGCATGTCAGAGCACCTTCTTGTCGGTCGTGCCGTCGGCCGGGGCGCTGCCTGCGTCGTCGCCCGGGCCGGAAGCGGAATTGTCCCCCGAGTCCGCACGCGGTCCGGTCGGCGGGGCCGCCGGTGCGGTGTCCCACGGAGCGTCCTCGCCCTCGTCCTCCCTGGGCGGGCGGCGCAGCAGGGCGATCGAGCCGGAGACCGTGGTGGCCCTGAGCTTGCCGGTGCCCGCGCCCAGGCGACCGGTGACCTTGTGTGCGCCCCACGGGCCGTGCACCCTCAGGCCGTCGAAGGCATTGGAGATCACGCCACTCGCGGTGTTGGCCTCGACCTCGGCGTCGGCGGGATGCGGGAGCCGGATGGCGATCTCACCGGAGACACTGGTGAGCTTGACCTCGGTCGGCCCGTCCGGATCGAGGTCGACGATCATCGAGCCGCTGACCGAGTCGGCCCGCACGGAGGAGCCCGAGGCCTCGACGACGGTCAGGTCCCCGGAGACGGAGTTGAACCGCAGGTCGCCCGTGACGGCCTGGGCCTCGAGGTTGCCGGACACCGTTTCCGCGCGCACCGGGCCGGAGAGGGCGACGAGCGTGGTGTCGCCGGTGACCCCCTTGATCAGGGAGGGTCCCCGGATTCCGGATACGACGGCCCCGGCGCCTATCACGCCCACCTCCACCCGGGTGTCCGCCGGGACCGCGAGGGAGACGACCGCGCTGCGGCGCCAGCCCTTGCGGTCCAGCCACTTGAGGAAGCCCTTCCAGGGCAGGTCCTCGTAGGCCACCGTCAACGTCCCGCCCTGCTGGGTGACCACGAGAGGTGGTCCTTCGATGTCGGTGACCTCGAGGCGGGCTGAACCCTCGTCCGTGCCCACGACGTTCACCGTTCCGTTGACGATGCGTACGTGCAGGTCGCTCACTGGGGTGTCGAAGGTGAGCTTCGCGGGCTCGGCTACGGACCACTCGGGCATGGGAGCCCTCCTCGGGCAGGGTGCGACACGCCATATCGCGTCTTCCGTCATTCACGATATATCGTGGCGGCGCGAAGTCAAGACACTCGTTCGTGGGCATGACGGAAGCTGGGCCGCCTCCTCGGCGACCCAGTGGTGGTGGGAAGGGTGCCCCGGGACGTGGGGGCGTGGCGTCGGTGCGGACCGGGTCCGCGACTACTCGTCGTCCTCGTCGTCCAGGCGGGCGAGCCACGTCGCCAGTCGTTCCACCGGGACCTCGAAGTCGGGGTTCAGGTCGACGAACGTGCGGAGCTGTTCGGCGAGCCACTCGAAGGTGATCTCTTCCTCGCCGCGCCGCTTCTCCAGTTCTTCGATGCCTCGGTCGGTGAAGTACATGGGGATGGTGCTCCGTGGTGTCAGTGCAGGGGTAGGGCCGCCCCCGTGTGGGAAGAACCCTCTCCCTCGGGAAGAAGAGGTGCCGGCTTCCCGTCCGGGAAGCCACGACAGGACAGGAAAAGGATAGGCGCAGGGAGCGCCGGGTGTGCCGGCCCGCCCGGCGGGCGGGGCGATGCCACGGGGAACGGGGGAGCCTGGGATGGGGCGGGAAGCGACACGGGTGGCGCGGATCGGGTTGCCGGACGGCACGCCGGTCTGGGCCCGGATATCGGGGGCCGACGAACTGGCCGTGCCGTCGGGGGAGCTGGAGTACGCGGACACGGGGTTCGCCGAGCGGGTGGAGGCGAGCGTGGAGAGCCTCCACTCGCTCGTCACCGGTGTCGCGCGCTCGCTGGCCGGTCCGCTGCGGGCGGTGCGGCCGGACGAGGTGAGCGTCGAGTTCGGGATCGAGCTGACCGCGAAGGCCGGGAAGGTCGTGGGACTGCTCGCGGACGGCGAGGCCAAGGCCGGCATCACGGTGACCCTGACCTGGAACGGCGGCGGCCCACCCGACCCCACGGACCCCACCCCGGACCCACCCCCGCCTCCCGCCTCGACCTCCCCCCCCGGCTCGCCCCGGCCCCCCGGCCCGGAACCGGCTCCGACACCGACTCCTGGCCCGGGTCGGGCTGCGGGCGGTGGCACGGCTCCGGCTTCCGGTCCAGGTCCGGCCCCGGGCGGCGGCCGGGCCTCGGGCGGTGGCCCGGCCGCGGTTGCCAGTCCCGCCGCGGCTTCCAGCCCTGGCAGCGCTGCGGGCGGTGGTGCGGCTCCGGTCTCCCGGCCGGGCCCGGCTTCGGGCGGTGGCCTGGCCGCCTCCTACAGTCCTGCCCCGGTCACCTCACCGGCCCCGGTCCCGTCGCCCGCTCCGGTCGCAGGGCCCGCTCCGGCCCCGGCCCCGCCTTCAGCTCCGGCCCCCGCTCCCGCCCCAGGGCCCGCTCCGGCCCTGGCCCCGCCTTCAGCTCCGGCCCCCGCTCCGGCCCTGGCCCCGCCTTCCGCCCCGGACCGGCTGCCCGCTCCCGCCGCAGCACCCGCCCCGGCCCCGTCGCCCGCTCCCGCCTCAGCCCCCGCATCCGCTCCGACGACAAAACTCCCCGCCGCCCCGAGTACTTCCCAGCCCCAACCACCCTCCGCCCCACCGGTCCCATCGGCCCCACCGGTCACGGTCCCGCCAGCCCCACCAGCCCCACCAGCCCCACCAGCCCCACCGGCCGCATCGGCCCCACCCACCCCAATAACCCCACAAGCCCCAAGCACCACAACCGCCCCCTCCCCACCAGAAGCCCACGACACCCCCCGCGCGGGCGCGTCGCCCGGCGTGCTGGTGCACGGGGGCGCCCGGCGGGCCGGTGGCGGGGGGCGGGTATGACGGACGGGCACGGCGGGGGCGCACCGTACGGCGTCCATGCCGCCCACCATGCGCTGCGTGAACTCGTCCTGGCGGCCACCGTGCGCATTCATCGCACAGGTGTCGGGTATGCCCTGGACGAACCCGGCACCTTTCTCGGCAGCGGCTTCTTCATCGCCCCGAACTGGGTTCTGACCTGCGCACACGTGGTGAACGGCGGGGAGGGGGACGAAGTGGCGGTGGTCTACCAGACCGGCCCCGGCCAGGGCCCCTCCGTCGTCCCCGGCCAGGTGGCGGCCACCCTCCCGGAACACGTCGAACGCGCACTGCCCGGCAACTGGCCGGCCCCGGACCTGGCCCTCGTCCGGCTCCGCGAACCCGTCGGGCACGACTGCGTGTACGTGTCCGAGCGGCCCGCCGCGCACTACGGCGAGGGCCGCGTGTTCTACGCGGGCTGGACGGTGACCGGGGGCCAGCTGCAGATCCTGGACGGGTTCCTCTCGGTACAGGGCACCATCGGCGGCTGGTCGGCGGGGGTGCAGATGCGGATCGGGCAGAACGACCTGCCGCCGGGTGTCTCCGGCGGCCCCGTGATCGACCCGGTGCGCGGCGAGGTCATCGGCGTGCTCAAGTCGCGCGCGGCCAACGGGACGGGCGGCACCTCCACGGGGATCGAGCGGCTGCGGACGTTGCAGGCGCCACCGGACGGCGTGCGGACCGAGCACGACGACGTCTACCAGGCGGTCTTCCACGCCCACGACCGCTACCACCGCGACCGGCAGCAGCCCTCGGACTCCCGTCGTCCCACCTGGGCCGACCTGCAGGGGGAGCTCGGGGCCCGCCCCGGCCGCTCGCTCGGCCCCGAAGAGCGCGGCGAACTGCTCGGCCGGCTCGCCGACCTGCCCCCGCCGGTCACCACCCGCAGCCTGCTCGACATCCTCGACTCGCTGCCGAACTTCCAGCTCCCCACCCTGGTTCCGGCTCCCCGAGGCTGGCGGGACGGTCTGGGCGTGCTGTACGAGTCCGCCCGGCACGACGGCGCGCTGAAGCTCGTACTCGACTACGCGATGCAGGTCATGGCGGCGGAACGCCCGGCCACCCCCAGCCTGCTGGAGGCCGAACAGGCCTTGTGGGAGTGGGTGAAACAGACGTCGACGGGCCTCGACAGCGGTTACCGCCACGGCCTGGCCCGGCGGCGTGCCGAATGGCTGGGGCTGCGTCGCGGCACCGGGTCGCCGCCGTGGCCGGCCGGGGAGCGGCCCGCCCGGTCCGGGCTGTCCGTGCTGCTCGAGGTGCTGCCCAGAGGCTGGGAGCCGGATCGCTGCGACTGGTCGGTCTCCGTGGCCGGACCGGACGGCGACGTGACCCGTCTGCACGAGGACGAGCGCACCCTGCTGGAGGAGCTCCCGGATCGGGTCGCGGCCCCGCTCGCCGAGGCCTTCCGCCGCTGCGACGAGCCGGGGCGACCCGTGGCCCTGCACGCGGCGCTGCCGCACCCGCTGCTCGGGCTGGCCGTGGACGAGTGGCGGCTGCGGCCGGACGGCCTCCCGCTGGGCGCCGAGCGGCCCGTCGTCGTGCGCTGCTGCGACCGCGACCAGCTCCCCGGTGACGGCGAGCCCGGGATGCCCGGCACGCAGGGGAGCGGCGCCGGGGAGGAGGAGACGGAACGCCGGGACCGCTGGCGCCGGCTGCACGCCCGGGACGCCCAGACCGAGGTGCTGGACTGCGACGACGGGGTGCGCGAGCCGGTGCCGGCCGTGGCGGGGCTGCGCGGCCTGCCACCCCGGACCGTCCCGGTGCTGTGCCGCTACGGCGACCGGCGCTACGAGGACGACGCCGCCGCGCTCGGCCGCATCCTGCACGCCGGCTTCTCGGTGGTCGTGTGGCGCCGCTGGCGCAGTCAGCCGGACGCCGTGTGCGGGGAGTTCCACCGGGGCGTCAGACACGTCGTCGACGACGGTCACGGCGCGGCGTTCCTGCCCGACCTGGTGCACGGGCTGCGGGTGAAGCGGTACGCGGGGCTCACCGAGGCCTACTGGGCCGATGGGATAGCGCTTCTGTACGACGATCCGCATCAGCCCCTGCCCGGAACCGGAGATCTCCTGGAGGCCCCCTGATGCAACGTGCCCGAGCGTCCTTCGGCCTCTTACCAGCTTTCCTGCGGGTCGATACCGTGATGCACGTTCGACGGCTGCCGTGGCGGACGAGTGACGACGAGGACCGGACATGACGGAACCCAGTGAGTGGCTCATCTACCGAGGCGCCGGAGAACCCCACGACGGTATGAGCCGGCTGCCTCCGCCGCCGCCCTGGCGGGACTTCGCCGGACGGGACACCGGGAGCGGCGACGGCTCCCGGGAGCGCAGGCTGGGCGCGCACCGGCACCTGGCGGAGCTGCACCGGCCCGGCGCCGAGGAGCTGGAAATGATCAACGCGGCGCTCTACCTGCGCCGCCCGCTGCTCGTCACCGGCAGTCCCGGCGCGGGCAAGAGCACACTGGCCCACTCGGTGGCGTACGAACTGGGGCTGGGCGACGTACTGCGCTGGTCCATCGTCAGCCGCTCCGCGCTCCAGGACGGCCTGTACCACTACGACGCCATCGCCCGGCTCCAGGACGTCCAGATCGCCGCGCAGGGTGGCTTCGGCGCGGCGGCGGGCAGCCCCGGATCGGTGGAGGCCATCGGCAGTTACATCCGCCTCGGCCCGCTCGGCACCGCTCTGCTGCCCTCCGACACACCGCGCGTGCTGCTCATCGACGAACTCGACAAGAGCGACATAGACCTGCCCAACGACCTGCTGAACGTGCTGGAGGAGGGCGAGTTCGAGATTCCGGAGCTGCAGCGCCTGGCCGACCGGCTGCCGGACGGCGAGGCCGAGGTGCTCACCGCCGACGGCACCAAGGTCCGGGTCCGGGACGGCCGGGTGCGCTGCCGAGCCTTCCCGTTCGTGGTACTGACCAGCAACGGGGAGCGGGACTTCCCCGCCCCGCTGCTGCGCCGCTGCATCCACCTGGAGCTGGGCCGCCCGGACCACAACCGGCTCGCCACGTTCGTGCGCGCCCACCTCGGCGACGAGGCGGCCCGTACGGGCGACGACCTGATCACCCGGTTCCTGGAGCGCTCGCGCAGCGAACTCCTCGCCGCCGACCAGCTGTTGAACGCCATCTACCTCACCGACGCGGCCGCCCCGCCCAGCCGTGACCGACTCGCCGACCTGCTCATCCAGCGACTCGACCGTCCGAGGTGAGCCGCTGATGCCCGACGCCGAGGCACGCCACGGCCCCGCCGACCCGGGCCGGGCCCCGCAGGGCCGGGACCCCGAAGGCACGGGTGACACGGGGGATCCGATCGCCGAACTCGTCGCACGGCTGCGGCTGGTCGGCCTCGACCCGGACGTCGAGGGGCTCAGCGACGCCCTGTGGCTGGCCCGCTGGGCGCGGCCGACGCGGGTGCCGGAACCGGACGGACCGCGGCGGGGCGGCGGCGGAGGGGCCGTCGATGGTCACCGGGAGAGCCCGCCCTCCGCGGGGCCGGCCACGTCGGCCCGGGAGGACTCGCGGCCGGAGACGCCCGCGGCGCCGTCGTACGGCATCAGGACCGACGGAAGCGTGCCCCTGTACCCGCCGACGCCGGGCGGGGCGGGACGCGGGCGCGCGCCGGGCCGCGCCTCGGCGCTGCCGGTCGGGGTACCGGTGGCCTCCGCACTGCCCGCACCGCTCGAACTCCAGCGCGCCCTGCGGCCGTTGCAGGGCTACCGGAGCGCCGCGCCGCCCCTGCGCAGGGAGCTGGACGAGACCGCCACCGCCGAACTGAGCGCCCGCGCACGGGGCTTGGTGATACCGGTGCACCGGGCCGTCACCCGCGGCGACACCCGGCTGCAGCTGGTGCTGGACGTCTCGCCGTCCATGCGGGTGTGGGACCGCATGTTCGCCGAACTCGAGCAGGTCTTCGCCCGGTTGGGCGCGTTCGGGGACGTCCGGGTCAGCCATCTGCACGAGGGTCCGGACGGCGACCCGCTGGTCAGCCGCAGCCCCGACGCGCACACGGCACCGCTGCACGCGGCGGACCGGCTCAGCGACCCCACGGGCCGGCGGATCACCCTGCTGGTGAGCGACTGCGCGGGCCCGCTGTGGCGCAGCGGCCGCGCCCACCGGCTGCTGCACCACCTGGCCCGGCAGGCCCCGGCCGCCGTACTCCAGCCGCTTCCGCAGCGCCTGTGGAACCGCACCCGGCTGCCGGTGACGTACGGCGAACTCACCCGCGGCGAGACGCCGGGCGGCGCCGCGCTGCGGGTGCGGGGCCCGGCCGGCGTTCCGGTGGAGCCGCGGGGCGGCGGCCTGCCCGTCCCCGTGCTGCCCCCCGAACCGGTGGCCCTCGGGGCGTGGGCCCGGCTGCTGTCCGGGGCCGGTGCCGCTCCGGTCGCCGGCGCCGTCGGCTGGGTACGCGCGGACCAGCCGCCCGCGCCGGCCGCGGGCCCCGCCGGGGAGCGCTCCTGGGCGCAGCGACTCGGCCGCTTCCGCGCCACCGCCTCCCCGGCCGCCGGCCGGCTCGCCGGCTGCCTGGCGGCCGCCCCGCTCTGCCTGCCGGTGATGCAGCTCGTCCAGCGCACGATGCTCCCCGACTCGGGCCCGTCCGAGCTGGCCGAGGTGCTGCTCAGCGGACTCCTCACCCGCGCGGGCGAGAGCTACGGGGACGCCGGCGCCCAGTGGTACGAGATGCAGCCCGACGTCCGGGAGGCCCTGCTGTCGACCCTCGGCCGGGACGAGGCGGTCCTCGTCCTCAAGCACTGCTCGGAGTACATCGAGCAGCGCTACGGCAAGGGCGGCCCCAACTTCCCCGCGCTGGCCCTGGCCCAGCTCGGCGACGCCGCCGCCGGACGCCCGTACGCGCCCGGCGGCCCCTACCCCGGGGTCCCCGGCGCCGCCGGCGACCCCGGTGACAGCACGCTCATACCGCAGCCGTTCGCGGAGGTCGCCGCGCGCGTGCTGGAGCGGTTCATGCCGCTGCCGGAACAGTTCGCGGCCTACGGCGGCCGTCCGCCGTCCGGTCCGGCCGGCCGCCCCTCGGCCCACCGGGCGGTCACCCGGTCCCGTTCGCTGCTCGCGCGGTTCGCGGACGAGGGCATGGTGCAGGACGTCATCGACGCCGTACAGCTGCTGCGCGGCGCCACCGAGCACGAACGGCCGGCCGGCTCCGATCCCGAACTGTGGGCGGAGTACGCGCACGCCACGCTGCGGCTGTGGGAGGTGCAGGGCGGGCCGGAGCTGCTGCGCGAGGCGGAGCAGGCCGCGGAGCGGGCCGTCGCGCATCCGCACGCGCTGCGCGAACGGGCGGTCCTCGCCGGTGTGCTGCACGCGGCCGCGGTCGACCGCAGACGGCACGGGGACCACCGCGGCGCACTGGACCTGCTGCGCCGCGCCGACCGCGAGTACGCGGTGGCCTGCGCGGCCCCCGACCTGACGCAGGACGAGGCCCTGAAGCTCACCCTGGAACGCGTCGGCGCCCTGGAGGCGCAGTGGCGCCTGGGACACGACAGCGCGCTGCTGCAGGGCGCGGTGGGCATGCTGGAGGCGTTCGCCGACGCCTGGCCGGACCGCCGCCGGCGCCCGCCCGAACTGCCGCTCGCCCACGGGCGCATCCTGCTCCGCCTGGCCGACGCCACGGCCGATCCCGAGCAGGCCCGCGCCCACGCCGAGCAGGCCGCCCGGTCGCTGCGGGACGCGCTGGACACCGCCGCCGAGGCCGGCACCGAACAGCCGCCGCGCGAGGGCGTGCGCATCCGGCTCGACCTGGTCGACGCGCTGCTGGCCTCGGGCGGCCCCCTGGACGAGGCGCGCGACCGGATCGAGGAGGGGCTCCGGCTGACCCGCGAACGGGCGCTGCGGTCGGCGCTGCTGGTGCGCTCGGGACGGGTCGGCGTGGCACGGCACGGCGAGTCGGGCGACCCACGAGAACTACGGCTGGCCGCCGACCTGTTCGAGCAGGCCGCCCGGGGCATACCGCGCGACGAGCCCGCCCACGCGGAGGTCCTCGCCGAGTGGGGGGAGACGCTGCTGCGGCTGGCCGCCCCGGAAACCGGCGGCCGGGCGTCCGGCCCGCTGTCCCAGGCGATCCGGGTGCTGCGCGAGTGCCGCACCGAGACACCGCCCGGCGACCCCCGGCTGGCGCACCGGCTGCTGTCGCTGGGCAAGGCGCTCATGGCCCGCTACGGCACCCGGGGCGACCCGGTCGACCTGCGCGAGGCGGAGCACCTGTTCGAGCTGGCGGCGGCCGAGGCGGACGACGCGCTGTCGGCCGCGCGCTGCCTGCTGGAACTCGGCAGGGCCCGGTTCGAGACGTACCGCAGCCTCGGCCGGGCCACCCGGCTGGACCCGGCGGTGGACGCGTTCCGGGACGCGGCCCAGGCCGCGGGGGACGCGGAGGAGACGGCCGAGACCGAGCGGCAGCGGCTCGCGGCCGTGGAGTTGCACGCTCAGGCACACCACTGGCGGGGTAGGACCTATGAGGCGGCCGCCCGCCCGCGCGCGGCCCGCGAGGCCTACCGGTCGGCGCGGGCGGAGTGGCAGCGGATGCCGCGGGACGGCGTGGGCACGGGCGAGCCCACCGTCGAGGAGACGCTGCGCAGGCTGGCCGAGCTGGAGTGAGATGGGGGAGACCATGAGCGTGGAGCCCACGGAGCAGGTGCCGGAGCAGATGCCGGAGCAGGTGCCGGCACCCGAGGCGGCGGGGGACGGGCCCCTGCCGGACGTGCTGGCGATGAACCTGGCCGAGCTGAGGACGGTCCGGCATCCCGTGCTGCGCGAGGTGCTGGCGGACCTGCGGGAGCGGGCCGCCCAGCCGGGCGAGATGCTGTGGGGCTTCAACAGCTCCTTCTGACACAGGGCGGGATCCGGTCAAATCCCTTCGCCCACAGGCACGTTCAGTTTGCCCGTGGCCCGTTCGGGAATGCGGCCCGTGGACGGCCGAAGGCATGGGGGTGGCGAGTGTCGTACGGCGTTGCTCCCGCTGCCCCGTTCCCCTTCCGGCAGTTCATCGTGAAGACGCACGGCCGCTGCAACCTCGCGTGCCGTTACTGCTACCTTTACGAGGGACCGGACCGGACCTGGCGCGACCGTCCACGGACCGCGTCCCCCGCCGTGCTGGACCGCACGGCGACCCGTATCGCCGAGCACGCGAGCACCCACGGCCTGACCGCGTTCTCCCTCGTCCTGCACGGCGGTGAACCCCTCCTGGCCGGCGCCGGCACCCTGGCCCGCTTCACCGCGGCGGTCCGTGACCGCGTCCCGTCCGGGACCTCCGTCCACCCGGTCGTCCAGACCAACGCCACCCTCCTCACCGAGCGGCGCCTCACCGTCCTGGCCGCCGCCGGCATCCGTGTCGGCATCAGCCTCGACGGCGGCCTGCCCGGCCACAACGCCCATCGGGTCGACCACGCGGGCCGCCCGTCCTGGCCCGCCGCGTCCCGCGGGGCACGTCTGCTCGCCGACCACTTCGCCGGCTCCTACGCGGGCATCCTCACCGTCGTCGACCCGACGCTCGACCCGGTCGAGACCTACGACTCGCTGCTCTCCTTGCGTCCCCCGGCCCTCGACCTGCTGCTGCCGCACGGCAACTGGTCCGCCCCGCCGGCACACCTCGGCGAGGAACGCCACGGCCGGTGGCTGTGCGCCGTCTTCGACCGCTGGTGGGAGACGGGACGACGGGAGACCAGGGTCCGCCTCTTCGAGGCGTGCATAGCCCTGCTGCTCGGCATGCCCGCCGCGACCGAGTCCCTCGGCCTCGCGCCGTTCGAGTCGGTCGTCGTCGAGACGGACGGATCGCTCGAACAGGTCGACTCCCTGAAGTCCTGCTACGAGGGCGCCGCCGAGACCGGCCTCGACGTCTTCCGGCACAGCCTCGACGAGGTGCTGCGCCACCCGGCGGTCGCGGCCCGGCAGACCGGCGAGGACGCGCTCGGCGCCGGGTGCCGCGCCTGCCCGCTGCTCCGGGTGTGCGGCGGCGGCCAGTACGCCCACCGCTACCGGGCCGGACACGGCTTCGCCAACCCCTCCGTCTACTGCGCGGACCTCCAGCGTTTCATCCGGCACGTGGCGCGACGGCTCACCGAGGAAACGGCAGGCGTACCGGCCGCCGCCTCGGCCGAAGGAGGCCCCCCGTGATACTTCCGCCGCCGCCCGCCCACGCCCTCACCGAACTGGGCCGCACCGGGGGCAGCCGCGACACCCTCGCCCTCCTGGCACGCGACCAGGACACCCGGCGGCTCCTCCTCCTGCGCGCCGTCCACGACGGGGCGGCGGACTCGCCGGTCTGCTCCCCGGACGCGCGGCAGCGGCTGCGGGAGGCCTGGACGCTGCTGGAGGAGACGGAGGCCACCACGGCGGGCCCCGGCGAACGGGCCGGGACGGACGCCGGCACGGTCGTGCGCACCGGCCTCCTGCAACCGTTGCTCGGCCCCTGGGGGCAGCGCGCCCTGCGCCTGCTGCGCGCCACCGACGGCGCCCGCCCGGAGACCCGGCGGGACCTGGCCGCCGACCTGGACCACTTCGGCACCGTGGCCGCGGCGCTCGCCGCCCGCGCCGGCATCCCCTTCGCCGTACGCCTCACCGCGCACGCCGGGACGCTCGTCCTGCCCTCCGTCGGAGCGCTGCGCACGGACCGGCCGGAGCCGACGCCGGTCGACGCCGTCCACCGAAGCGGCCGGCTCACCCTGCGCCTTCCGGACGCCACCACCGTCGTCCACCTGGAGGACGGCGTCGGCGCCTGGTCCGGCTCCCGCGCCTGGACCTCGGCGTACGCGCTGCCCGGCCTGCTCCCCGAGGGCGCCCTGGTCCCGCTGGACGACCTGGACCCGTACCGCACCGTGCACGGCGGCGGACCGCACTACTACGGTCTGAGCGGCCCCGTCGCCCTCGACGACAGCGAACGCAAACGCTGGCTGCAGGCCTGGTCGGGCACCGCGACGGCGCTGCGGCTCGGCGGTGAGGGGCGGCTCACCGAGGCGGCGGTCCTGCTGCGCTGCCTGGTGCCGCTCGCCGTGCCGGGAGACTCGGCCGGGGGCCGCGCCCACGGCTCGTGCAGCGCCACCCGGCGGGAGGCCTTCGGCGCCGTCCTCAGCAGCACCCCACCGGACGCCACGGCCTTCGCCGCCACCCTGGTGCACGAACTGCAGCACGCCAAACTGGCCGTCCTCAGCGACATGGTGATCCTGCATCACTCGGACGGCCGAGCCCGGTACTTCGCGCCCTGGCGGCCCGAGCCCCGCCCGTACGACGGCCTGCTACAGGGCGCCTACGCCCATCTCGCGCTCGCGGACTACTACCAGCGCCGCGCTCTCGGCGAGGCGGACCCCGCGGACCGCGACACCGCCTGGGGCCAGTTCGCGCGGTACCACGAACAGGTGGCGGCGGCGCTCCCGGCGCTCGTCGGATCGGACGATCTCACCGCGCCGGGGCGGCAGTTCGTCGAGGCCATGGTCGACACCCACCAGCGCATGGGTGACATCACCGTTCCCAGGGACCACGCCGTCCGGGCCCGCGAGTACGTCCGGGCCGCCCGCCGGCTGTGGACACAGCGCCACGCGGCCGATGGGCGCCGCTTCGCGTGAGTGAGGCGCCGGTCCACGCGCACGGCGTCGCGTCCGGAGGTGAAGATCGCCGCGCCGGTGGGAAAGGATGCGATCCACGAGCATCGGCGCAGGCGCGGTCACGAGCCTTCCCGGGGCCGTGCCCAGCTTCTAAAATCGCGAGCGGGAGGCCGCTGCATGTCTGGAACTCGTAGGCCGGTCGGGTCAGCCGGGAGGGGGACCGCGAAGCAGACCGTCACGATCAGCTTCGCCGGGTTCAACCGGGCCTGGGCGGCCTGGATCGGGGACCGTCTGGAGCGGCGCGGCCTGCGGGTGGTGTACCTGCGCTGGGACGCGCCGCCCGAAGTCCCGCTGCCGGAGCTGCTGCGCGACCTGAGCCTGGCCGAGGGCCGCATCCTCATCCTGATCAGCGAGTGGTACTTCAAACTCGGCCCGCGCAGCTTCGAGGAGTGGAACGAGGCGCTGCGCGAGGTCGTGGCGCCGGACCCCGCACGCTTCGCGGCCGTCTCGCTGACCACCGCCTCGATCCCCACCGCCACCGCCGTCCTCGCCCCCGTCGACCTCGTCAACACCGGCCCGGACGAAGCCGAACGACGGGTCGTCGAACGGCTCGACCTGGCGTACGAACCGCTGCCGGAGAGCGCCGAGAGCCGGCGCGGACCGCGCTTCCCGTCGGCCATGCCGGAGGTGTGGGGCGGCGTCCCCCGCCGCAACACCCGCTTCACCGGCCGCGAGCCACTGCTGAACGAGGCGTACCACCTGCTGAACAGCAGCGAGTCCGGTGCCGGCGTGCTCACCTTCCACGGCATGTCCGGGGTGGGCAAGACCCAGCTCGCCGCCGAGTACGTCTACCGGTTCAGCTCCGAGTACGACGTCGTGTGGTGGATCAACGCCGAGAAACGCGTGACCTACCGCCGTCTGCTCGCCGAACTCGCCCCGAAACTCGGCCTGTCGACCGGCGCCGAGTACGGCGAGCGGCTGCGCGCCGTACGTGACGCGCTGCGCCGGGGCGAGCCA